>CAMCRC010000014.1 GCA_945877175.1 Klebsiella pneumoniae | reverse complement strand
AATGAACATCGACAACTCGGTGACTGATTTTTGTAATCCTGACATATCAACCTTTGAGGCCGAAAGCGAGTTGATCAGATCACGGAATCCCTGCTCGTTGTCCACCGTCTGCTGCCCCAACTCGTCGAGCGCCTGCCTTTTACCGGCGTCGAACGCAGCAGACCTGAGTAGTTCAAGTTCAGCGTCCGTTGTTATGCGGGAATTGGGAGGTATTGCTACCGCCTCTAAATACTGCGTTGCCGCACGGGATTGCTCAGGCGAGAAAGGATTCGCAGAGATTTCACTGCCCTCGTCATCTGCTACAGGTTGCCATGCCGGCGCTGGCTGGTTCTGGGTGGATAACTGACCCAATTGCTTGGGCGACCACGGCGAAAACTTGGGCTTCTCGATTGCTCCCTGTTCAAGTGGGTGCGTCACATAAGTCCGCGACGCCTTGCTGGCAGACAACAGCTGGTTGAGTTTCCAATCAATATTTGCGGCCGTTTTATCAGACAAAATCATCACCTCTACCTGATAGCACAATCTCACCTTTGTCAGAGAGCTTGCGCGCAATACGCATGATCTGCTTCTGCGCAACCTCAACATCGGTGATACGCAGCGGCCCTTTTGCTTCCATCTCATCGAGGAACATGGCGCGAGCACGCTGCGACATGTTAGCCATGAATTTATCTTTAACCAATTCGTCAGCGCCCTTGAAGGCGATCATCAATTGTTCCTGATCGATACTGCGCATCAACGTCTGTATGCTGCGGTTATCCAGGCCACTGAGGTTATCAAAGGTAAACATATTGTCTTGGATACGCATGGCGAGTTCTTCGTCAATCTTAGCGACACCCTCCATGATTTTGCCTTCGAGCTCCACCTTGGTGAAATTCATAATTTTCGCAGCAGTCTTCACACCACCGAAATTGGAAGACTTGGCACTAGAGCTACTGGAGAACTGCTGCTTCATGATCTGCTCAAGTTCATCCATCGCGCTAGGCTGTACCGTATCCAAGAGTGCGACCCTTTGAATGACTTCAGGTCTCTGTTCAGGCTTAAGGAAATTCAGCACATCGGCAGCAACATCATATTCAAGAACAGAGACAATAATGGCGATAACCTGCGCATGCTCTCCTTGTATCATTTCTGCAATTGAGCGCGCGTCCATCCAGCGAAGTATCTCCAGCCCTTTGCTCGAAGACCCAGGCATAATTCTGCCCAAAATGGTGGCGGCTTTATCAGCGCCTAGCGCACGCTTGAAGACATTCTCAACATAATCTGCAGTACCAAGCCCCAAATTTGTCTGTTTCTTGATAGTGGAAACAAAATCATCGAGCACAACATTGACGCATTCCTGAGATAGATCAGCTACGGACACCATGCAGGCGCCAAGCGATTGCACCTCTCGAGGCGAGAGGTAACGGATAATATCCGCCGCCTGTTGCTCGCCCAGAAGCAACATAATGACAGCGGCTCTGTCTGTGGTTGTCATCATATCCAACTCTTCACGCAGAGACTCTGACATTTCCACCGCTGGGAGTTCAGCCACAACATTCTTTTTCTCAGTAACCGCCATTTTTCTCATCCACTGTTTAAACAGGCTTTATAAGTTTCTTCAGAACGTTTGCTACTCGCGCAGAATCCTCTGCGACCAAGAGTCTGATCAACGCCACTTTGTCATCATATGTGTTTGCTGTGTCCAGCATGTCCGCAGAGATAGACGATTTCTTAGGCCTTAGCTTAGCTTTAATTTCGTCAATTCCTGCCGCATCACCTGACGAAAGCATGGCAAGGTCAGACTCGCTGAGATCACCTTTATTAAGCAGTTCTTCTTCACCAATCGCCAATGACACTTCCGGTACTGGCATATAAAGTTTCATTACCGGACGTACCACTATCATCATGAACAAAGTCGTTAACAACGCGATTATTGCGTATTTAATCAATGCAATAATTGTAGGCTGTTCGTACCAGATAGCGCCTTCAGTCACAGCGGCATTTTGGTAGAATCGCGAGGCAACAATAGTGATTACATCACCACGATTTTCATCAAATCCTATTGCTGCACGGACCAGCCCCGTCAGTTTTTCAATTTCCTGTTGAATGAGGATCTCTGTCGCAGCAGGCTCTTCGCCAGCACCAGGCTGGGCAGCAACCGCTTCAAGCAGGATGGACTCATCGACGGCAATCGCCACCGAAATGCGGTTTAGAACTCCTACCTGATCACGGATATACCGTATGGTGCGATCAATTTCAAAGTTTCGTGTTATTTGACTGCTGCGCACCTGTTCGGGGTTTGCCGCATTTACAGTGTTTGCAGCTGCTTCGTTAGCGGGCAGTAACAACGTATTGTTGGGAACCACGTTTGAAGTGCCTCCGGGAACCCCCTGGGCGCCAATGTTGCTCGCCATGTCCGTCTGAGTTGACTCGGATCTGGCCAATGGCCCAGTGCCATCGGGATCAAATTCTTCAACCGTGGATTCCGCTCTTGTGAAATCCATTGAAACATCAACTTTACTTGTGATCGCCCCTTCACCGAGCAGCGGAGCCAACAAGGCATCAATACGATCCTTATAACTCTGCTCGACAGACTGCTGGTAGGTGAGTTCCTCATTAGCCTGGGACAGCGTGGCGCTGTTGCTTGTAAGCAAGTTGCCACGATCGTCAACAACAGAAACATCAGTGGTAGCCAGAAACGGGATGCTGGACGCGATCAGATTCACAATCGCCTCTACCTGAGGCTGGCTGACTGATCTGCCTGCGAAGGGAGTAATGATAACCGACGCTTTGGTGGTTGCCCTGTTACGGATAAAATTACTCTGGCGAGGGGCTGCGATATGAACACGTGCAGATTGTACCGTTGATATCCTGGTGATACTTTTCGCCAACTCATTCTCAATGGCGGCCGTGTATCTTGCTTCTTCCATAAACTGACTGGTAGTCATTGATGTCTGCTGGTCAAAATAGTCTAACGTTCCAGTATTTACATCCCTCGGAATTCCGGCAGCAGCCAGCGCCATGCGTGCCTCATAGTAACTTTCAACAGGAACATTCAGTGCGCCGGTCGCGCTGTCAACCTGGACAGGTATGGCGCTGCCTTGGAGAATCTCCATCGCTTCGGACCGATCGACTTCACTCATTCCCGGATGAAGAGCGCGATATTCACCTCCGTTCAACCAGAGCGCGGCAATCAAAAATATAGCAAAAAGAAAAACTGCGACGATGGCAGGCAAGGATTTCCGCACCAGCGGCTGACTGATTATCTCCTTCACCGTGGGATAAGATCGGCTTTCCTCTTGATTGGCCGGCATATTCGGAGCTTGGCTCACCACAGGTATTTTCATTGCACCGGCGATTGACTGTCCAGTGCCGGCTGAAGCTAAAGCTGTCGGTGAATTTTGTATAGTAGCCATGTGAATTACTCAATCTCGTTAAACAGGCATGTTCATAATGTCTTCGTACGCTTTCAGAATCTTGTTACGTACCTGAAGCGTGGCCTCAAAAGCCAGAGACGATTTCTGCATTGACAGCACAACATCCGTCAATGGCACATCCCCTCCCGACTCAAAGCGCGTTACCATGGCGCGCGAAATCTCCTGGCTGTTGTTTACATTATTCAGCGCTCGCCCCATCGCGTCTGCGACCGTGCTTGCAAAGTTTGTGCGCTCAACATTAGTGGTATTTATGTCAGCGATCGGATCACGCGACTGCGTAGCTTGAATGCTGCTCTGGTATTTCTGAATCTGGGACAACAGGTACTGAGCATTAACGTTGTTTGTGATGGCCATGTTTATCTCCTCAGCTAGCGTGCGTACGCATCAGGCACACGGTGCCCTTTAGATCGGTAGGTCCGCAGCTTGTGACGCAAAGTTCTCTGGCTGATACCCAACTTCTTGGCTGCATCAGCCCTGGATGCCGAGATATTCAAAACTGACAGAATGCTGCTTAGCTCAACGTGCTGCATAGAGCCGGGCAGAGTGGTTGAGGTTGTTGTGTCGCCGGCATTGAAGGGCGCGGGTGCATGGCCCTCGTGACCAACATTAGATCCTATGGTTTCAGAGCCAGGATATTCGTCGAACTGTATATCTTCTGGCTCGATATTCGCCGACTGCCGTAGAATCATTGCCCGGGCGATCACGTTTTCGAGTTCCCGGATGTTGCCGGGCCAGGAGTAGCTCAGAAGCATCTCCATAGCGGCTTGTGATATCTCAGGGGCGAGAGTATCGGTGCCGTATTTCTGTATCATCAGATACGCGAGAGGTTTGATATCCAGAGGTCGCCGCGACAGCGGAGGCATATTGAATTTGAATGCACTTAGCCGGTAGTACAAATCTTCCCGGAAGCGATGCTTTTTTGCCGCTTCGAGAAGACTGACGTTCGTTGCAGCTACAATCCTTACGTTTACACTGATTTCGCGTGTACCACCCAGTCGCGTAATTCTTTTCTCTTGAAGAGCTCGCAGTATCTTTGGCTGCAGATCGATCGGCATCTCACCGATTTCATCAAGAAACAACGTACCGTTGTTTGCTTGCTCGAAATACCCTGTTGTACCCACGCCAGCACCGGTAAACGTCCCTTTTTCGTGGCCAAAAAACAGACTCTCAGCCAAGGTAGCAGGAATCGCCGCGCAGTTAACGGCAATAAAGGGTCCGGATGATTGTGGCGAAGCCTCATGCACGACCTTCGCAAGAATCTCTTTGCCAGAGCCGGTCGGCCCGGTGATTAGAACCGGAATAGTGGATACCGCCACCCGGCATGCCAGTGAAAAAATTTGTGCGCTTTGTGGATCAACAAACAAGAATGGTTGTTTGTTAGTGTTATCGGACTGAAGCATTTTCCCTGGTTCTCTTGTATACGGCATGACGCTCGCAAACAGTTAAAGCAAGGATCAGGCCATCTCTGCAAGATATTGTTTTATATGCTTTTATTTGAATATTGTAAATTTTATGACAGACTTTTGAGCCACTGTCAGAATTTATACAAGCCAAGAGAGGGTAGGAAAAGAGCTTACAGAAAGGCGGTGTTGATGTTGTAACGGGCGATTTTCTGGATAAGAGTGGTGCGCTGCATATGCAACAACTGCGCGGCGCGGCTGATGCTGCCCTTGGACTGCACAAGGGCTGCTTTTATTAAACGAATCTCGATATCGGCCATGAATTCCTTCGCTTTGATGCCCTCCACGGGGAAATTACCGATAGAGTTAGACAGCCTCAGTACGTGCTCGATGTCATGTGGCGATACATCCTCGCCTGCCACCGCGGCCTCCTCATCACAGTTCTGTGGATCTGCGACACTGGGCTCCACTGAATGATCATCCAACCAATCCCGGCAACTATCACTGTTTTGATTATCAGCAAGCCTGACCGCGATCAGTTCGGCCAGACCTTCAGGCAATAATTCGGGCGACAGGGAGGGAAGGTCGATTTTCTCGCCGGCAAAAAGCACGCTGAAGCGCATCATAAGGTTGGAAATTTCGCGTACATTTCCTGGCCAGTCATATGCAATCAGTACATCCGCCGATCGCTCAGTAAAACTGATAGAGCGACTGTATCTAGCGTGAATACGAGAAAAAAACTGGCACATCGGCAATATATCCTCCTTTCGCTGCCTCACGGAGGGCACGGTCACCGGCAGCACATTCAGTCGAAAATACAGATCCTGCCTGAACAGACCGTCCTTGACCATGGCAGGAAGATCGCGGTGGGTAGCAGCGATAATTCTCACATCGATCGGTTTGCCTTCTCCGCCACCGATGGGTTCGATCACCCGCTGCTCCAAGACTCTCAAAAGTTTTGACTGCAGCTCCAACGGCATATCGCCTATCTCATCTAGAAACAACGTACCGCCATTAGCCAGTGCAAAGCGTCCCACCCTGTCGGAAATTGCACCTGTAAAGGAACCTTTTGAAAAACCAAACAGCTCGCTTTCCAAAAGCGCGCCGGGTATGGCCGCGCAATTAATAGGCACCAGCGGGCCATTGGATCGGGAAGATTTGACATGCAGTTCACGGCTGATCAACTCTTTACCTACACCGGTATCACCTAAAATCAGGACCGATGCTTCCGACTTGGCGCAGGTATCAATCAACCTCCGAAGCTGAACCATTACCTCGCTGTTACCCAAAAAAACCGTGTCACCTACTCGCATGCCAATCTCGAAGGGTTTCAGCCCAATTAAATCAATGCCCCGCAATCCCAACAGATCACTCTGTCTTGGATAATTGCTTGACCTGGTAATAGCAATACTTGGAAATGTACCAGAAAAGTCAAATCTAGTGTTGTTTTTACTGGAAATTATGAGCTTGATTGGGAATTAAGGCAGGAGTGCGCAATAAAACTGCTGAAAACTCCAGATCACGCTTTGCCAAGCGTTTTCGCATACGGGGGTTGTGAAACAGCTTAATGCAATTGAACATATCCTCGTTTCTTATTTCCAAAGCCCGGTACTTTCGGCGGTAAACATGTTCAAGGTTGAGCATGCCGAATAACACCTCGCTCGCTGCCTTGCCACCGCAGTGCGCTACCGCACTTATCAAACAAACCAGCTCGCCGTTCAGATCGACGACAACACACAAGAACAGCTTGCCCTCGTCGGTGGCGATCCGGGTAATGTCGGTCACCCATTTGGTTGCGGGCTACACAGCGTTGAAATTGCGCTCCAACAAGCTCTGCACCTGCGGCACAGGTAACGCCGCCTTTGCTCGCAGCTTGACCTATATCGCTCAGGTCTTCATGCATGCGCGGAACACCCAGCGCCTTGGCTGCGTGCGTGGATCTGCTTGATACGCCCCGGCAAGCGCTCTTTGTCGATCTGTCTGGCGCTGGCGGGTCGACCCCTTGCAGAGAACGTTGCCGCTTCGCGTAAAAAATCGCGCTTCTTCTTCACCCGAGCCAGTTCCCGTGCGAGGCTGCACGCATACTCATTTTTGCGCTTGCCTGAGCCACCAAAGACCTGCTTGCCCTCTAACTGGGCTTCGCGACTCCAGCGACTGAGCATGCCGGGCCCAGTACCCAGCTCGCGAGCCAAATGAGCCTTCTTTGATGTATCCGTAAAATCGGGGCAGAACCCTGATGCTGACCATTGGGTATTGATGTTTTTTAACTTTTTCCAACACAGAATATCTCTAGCTATTTGATATTATTGATTTTTATTAAAAGACCCAAAACTCTTCCAGCATAACGATTCGCATGGTAAGAAAAAGGAAGCTTAACTTAGCTTGCTTATTCGCACTTTCTGCGAATGTGTCACTTGAACATTTTTGTGTCGGTGAGCCGACTCCGCTCCTGGCGCCATAACCCCCTGATGCACCACGTGCAGAATTCCACTTCACCAGACACCGTTACGACAGATTTTTCAGCCAGCCTGACAGCGGGTATACAAACACAAATTGCATGGCTTAGAATAATTGCGCTCCAAGCACCCCCACAAGCACTGGATCTATCTGTTACGAGCGGCAAGTAAATGATCAACAGATACATAATAGTAGACGATTTTTATAGCGATCCCGACACATTGGTTCGAGTTGCAATGGACTCAATGCGAGTAGAAGACTCCCCAACCGGCAACTACGCAGGCGTGATGACCGCACAAGCATTCCTTGGAGAGCAGCATCGGGAAATATTCAAGAAGCTGACGCTGGAGCCATCAATAGACTCCTCGACAAATGCCAACGGACGAATACGGTTCACGAAAGCGAACGACTCATTCAAATTTCATATTCATTACGACGTGGATGTGCAAACCAAGTGGGCAGGCGTTGTCTATCTGTCAAAAGACCATCCAAAGGCAGAAGGCACTTGTTTCTGGAGACACTTGAGAACCGGGCTGGAAATAGCCCCCAATACCCCCGAAGGCTTTGCCAAGTATGGCTGGAAGTCGTTCCAGGATTTGAAAGCGTTTCTTGAAAATGAAGGGCTGGATGAGTCATTGTGGGAGAAGACTCTTTCCATTCCCTACAAGTACAATAGATTGGTGCTGTTCCGGCCATGGCTGCTGCATTCTCCAGGACCTGCTTTCGGGGATACACTGGAGACTTCCAGAAAGGTTCAGACCATTTTCCTCGGCAACTAGAGGGTCTGCCTTACTCCTCTCCTATGGCAGGGTCAGTCTTTTCTCCGAATCCTGAACGGATTCGCGAACAATCTTCTTGGCCCATCCGATATGCGATCAATGTTCGCATAGAGCGAGAACAGTAACACCACGATGATGATTCTCAATGTCAGGATCATGCCAAAGGCAAGGCTGGGGCTTGCAAACTTTTCCCAGTAGAAGACAGGAAAGTCCATCACCAGATTGACGAAGGCAATGATCGATGTACTGCCGAAAATCAGACGCATGTGCATGTCGTGCAGATAGGAATAGACAGCCACCAGTGCCGCAAAGCTGATGAACATTCCGCGCATTCGAAAGATGAATTCCCACTCGCCGGCCCTGGCGCTGCTTTGCAGGTCAAGCCAATCAATAATCATGCCGGGGAAAAAGCTCATGGCGAACGCGTAGTACGCAGCCGCCAGCAGAGCAAGGTGAAACTTCAGCAAGTACCAGCGATCCGAATTGTCGAAACCGCCTTCGAACAAGGCTTTCAGCTCTTCGAGTTCCTGCTCTGACAATTCATGATCTCCTGCTGGCTTCACGACAACGGGCCCTCGCATTCATTCGAGTTTGTTGGGCAATTTCTTCGTGTTATAAAAGCACTTCAACGCAATTCCAACGTCGCTCGCATCGCGACAGTATGATATTTCAGGCAGACATTACCGTGACAACACGCGCACCACGACTGGCTCTCCTGCTCCTGATGGCTTTGTTGCCTGTGGGCGCAAGTATGGCTCAGGACTCAGCTCTTGTCGCTCGCGCGCAGGCCGGAGAGGCGGAGGCGCAGACGGAGCTTGGCTATGTTTATGCCGTGGGCGAAGGTGTCGAGCAAGATTTCGCGGAGGCGATCCGCTGGTTCCAGACCGCGACTCGACAGGGCTACGCCGACGCCCAGTACAACTACGGAAACATGTTCGCCAACGGTTTCGGCGTGGAACAGGATTTTGCCGAGGCACTGAACTGGTTCCGTCTCGCTGCCTCGCAGAACCATATGCGCGCCCAGTACAACCTTGGCTTCATGTATGACAACGGCCAGGGTGTGTCCCAGGATTACACCGAGGCCGCGCGCTGGTACCACGCTGCGGCAGAACTCGGTCATGCGGCCGCCCAGAACAATCTCGGCGTGATTTACAAATATGGCTATGGCGTGGAGCAGGACTACGCCGAATCCCTGAAATGGCTGCAACTGTCGGGGGAACAGGAGTATCCGACCGGGCAGTTCAATCTGGGCGCCATGTACAGCAACGCCACGGGGGTAGAGCAGAATTTCGAGGAAGCCGCGAAGTGGTATCAGCGCGCTGCCGAGCGTGGCAACATGTCAGCACAGTTTGCGCTGGGTGACATGTATATCGCCGGCAGTGGTGTGGAACGGGATTACGCGACGGCGGGCCGTCTCTATCTTGCCGCTGCCAGGCAAGGACACCCCGAAGCGCAGTACAACATCGGAGAAATGTACGCGGCGGGTTACGGCGTTGAGCAGAACGACATCAAGGCCTACATGTGGTCGGAGCTGTCGACCCGGCTGTCACCGGTAGCGCGGCAGGGACGCTCGGAACGCAACCGCGATGCCGTTGGCGAAAGGCTGAGCAAGGACCAGATCGACATTGCCCGCGCTCGCGCCGACCGCTGCCTGGAGACGCGCTACGCCGACTGCGACTGAACACGCCGGCGCAGCACCCCTCCTTTTCACTCATTCACACTCAGCGTAGCGGGTTTCGAGACAGCGGCCTGACATCCCTTTTGCCTTTACCAGGTCCTCGGCACTCAGACGCACCTCCAGCTGATCGCGGTTGAGCTCGTAGCGCTCCTGCTCCGGGCCATCGGCCAGCTTGGACGCCAGATCCATCCACATGTAGGCGTGCGGCAGGCTCTGCGCAACCCCCTGCCCGGATTCGTACATCAGGGCCAGATTGTTTTGCGAACCAGGATGTCCCTGGCTGGCTGCGGCCTTGTACCAGCGGTAGGCTTCTGACAAGTCCAGCGCAACGCCTTCCCCTGTTTCGTGCAGTGCCGCCATGCTGAACATCGCGGCGATGTGGCCCTGCTCGGCTGCCATGCGATACCAGTTGGCGGCGTCTTCGGAACTCTGGGTCACGCCCATGCCATCGCGGTACATGATGGCCAGGCTGAACTGTGCCGCCACTTCGCCGCGCTCGGCCGCCATACGGTAGAAGCGCGCTGACTCGGCATGGTCCTGTGCCACACCCTGACCGCTGAGGTACATCTCTGCCATGGTCATCTGCGCACCCGGGTCACCCTGCTCCGCAGCCATGGTGTAGTACTTGGCGGCTTCGATGTAGTCGATAGGCACACCCTGTCCGGTGACATACAAAGCGGCCAGACTGATCTGCGCCATCAGTTCGCCCTGGTCAGCAGCAAGACGAAACCAGCGTGCAGCTTCGCCATGGTCCTGGGGAACGCCCATGCCGAAATTGTAAAGTACTCCCAGATTGAGCTGGGCATTGGCGCGGCCCTGCTCGGCGGCGGCGTTGTACCAGCGAATGGCTTCGTTGAGGTCGGCGGGCACGCCCTGGCCAGTGTGATACATCACGGCCAGATTGTTCTGGGCCTCGGCGTCGCCGGATTCGGCGCGCTGCTGCAGTTCGTCGATACCGAAGTTCTGCGCAAATGTGCTGCTGCAAAGCATGCACAGGGCCAGAAACACTCCGTGGATTGGTTTCAAAGACATGATTTTATTCCCTTGATCGTGACTGCAGATGGCAGCCTTCGCGTGTTGTTTTGACCTGCGGCGAGCGTGTCTTGCGATCGCGCTGCGTTGGGGCTGAATCCTAGTCTCAATGCTCCAAAAAGGAAAGTTTGGCCACCACTGGGTGCTGGTTTATGATGCGACCATGAGAACAATGAAACGTGTCTTTACCTTGAGCGCCGCCGTGCTGCTCACGCAATGCCAGTCCGCCGCGGCCATCGACGATGCAGCGCAGGCGTTGGTTACCCACTTCTGGAACGCCTCCCCCTCAGCATCCGACGCTGCCGCGCAACGACTGCAGGAGTCTGCTCCCGACGCGGCCACCCTTCACGCATGGTTGCGCAGCGGGCCGCAGTGGTCACCCGACGCGCCTACCGGTGAGCTGCACCTGAGCCGCGAGGATGCCGAAGGCACGGAGTTCCCCTTTGTGGTGCTGGTGCCAGAGAACTATGACCCCCGCACAGCCTACCCCGTCGAATTCAATCTGCACGGCGGCATCAGCCGACCAAAACCCGAGGCCGGCGAGGCCTTCTGGCGCAATGGCTACGAGCAGCTGCGTGAGCCCGAACGAATCGTTGTGGTGCCCGCCGCCTGGGACGAGGCGTTCTGGTGGTTCGACAATCAGGCTGACAACATCCCCGCCATCCTCCGCCAGCTCAAGCAGACCTATCACGTAGATGACAATCGCGTGACGATGTCCGGCGTTTCGGACGGCGGCACCGGCTCTTACTTCTTCGCGTTTCTGCAGCCCACCGAGTGGGCGGCGTTCCTGCCCTACATCGGCAATCTCGCCGTGCTGCGCAATCCGGCGGGCCGTGTCAGCTACCCGCTGTCATTCGACAATCTGGCCGGCAAGCCGCTCTACATCGTGAATGGCGAGAATGACCCGCTTTATCCGGCGGCGCGCATCCAGCCTTTCATTGATCTGATGGCACGGGCCAATGTCGATCACACCTTCAGAATCATCCCGAACGGTGGCCACAACACCCAGTGGTTGCCCGAGGAACGCCCGGCCATTGAACGCTTCAAGTCAGAGCATGTGCGTGACCCGCTGCCCGACCGTGTGCAGTGGGCCACGGATCGCACCGACCGCTACAACCGCAATCACTGGCTGCGGATCGATACTCTGATCACACCGGGCCAGCCAGGCAGAGTCGTGGTGGAGCGCAGGGGAAATGTGTTTGACGTGACATCCTTCGGAGTGCGCGACTTCACTCTGCTGCTCAGTCCGGACGAAGTGGACTTCGGGCAGCCGGTGCAGGTGCTGGTCAACGGCACGGGGGTGCTGGCAGGCCACGTGGAGCCGAGCGAACAGACACTGCTGACCTGGGCGGCCAGAGACCGCGACCGCACCATGCTGTTCGCAGCGGAACTGCCCATCCGCGTGCCCGAATGAGTGCCGGCCAGCGGATCTGAATCAGGTCAATAGCCTGGCCCAGTCGGCGCCGGCATCGGCGACAGCCAGGAAAGACGGATTGAGAATGTCTGCCTTGGCGTTGTAGCGCAGCGTCTGGAAATCTTCCTGCAGTACCGCCCCCCCGGCTGCCACCAGCACTGCCTGCGCGGCGGCCGTGTCCCATTCACTGGTCGGCGCAAGGCGCGGATAGAAGTCAGCGCTGCCCTCGGCCAGCAGACAGAATTTCAGCGAACTGCCCTTGTTGACCAGGGACACCTCCGGAAAGTGAGCGGCCAGCCGCTGCAGCAGCACATCCAGCGCTTCGGCCCCGTGACGGCGGCTGGCCACCACACGCAACGACGCGGTCGGGAGCGCAGCCGTGTGGATTGCCTGCCAGGACTTGCCGGTCTCGCACTTCCACGCGCCTGAGCCCGGCACCCCCAGCCAGCTGACGCCAGGCACGGGGGCATGCACTACGCCCAGCACCGGGACTCCGTCCTGAATCAAGGCGATGTTTACGGTAAATTCACCATTGCGACTCACAAATTCCCTGGTGCCGTCCAACGGGTCGATCAGCCAGTATTCCTGCCACGCGCTGCGCACGGCAAATGGTGGCAGTGCCGCTTCTTCAGACAGCACGGGAATGGTCGGCGTCAGCTGACGCAGTGCCTGCACGATCAGCGCGTTTGCGCGGGTGTCGGCTTCGGTCAGCGGCGAGTCATCCTCCTTGTATTCCACCTGAAGCGCGTCAGTGCGTGCGTATACCTCGAGAATCTCTTCGCCTGCGCGTTCGGCGATGGCGGCCACCGCCTCCAGCGTGCTTCTTATGCCATGCATTTCTTGTTTCCCTTGCCCAATACGCCGCTGCCTCACGACGTTCGACTATTCATTGAAAGCGATGCTAGCATGCCTGCGCAATGCTCCAGTCATAACAACAACAAGGACTCTCACCATGCGCTCTCTCGCCCTTCTGTTTGTGCTCGCGCTTTGCGCCGGCAACGCCAATGCCCAGCTTGCCGTGCCCAACGAGGCAGGCCTGACCTACGGCCACGTGCACCTCAACGTCACAGACATGGAACTGCACAAATCCCTATGGGTGAAACATTTCGGCGGTACTGTCGTACAGAAAGGCACGCTGACCGCCATCCGCATGCCCAACATGGCCATCCTCCTGAGTGGTCGCGAGCCCACCGGCGGCTCGCAGGGCACGGTGATGGACCACTTCGGCTTCAAGGTACGCAATCTGGCCAGCTTCCTGGAGAAGTGGCGGGCAGACGGCCTCTGGGTCGGCCGCGAATTCATCGGCGCCGAAGGCCAGCCCAACGCTTACGTGATGATGCCGGACGATGTGTATGTGGAACTCCAGGAAGATCAGGCGTTGCCACTTGAAGTTGAGCCCTACCACATCCACTTCTACACCCCGAAACATGAAGAATTGCTGAGCTGGTACACCGAACTGCTGGGACTGGAAGTGCGTTCTCGCGGCTCGATCCCTACCACGACGAATGTGCCTGGCATGAACCTCAGCTTTGCCAGTTCCGACGAAGAGC
Organism: Klebsiella pneumoniae; assembly: GCA_945877175.1. Classification (GTDB taxonomy): domain Bacteria; phylum Pseudomonadota; class Gammaproteobacteria; order Pseudomonadales; family Pseudohongiellaceae; genus UBA5078. The sequence continues at coordinate 29,169 of CAMCRC010000014.1, read as the reverse complement.
GGCTGGCCACCAAGGGCCGCTCCATCGACCACATCGGGTTCGAAGTGGAAAATCTGGAAGCCTTCTGCAAGCTGCTGGAAGAAAAAGGCATCGCCTTCGATGTCGCCTATCGCGACGTGCCGGCCATCGGCCTGAAGATCGCCTTCATTACGGACCCCACCGGTGTCTACATCGAATTCACCGAGGGTCTGGACGCCTACTGAAACGAGACTGAGAGACCCATGCTGGACTGGAAGGATATCGACACGGTGCTGCTGGACATGGACGGCACCGTCCTCGACCTGCACTTCGACAACTACTTCTGGGAAGAATTCGTCCCGGCGCGTTATGGCGAAATGCACGGACTCAGCGCAGCAGAAGCGTCAGTGATGCTGCGTGCCCGCTATGAAAAAGTGAAGGGCACACTGGACTGGTACTGTCTCGATTTCTGGTCGGACAGCCTTGCGCTGGATATTCCCCGCCTGAAGGAAGACATCCGGCACAAGATCGCCATCCGCCCGCATGCCGTCGATTTTCTGCAGCAATTGCGTGCCAGCGGCAGGCAGCTGATGCTGGTCACCAATGCCCATCCCCAGAGTCTGGACCTGAAGATGCAGACCACAGGGATTGACAGCCACTTTCACCAGACCGTGAGCTCGCATTCACTGCGCCTGGCAAAGGAGAATGACGGTTTCTGGCATGCCCTGCAGCAGCAGCACCCCTTTGATCCGGCGCGCACGCTGCTGATCGACGACAGCCTGCCCGTGCTGCGTTGTGCGCAAAAAGAAGGCATCCGGCATGTGCTGGGCGTGCTGCAGCCAGACAGTCAGCGCCCTGCCCTGGCCCCTTCGCCGGAGTTTCGCCAGCTCAGCCATTTCACCGACATCATGCCAGGGCTGGAGCCACGATGAGCGACGCTGAAGAGCAAGACACAGGCGGCGTCCGCCTCGACAAATGGCTGTGGGCTGCCCGCTTGTTCAAGACTCGCGCCATCGCGAAGCAAGCCGTTGAGAGTGGCAAGGTTCATGTGGAGGGTCAGCGTCTGAAGCCGGGGCGCGAGATGAGCGTGGGCATGCTGCTGACGGTTCGGCTGGGCTGGGATGAACGCATCCTGCTGGTAACGGGCCTGTCCGAACAGCGCCGCGGCGCCCCGGAAGCAGCGCTGCTTTACAGAGAAACAGAAGAAAGCGTGGCGAAGCGCCAGCAGGTGGGTGAGCAGCGTCGCCTGCACGCCCTGCTGGAACAACCCATGACCAAGCCGGACAAGAAAGACCGTCGCCTGCGACAGGCACTGCGGCAGCGATCCGAGTGAGCGTGCACCGTACTAGCCGGCCGTTCGCTGGGCCGGAGAATATTTGGCATAATCCGGGCGCGCCCGTTCTATGGGAATCCGCCCCGCTCGCGAAAGCCGGCACCCGACGCCAGGAACAAGAACTTGAAGAGTCAGGAGACCTAACGAATGCCGAGTAGCAGAACGGATATCCGCTCCGGCAATGGCCGCCGCCTGTATCAGAATCTGAGCAGCAGTCAGCTTGTCGAGATCGCACTGCAGCGCGCAGAAGGCCGGCTTGCCGACACCGGGGCATTGGTGGTGGAGACTGGCAAGCGCACCGGACGCAGCCCGCGCGACCGCTTCATCGTCAAGGAGTCGAGCACTCAGGATATCATCGACTGGGGCACCGTGAACCAGCCCTTCGATCCCTTGCGGGCCAGTGCTCTGTGGGACAAAGTCAGCGCCTATCTGGCTGACAAGGATGTTTTCATGTCTGACCTGCATGTGGGAGCGCACCCCGAACACTATCAGCCGGTGCAGGTCAGTGCCGAGCTGGCCTGGCACAGCCTGTTTGCCAGCGCACTGTTCATTCATTCGGAAGACTACAACCCGCTGCAGAAACCCGTGTGGCAGGTGCTCAGTGCACCAGGCTTCGTCTGCGATCCGCAGCGCGATGGCACAAACTCCGAAAGCACACTCATCCTCGACTTCGCCAGGCGCCGCGTCCTGCTGGCAGGCATGCGCTATGCGGGGGAGATGAAGAAGTCCATGTTCGCTGTACAGAACTTTCTGCTGCCCGACAAGGACGTCCTGCCCATGCACTGCTCCGCCAACGTGGGCGCAGGAGGGGATGTGTGTCTGTTTTTCGGCCTGTCCGGCACGGGCAAGACCACGCTCTCTGCTGATGCAAGCCGCTTCCTGATTGGCGACGACGAGCACGGCTGGGGCGAAGGTACCGTGTTCAATCTGGAAGGGGGGTGTTACGCAAAGTGTGTTGACCTGAGCCAGAAGAACGAGCCGGTGATCTGGGACGCCATTCGTTTCGGGGCCGTGCTGGAGAACGTGGTGATTGACGAGCAGACCCGCACCGCAGACTATGCCGATGTCAGCCTGACGCAGAACACCCGGGCCTGCTATCCGTTGTCACACATCCCCGTGCGCATGCCGGACAACCGTGCGGCAGAACCCTCGTCCATCATCTTCCTGACCTGTGATCTGAATGGGGTGCTGCCCCCCGTTGCCATCCTGTCGAAGGAGGCAGCGGCCTATCACTTTCTCAGTGGTTACACGGCGCTGGTGGGTTCCACGGAAATGGGGGCCGGTGAAGGCATCAAGGCCACGTTCTCCACGTGTTTCGGAGCCCCTTTTTTCCGCGTCCGGCAGGTGACTATGCCGAACTTCTCATGAGACGCATCGAAGCGTCGGGCAGCCAGGTGTACCTGGTGAACACGGAATGGACTGGGGGCCCCCACGGCGTGGGTCGCCGCTTCAGCATCCCCGACACCCGTGCAGTAATTGCTGCGGTGCAAAGTGGCGCATTGACGTCAGTGCCAACCGAACACCTGCCCGGCATCAATCTGCACATTCCGCGTTCGGTGCCGGGGGTTTCCAGTGCAGTACTCAACCCGCGCACTACGTGGACCGACCCCTTGCAGTACGACAGAAAGGCGGCCGAGCTGATCGACCAGTTCAAGCGCAACTTCATCAAATTCAAGGTGCCCGAAGCGATCGTCGCGGCCGGCCCGCAGGGCTATGGCGCAGAGGGCGCAGCATGACACGTACATTGAAAGACAGTTTGCAGCACTTCGGCCTGACCCAGTTCAAGCCGGAATGGGGCCAGATCCGCCGGGGCATTGAAAAAGAAAGTCTGCGGGTCACCTCCCGCGGCACGCTGGCACAGACAGACCACCCGCGCGCGCTGGGCTCCGCCCTGACACACACCAGCATCACCACAGACTATTCCGAGGCGCTTCTGGAACTGATCACTCCGGTCAGCGACTCCATCGAAGACTGCCTGCAACAACTGCACGATCTGCACGCCTATACCTGCGCAAACCTTCCGGAAGGTGAGCGCCTGTGGGTATCCAGCATGCCCTGCCTGATCGAGAGCGACGAACAGATTCCATTGGCGCGCTATGGCAGCTCCAATGTCGGGAAACTGAAGACGCTGTACCGCGAGGGTCTGGGCCTGCGCTATGGCCGCGTGATGCAGACCATTGCAGGCATCCACTACAACTTCTCCATGCCCGAGAATTTCTGGCCAGAGTACCGCGCGCTCAAGGGCGCCACCGAGCCGCTGCAGGAATTCCAGACGCGGCAGTACCTGCATCTGATCCGCAACTTCCATCGCTACAGCTGGCTGCTGCCCTACCTGTTCGGGGCCTCTCCGGCCGTATCCCGCTGCTTCACACGGGGACGGCCCCACGACCTGGAAGCATTTGACGAAAGCACCTGGTACAAACCCTGGGCTACCGCTCTGCGCATGGGCAATTTGGGCTACAAGAGCGAGGCACAGAAAACCCTGTTCGTGTGCTACAACGAGCTGGGCTCCTACCTGGACAGCCTGCAGAAAGCGCTGACCACTCCCTACGCACCCTATGTGGCGATCGGCGCCAGGAAAGACGGCCACCTGCAGCAGATCAACACCAATCTGTTGCAACTGGAAAACGAGTTCTACGGCACCATCCGGCCAAAGCGTGTCGGTGATTCCAGCGAGCGGCCGCTGACGCTGTTGCGCACCCAAGGTATTCAGTACATCGAAGTGCGGGTACTGGACCTCAATCCCTTTCTGCCAGTGGGCATTGATGCAGAGCAGATCCGTTTCCTCGATGCCTTCCTGCTGCACTGCCTGCTGTCGGACAGCCCGGCTTGCACCCGGGTCAGCTACAACGAAATTGAGGAGAATCTTTCCAGAATCGTGAACCGCGGACGTGAGCCGGGACTGACATTGTCGCGGGGCGGTCAGGAAGTGGCCTTTGCTGAGTGGGCAGACGAGCTGCTGCAGGACGTGGGGCATGCCGCTGTGCTGCTGGACAACATCCACAACACTGCGGATTACAGTCTGGCCAATGCGGCACAACTGGCGAAGCTGGCCAACCCGGACCTGACGCCCTCAGCCCGGGTTCTGCGGGAAATGCGGGAAGCACGGCGACCCTTTTGTGCCTATACCATGGGGCAGTCAGCGGCGACCCAGGCCCATTTCACAGGCATGGCGCTGCCGGAGAAACGTCTGCAGGAAATGCAGGAAGCCTCGCGCCTGTCACTGGTGAGACAGGCCGAGATCGAAGCGGGAGATACCGTGAGTTTTGAAGACTATGTGCGGCAGTGGAACCTTACTGCTGAATCACATAAGACGTGAAGTACAGGTCCAGCATGTTCTCGGAACCCTCACCTTCCACCAGCTCGATGGCTTCGCGAATCAGTGTCAGGGCGTCCTGACGCAGCTTTTCCTTGCCTTCCGTGGACGTCAGATTCTCTTCCAGCTGACCGGAGAACAGTTCCACGAGACGGCTGCGTACATAGGACATGTGGTGACGCAGCACTTCGTCGCCCGGGCGCGCGGTGCGAACAGAAACGTCGACCTTCAGGTAACGCAGCCGGCCACCGCCGTCGTAATTGGTGACGAAGCTGGGACTGAGTTCCACATAGGGAAACTCGCTGTTGGCGCCGGGCGCTGGTGCTGAGGCTGTCCAGCCAGGAGCTGACAAGCCGAACAGCAGAAAGCCGGCCGCCAGCAGGCGAGCGGCAGAGTATGCAAGAGTGGCAGTGAACGTTGGCATGGCGTTGACCCTTTGCGTGAATTTCTGTGAAGCGTGACTGTCATTTCCGACAAGCGCGGTCAGTATGCCATATATCGGCAAGAGCGACGATTGCGTGAATACGTGCGCTGCAGGCAATGGCGGACGCCGCCGAAGAGTTTTGATTACAATGCACCACAGTCGCTCGCACGGAGCACTGTCAACCCAGAGAGCCTCAAGCAGGCAGTGAGTTTTACGATGGCACAATCCTTGTTGGACAGAATTCCGGGCTCCCGGAATCTCAATTTCATGATCTTTCTGGCCTGCACGTCCATCATCGGCGTGGCGCTCTACATGGAACACGTGATGCTGCTGCAGCCCTGCGGCCTGTGCATCACCCAGCGCGTGTTCGTGATTCTGGTGGGCTTCATCTGCCTGGCTTCGGCGCTGCACAAGACCGGCGAGGCCGGACGCCGCAACTACGCGCTCGCAGCCGCCAGCATGTGCATTGCAGGGGGCTATTTCGCCGGTCGCCAGATCTGGCTGCAGCAGCTTCCCGAAGACCAGGTGCCTGCCTGCGGCCCGGGGCTGAGCTACATCATGGACAATTTCCCGCTGATGGACATGCTGTCCTTCCTGTTCAAGGGCGACGGCAACTGCGCAGAAGTCACGTGGCGATTCCTGGGCATCTTCTCGATTGCCGAACTGTCCATGGGCGGCTTCATCGGTCTGTTCGCACTGTGCCTTTACCAGGCCCTGCGCAAAGGCTGAGTTCCCGCTAGCCACGACGCCAGCGGAAGAAACGCTCGGCCCAGGGCAGCAGATGCACCGGAATCCGCGCGTTGCGCCAGGCATTGGCGGCGAAACGATTGGATTCCGAGAGCGTCGGGTAGATGTGCGTGGTAGCGCCGATCTTCTTCAGGCCCAACCCATGGGTCATGGCCAGCACGAATTCCGTGATCAGTTCTCCCGCGTGATACCCCACGATCGTGGCACCCAGAATGCGGTCAGAGCCCGGCACCGTCAGCACCTTGATGAAGCCGTGGGCCTCGCTGTCGGCAATGGCACGGTCGAGATCGTCGATCTCGTAGCGCGTCAGCTCGTAAGCGATCCCCTGCTCTTTCGCCTCCTGTTCGCTCAGGCCGACACGAGCCACTTCCGGGTCAGTAAAGGTGGCCCAGGGCACGACGCGATAATTGACACTGAACTTCTTCAGTCTTCCCAGCAGGGCATTGAGGGTGGCATACCAGGCCTGGAACGAGGCCATATGCGTAAACTGGTACGGGCCGGCCACATCGCCACAGGCATAGATGCTGGGGTAGAGAGTCTGCAGCTGCGCATTCACCTTGAGCAGACCCCGCTCAGTCAGCGGCATTTCCAGCTCCTCCAGGCCGAAGCCTTCAACATTCGCCTTGCGGCCAATGGCGATCAATACCTTGTCAAAGCCGATCTGCACCTCGCCGTCTGCTGACTCTGCAGTCAGCACACCGCCCGCGCCTTCCTTCAAGAAGCCCCTGGCTCTGCAGCCCGTCAGTACGCGAATGCCTGCTTCCTGAAAACGCGCCAGGACGCAGGCTGACACGTCATCGTCTTCACGAGGCATGATGCGCGGCGCCTGATCGACCAGTGTCACCTGCGCACCCAGGCGGGCAAAGCTCTGCGCCAGCTCGCAACCGATCGGGCCACCCCCGAGCACCAGCAGGCGCTGTGGCAGGTCCCGCAGTTCCCAGAGCGTGTCAGAGGTCAGGTACGCAATCTGGTCAAGACCGGGAATGGGGGGCACGAACGGGCGTGCCCCCGTTGCCACCACGATGGCACGCGTGGTGATGCTGCGCTCGCCCACCTGTACGCTCCAGGGGGAAGTGATGAAGGCCTCGCCGCTGACGCACTCGACACCGAGGGAGGTGAAGCGCTCGACAGAATCGTGGGGCTCGATGCGGGCAATGACGCTCTGCACACGCTCCATGATCTTGCGGAAGTTGACCTGGCCCGTGGCGCCATCAATGCCGAACTCCGATGCTCGCTTCAGATAGTCGGCAATGCGCGCACTGCGAATCAGCGCCTTGCTGGGCACACAGCCCGTGTTCAGACAGTCGCCCCCCATCCTGTGTCGCTCTATCAACACCACTTTGGCCTTGGCGCCCGCCGCGATAATGGACGAGACCAGGCCCGCAGACCCGGCACCAATGACCACGACATTGGCGTCAAACCGCCGCGGCCTGGCGAAATGCCTTGGCGTACGGGCAGGACGCAGCAGGGCGAGCAAGCCTCGCGCGAGCCACGGCAGAATGCCCAGCAGAGCCAGCGACAAGAGAATGTTGACACTGACCAGACCGGAAAGTGATTCGATCTGCGCGAGTTCAGAGCCTGCATTCACGTAGATCAGCGTTGCCATCAGCATCCCGACCTGGCTGACAACGAAGTAGGGAATGATGCGGATAGGCGTGAGCCCCATCAGCAGATTCACCAGAAAAAATGGAAACACCGGCACGATGCGCAGACTGAACAGGTAGAAGTTGCCGTCCTTTTCGATGCCGGCATTCATGGCCTTGAGGGAGTTGCCAAAGCGCGACTGCACCCAGTCGCGCAACAGCAGGCGGGAGGTCAGGAAGGCCAGAGTGGCGCCGATGGTGCTGGCAAACGACACCAGCAGCGTGCCCCACCACAGTCCGAAAACGGCGCCGCCGACCAGGGTAATGATCACTGACCCGGGAATGGAAAGGGCCGTCGCAGTGACATACACCAGAAAGTAGATGGCCGCTACCGTGAAGAAATTGTCCCGACTGTACTCCTGCATGACCTGCAGCTGCGATTGCACAAAGTCGAGCGTCATGTAGCGCCCGAGCTCGAAGACATAAAAGGTCGCGATCAATGCGACAAATGCCACCACAACCAGCAGTTTTACAATTTTCATGGAGCTCTCGTATCGGGATTGTTGACACAGCAGACGCTGGGTACGCGCGCGGCGTGACAAAGGCGTCAGTTTATTTCTGCATTCGGGGATTGATATGCTATAAGGCCAGCTTCTTGTCACAGCCCGAGAAACGCAACGTGCCGAACGATACCACAAAGCCCGGCGGGAAGACCTCCCGTCAATTTCCTTCGACCCGCCTGCGCCGCATGCGCCGCGACGAGTTCAGCCGGCGCCTGATGCGCGAAACGCGGCTGACCACAGATGATCTGATATTCCCGATGTTCATCGTCGAAGGGACACAGCAACGCCAGCCGATTCCTTCAATGCCCGACATCTTCCGTTTCAGTATCGATGAGATGCTCAGGGAAGTGGCAGAGATTGTCGCGCTGGGCATCCCGGCCATTGCGCTGTTTCCGTCTCCCCATGCGGACACCAAGTCACTCGATGGTCGCGAGGCGTGGAATCCGGAAGGTCTGGTGCAACGCGCCGTGCGTACGCTCAAGGCGCAGTTTCCGCAGCTCGGCATCATCACCGATGTGGCCCTTGATCCTTACACTACCCATGGTCAGGACGGCATCATTGATGAAGACGGCTATGTCCTGAATGATGTCACAGTGGACGCCTTGATCAGGCAATCGCTGTCACACGCCGCTGCCGGCGCCGACATCGTCGCGCCTTCAGACATGATGGACGGGCGCATTGGTGCCATCCGCGCTGCCCTTGAAGCCGCAGGACACATCCACACGCGTATTCTCGCGTACTCGGCAAAGTATGCGTCCAGCTACTATGGCCCCTTTCGCGATGCGGTAGGCTCCAGTGCCAATCTTGGCAAAGGCAACAAACACACCTATCAGATGGACATCGGCAACAGTGATGAAGCCCTTCATGAAGTGGCCATGGATCTGGCCGAAGGGGCCGACATGATCATGGTCAAACCTGGCATGCCCTATCTGGACATCGTGCGGCGCGTGAAGGACGAATTTGGTGCACCCACCTTCGTGTATCAGGTCAGCGGCGAATACGCGATGCACATGGCGGCAGCCCGCAATGGCTGGCTGAACGAATCTGCCGTGGCGATGGAGTCGCTGGTTTCCATCAAGCGTGCTGGCGCGGATGCCATCCTGACCTACTTCGCGAAGAAGGTGGCCACGCTGCTGAAGCAATGAAGACTATTCCACGTGCCGCGCATTTCTCACTTGAAACCGGCACTTTAGGCCTTATCATAAGCAACCTACGTGAAGGTCGGCACGTTTCAAGCGGCCAGCACGTCTCCCCCACCATTGAAGGAATGAATTTATGAGCGACCATATCGTTCAAGTGACTGATGCCAGTTTTGAACAGGATGTACTGCAGGCCACCGTCCCGGTAATGGTGGATTTCTGGGCGGAATGGTGCGGCCCCTGCAAGATGATCGCTCCGGTACTGGAAGACATCGCCGAGGAATACGCAGGTCGCCTGACCATCGCCAAGCTGAATATTGATTCAAATATGGCAACCGCCCCCAAATACGGCGTGCGCGGTATCCCCACACTGATCATCTTCAAGAATGGCCAGGTCGCCGGTACCAAAGTGGGCGCATTGTCGCGTTCGCAGCTCGCTGCATTTGTCAACAGCGTCATTTGACCCGTCTTGGCAGCCCTGCTTGCGTGCAGGATTGTCTCTCCTGAACAGCGCCTCGAACAGCCTTCCATACCATGTCTGGAAGGCCCCCAGAGGCCTGATTTCCGGTCACAAATAAAGACAAAATTGTTCTGGACAGCATCATTCAGCCGTTCTATATTGCGCCCATCGTCTCGTCCGGCTGACGACCTTGTCTCTTATCTACACCGCTCCAAACAACGCATTAACCAGAAACCCGAAACTCACTATTTACTTAACATCAGAAAACCATTCTGTTCATAACCAACACAAGCATGTCAGACCCGTGCAGGCTGACCATCAGCGTCGTGCTCTGTTTCGGGACTAAGCTTGTCCTTACCCCACAAACCTGCGTAACAAATCATCATGAATCTAACTGACCTGAAGAAACAACCCATCGCGGACCTGCTTGCCATGTCCCAGGAAATGGGTCTCGAAAACCTCTCCAGAACCCGCAAACAAGACATCATTTTCGCCATCCTCAAGAAGCACGCCAAGAACGGCGAAGACATTTCCGGCGATGGCGTGCTGGAAATTCTGCAGGACGGTTTCGGCTTTCTGCGCTCTGCCGACTCGTCTTATCTTGCAGGCCCGGATGATATCTATGTTTCGCCCAGTCAGATTCGTCGCTTCAATTTGCGCACAGGGGATACGATCGAAGGCAAGATCAGGCCCCCGAAAGACGGCGAACGCTACTTCGCCCTGCTGAAGATCTCCGAAGTCAACTTCTCCAAACCTGAAAACTCCAAGAACAAGATTCTCTTCGAAAACCTGACCCCTCTGTTCCCGACCGAACGTCTGCGTCTGCAGATCGGCAATGGCAGCACCGAGGATCTGAGCGCGCGCACCATCGACCTCACGGCGCCCATCGGCAAAGGCCAGCGTGGTCTGATCGTATCGCCGCCCAAGGCAGGCAAGACCTTCATTCTGCAGAACATCGCCCAGTCCATCGCCAAGAACAACCCCGAATGCCGACTGATCGTGCTGCTGATCGACGAGCGCCCGGAAGAAGTGACCGAGATGCAGCGTTCCGTGCGCGGTGAAGTGGTAGCCAGTACATTTGACGAACCACCCGCACGTCACGTGCAGGTGGCCGAGATGGTCATCGAGAAGGCAAAGCGTCTGGTCGAACACAAGGAAGACGTGGTGATTCTGCTCGACTCGATCACGCGTCTGGCCCGTGCCTACAACACCATCGTGCCGTCGTCAGGCAAGGTGCTGACGGGTGGTGTGGATGCCCATGCGCTTGAGCGTCCGAAGCGTTTCTTCGGTGCAGCACGCAACCTTGAAGAAGGCGGCAGTCTGACGATCATCGCCACTGCGCTGGTGGAAACCGGCTCCAAGATGGACGAAGTGATCTACGAAGAATTCAAGGGCACCGGCAACATGGAATTGCACCTTGACCGCAAGATCGCCGAGAAGCGCGTGTACCCGGCCATCAACGTGCGCCGTTCCGGTACACGTCGTGAAGAACTGCTGACCACCGAAGAAGAACTGCAGCGCATGTGGATTCTGCGCAAGATTCTGAGCTCGATGGAAGACGTGCAGGCCACCGAGTTCATCCTCGACAAGCTGAAGGACACAAAGACCAACGACGAGTTCTTCAACTCCATGAAGCGCAAGTGATTCCCTGTAGGAGCGAGCCCTGCTCGCGAGCATGAACTCCTGCCCCGGCAGTTCGCTTGCAGTGCAAGCTCCTACAGATGGAAATACCTCTCAGGATCACGCCAATGCCCTGCAAAGACCTTCGTGAATTCATCGCCCTCCTGGAGAAGGAGGGCGATCTGATCAGGATCAAGACGGAAGTCGATCCCAATCTTGAGATCACGGAAATCTGCGACCGCACGCTGCGTGCAGGCGGTCCCGCCCTGCTGTTCGAGAATCCCCGCAACTCAAAGATTCCCCTGCTCGGCAATCTGTTCGGACATCCCCGGCGCGTGGCGCTGGCGATGGGTCAGAAAGACCTGCAGGGTTTGCGAGATGTTGGGCACCTTCTCGCCTTCCTGAAAGAACCCGTTCCGCCCAAAGGCTGGAAGGAGCTGTGGCAGAACCTGCCCGCCTACCGCCAGGTGCTGAACATTGCGCCGGATCTGAAGAAAACGGCGCCCTGTCGCGACGTCTTCATCGACGAGGCCGATATCGATCTGGGCATGTTGCCCGTGCAGACCTGCTGGCCGGGCGATGTTGGCCCGCTGGTGACCTGGCCGCTGGTGATCACCCGCGGTCCCGAGAAAGAGCGCCAGAACCTGGGCATCTACCGCATGCAGGTCATTGGCCGCAACAAGATGATCATGCGCTGGCTGTCCCACCGTGGCGGCGCGCTGGACTTCCGCGACTGGCAGATCAAGCACCCCGGCGAACCCTTTCCCGTGGCGATTGCGATCGGGGCCGACCCGGCCACGATTCTGGCCACGGTGACACCAATTCCGGACACGCTTTCAGAATATGCCTTCGCCGGTTTGCTGCGCGGGCAGAAGACGGAAGTGCTCACCTGCCTCACCAGCAATCTGCAGGTGCCGGCCAGCGCAGAGTTCGTGCTGGAAGGCGTGATCGAGCCAGGTGAGATGGCGGAAGAAGGCCCGTTTGGAGACCACACCGGCTATTACAACGAAGTGGAACGCTTTCCAGTTTTCACGGTCAAGAAACTCACGCATCGCAAAGACCCGATCTACCACAGCACCTACACCGGACGTCCGCCGGATGAGCCCGCCATGCTGGGCGTGGCGCTGAACGAAGTGTTCATTCCGCTGATTCAGAAACAGTACCCGGAGATCGTGGATTTCTATCTGCCGCCCGAAGGCTGTTCCTACCGCATGGCCGTCATCAGCATTCGCAAGCAGTACCCGGGACACGCCAAGCGCATCATGATGGGCGCGTGGTCGTTCCTGCGTCAGTTCATGTATACGAAGTTTGTGATCATCGTGGACGACGACGTGAATGTGCGCGACTGGAACGATGTGATCTGGGCCATGACCACGCGCATGGACCCGGCACGGGACACCGTGCTCATCGAAAACACGCCGATCGACTACCTGGATTTTGCGTCGCCGGTGTCCGGCCTCGGCTCGAAGATGGGGATGGATGCCACCAGCAAATGGCCGGCAGAAACCACCCGCGAATGGGGCACGCCGATCAGCATGAGTGACGATGTGAAGAAGCGCGTGGACGACATCTGGAACGAGCTGGGCATCAAGTAAGCGCCATCACCCCGGTTGGGGAAACTGCGGCAGCCCTGCACTCATGGCACGGGTGGCTGCAGCAAGAGCGCGCGGATCACGGTCCTGTTCTTTCAGATTCTGCAGCAGACGCGCCAGCTCTGCGTAAGCCTCCACATCAGCACTGACACGCAGGCTGCGTTCAAAATAATCTCTGGCCTTTCCCCAGAGTGATGCCCGCAGCGCCAGCCTCCCCGCGGCCAGCAACAACACACCATCTTCGCTGCGCGCACTCAGCCAACTCTCCGCCTTCTGCAACTGCCTGACGGCCTGCGCATCATCCACCCGCAAACTCAGCAGACTGTACCGGCGCACCAGCGAATCACTCCAGCGGGTCTCCAGTGAGGACTCGAACATCGCTACAGCGTCGTGCAGAGCGCCGATGCGCATGTACGCCTGAACGCAGGCACTGATCAGCTCATCGCCGGGCACCATGCCACGGGTGTGCCGTTTCCAGAAGCGCCGCAGTGCCGACACCCTTGTACCTGGCTCCTCGCTGAGACTCGCGAGCCGGTGCATCAGTTCCAGCTGCTGTTCTTCCACATCGTTCTGCGCGTTGAGGGCCTTGCGTGCGGCGCGGGCAGCGGACCATTGCCGGCCGGCGCGCACGAGATTCAGCGGATTGAGCCAGCTGAGCAGCAGATACACCAGGCGCGCGGCTATCAGTAACAGCACCATGGCCACAAAGAGTGCGAACAGGCTCGTCTCGAAGGTGGCGTTGCCCCAGGAAAGAAGCAGATAGCCCGGGTCGCGCGCGAGCGCCAGCGTCACGAGCAGGCCCGTGGTGATCGCCAGCAGTGAAAAAAGGAAGAGTCGGATCATGCTCAGCGACCGTCGCTGTCATTCGTGGCTGATTGGGCACGACGGGCATTGGCCTGCTGCAGCAGCGCAAGTGATCCGGAAATATCCGGGCGGGATGTAGCCACTGTCGCCGCTGCAAGCGACTCCAGTTCCTGCCCCAGTGTGCGTCCGGCGCCTGCGTCGATGGCAAAGTAGCGCGTCATCCAGTCACGGCCTTTCTCCAGACTGCTGCGATAGACTTCCTGCTTTGCCATCAGCAGGGCAAGCTGCGCCTGCTCCAGCATCAGCCGCAGATTCTGCTTCAAAGTCGCTTCCTGCTGAGGCGGCAGCAGTGCCTCGGGCGCCACGTCCCACTCCTGCCACACGAAGATGCTGCCCAGCAGCTCCAGTGCCCGGACACCAAAGCCGGTGTCAGCCGACAATGTCGCGCCTTGTTGTGCGGCAAGCTGATCGGAGTAATTCTGTACCAGAGTGTTGCGCAGAGAGAGCTGGTCGATCAAAGGCAGCAGATTGTTCATGCGCACGTACAGGCCCGGCACGTCCACATACTCCAGATTGCGCAGTGCCAGCATCTCGCCTGCCAGCGCATCGCGCACGCCAAGCACCGTGGCGTCCCCCGAGTCGCGCAGCATTTCATCGACAGTGGAAAGAATGAGCAGGGCCGAGTCAGCATCGCCCTGCAGCGTGAGTTTTTGATTGGCCAGTCGCAAAAGATATTCCGCTTCCGTCCACAACCATTCCTGCACAACACGCTGCGTTGGCTCGGCCTCCAGGCGCTGTTCCACGCTGGCGGTGCTGCTGGCCAGTGCTGCGATGCGCGTCTCGAGGCTTGTGCGCAGCGCTTCCAGTGACTGCCGGTCCGCCAGCGTGGCGAGAAGTTCGTCGGGCACTGCCGCCGGCGCAGTAGCAGGGGCGTTCTGCTGCAGCGCCATATTTTCGGTCTGCAGGGTTTCGATCAGTGAGAGTACGCGCAATTGTTCGTACACAAGCCAGAAGATGGCCAGCAACACCGGTACCAGCACCAGCATGATGATGAGGAAGCGGCGCAGACCACTGCTGCGCGAGCGGGCACGGGGGAGATGCGGGGCCGCATTGCTGCGGCTCAGTTCGTCCAGCACGCGCGGCGTGTCGATTCGCGGCGCCGACTCTGCAGAGGGCGCGGGGGTACTGCCGTCAGTCACAAAGCCTCCTGGGGGTCTGCGTGCGTCGCCGGACAATGGCGCAGGCAGGCGAGCACGGTCAGATCATCGGCACCCCCGGCATTGAGCACGTGGGCGAATCCGGCGCGGCGGGCGTTCTGTTCGACACGCGCAGAAGGCACGATCAGCGTCAGTGTCTGCTGCAAGCCTAGCAGAGGGTTTGCGGCCTTGTCTTGCGACAAATCAAGCGCTGCGCCCGCCGTTTCGGGCCCCTTGAGCAGGCTGAGGAAGCTCTCGAAAATCTGCAGACTGGTCAGCACGACGCAGTTGATGTGCTGGTCCTGCATGGCACTCAGCACGTCGGCGCGTGTGTGGTGCGGCACCTGGCGTGTATAGAGCTCGATGTAGTCCACCTGCGCGCCACG
The DNA here is from genome assembly GCA_945877175.1 of Klebsiella pneumoniae. GTDB lineage: Bacteria > Pseudomonadota > Gammaproteobacteria > Pseudomonadales > Pseudohongiellaceae > UBA5078. Next base: position 14,048 of record CAMCRC010000014.1, on the reverse strand, counting down.
CTCTCGCAGCGTTTCGGCCAGCAGTTCCCGGCCACCCTTGCCCCGGAACAGCGCGATGCGCCTGCCCTGCACCTGTTGCAGGCCGGGCAGCGCCAGCAGGTCCTCGCTGGTCACGCCAGTGTCCGCACAATGCACCGGCCAGGGATGCTGACGCAGGACAGCGGCGGTGCCTGGCCCTACCGCATAGGCCTCCAGGCCAACGGGCAGCTGCGGCCAGTAGCTTTCGATCCACTCGAGCCCCAGATGGGCGGCATTGGTGCTGATGAAGATGGCGATGTCATAGGTATCGAGAGCGAGGATGCGGGATTTTACCCGCTCGATGTCGTCACGTTCCTGCACCGGCAGGATACTGAGCAGCGGCAGGCTCAAGGTGTGACCACCCTGGTCGGCAATGGCCAAAGCCAGACGCTCGACCTGGCCCGCCGGGCGGGTCAGCAGCACACGGCACTGCTGCAGGGCCAGCGCGGCCTGCGGACCAGCAAGGGGACTCTGTCGGGGGGGTGTGTTCATGCCTCGGCGTACAACGCGGCCAGGATCTTGTCGGCACCTTTGGCCAGCAGCGCCTCGGCCACGGCGATGCCAAGCTGTTCGGCATTCTGGCGGGGGCCACGCAACTCCTCGCGCAGAATGCGCTGGCCGTTGACATCGCCCACCAGCGCCCGCAGATGCAGCTGCTCGCCCTCCAGTTCGGCGAAGCAGGCGATCGGCACCTGACAGCCACCCTGCAGCCGCGTGTTCACGGCGCGCTCGGCGACGACGCGGTCAGCCGTGTCTGCGTGATGCAGCACCTGCAGCAGCGCGATGATTTCATGATCGTCCACGCGGCACTCGATGCCCACGGCACCCTGCCCGCCGGCCGGCAGCGACGACGTGGTGTCCATACGGGCGCGTATGCGTTCGCCCAGGCCCAGGCGCACCAGTCCGGCAGTGGCGAGGATGATGGCGTCATAGTCACCGCGGTCCAGCTTGCTCAGGCGTGTGCCGACGTTGCCACGCAGATCGCCGATCTGCAGGTCGGGCCGGTGGCTGCGCAGCTGACACTGGCGACGCAGACTGGAGGTGCCCACGCGGGCGCCCTGGGGCAGCGCGTCGATGCTGGCATAGGTGTTCGAGACGAAGGCATCACTGGGGTCTTCCCGTTCGCAGATGACGCGCAGGCCCAGACCCTCCGGAAACTCCATCGGCACGTCCTTCATGGAATGCACGGCAATGTCGGCGCGCCCTTCCAGCATGGCCACTTCCAGCTCCTTCACGAACAGCGCCTTGCCGCCGATCTTTGCCAGCGGCGTATCGAGAATGATGTCGCCCCGTGTCGTCATGCCGATCAATTCCACCTGCAGGGCGGGATAGTGGGCCAGCAGGCGGCTCTTCACATGCTCTGCCTGCCACAGGGCCAGGGGGCTTTCGCGCGTGGCGATGCGGATTCTTTCAACTGCCATGATCAGGGGGGAACTCCAGAATTGTCTTGCCGGCGATTCTACGCCAATCCCCCGCCCGAGACACAGCCCGGGGCGATGTTGTTATAATCGCCGCCCCTGCACCGGCCAGACGGCCCGAGAGAGACGGACTATGAGCGACAAGACACCCGACGCAATCAAACCCTGGGGCGGACGATTCAGCGAGGCCACCGACGCCTTCGTCGAGCGCTTCACCGCTTCCGTGACCTTCGACAAGCGTCTGTATCACCACGACATCAATGGCTCCATCGCCCACGCCACCATGCTCGGCAAGGTCGGCATTCTCAGCGTGCAGGAAGTCCAGGACATCGTCACCGGCCTGGAAGGCATCCGCGAGGACATCGTGGCGGGCCGCTTCGAGTGGTCCGTGGCGCTGGAAGACGTGCACATGAACATCGAGTCCGAGCTGACGCGCCGCATCGGCATGACGGGCAAGAAGCTGCACACCGGGCGCTCTCGCAATGACCAGGTGGCCACTGACATCCGCCTGTACGTGCGCGACGAGATCGATTCCATCGGCGCCACCCTGCACCGCCTGCAGCTGGCCCTGCTGGACATCGCCGAGCGCGAAGCCGACACCATCATGCCGGGCTTCACCCATTTGCAGACCGCCCAGCCCATCACCTTTGGCCACCACATGATGGCCTGGTTCGAGATGCTGGAGCGCGACCACGGCCGTCTGCTCGACTGCCGGGCCCGTCTGAACTATTCGCCGCTGGGGGCGGCCGCGCTGGCGGGAACGAGTTACCCCATCGAGCGCGAGTACACCGCGCAGCTGCTGGGTTTCACCGCCGCGACCCGCAATTCGCTGGATTCGGTGAGCGACCGCGACTTCGCCATCGAGCTGGCTGCGGCTGCCAGCCTGATCATGACCCACCTGTCACGCTTCTCCGAGGAGCTGGTGCTGTGGACATCCTCGCAGTTCGATTTCGTGGATCTGCCCGACCGTTTCTGCACCGGCTCGTCCATCATGCCGCAGAAGAAGAATCCCGACGTGCCTGAGCTGGTGCGGGGCAAGACCGGCCGCGTCAACGGCCATCTGGTGGCGCTGCTGACACTGATGAAGTCCCAGCCGCTGGCCTACAACAAGGACAATCAGGAAGACAAGGAGCCACTGTTCGACCTGATCGACACCGTGCGCGACTGCCTGAAGGCCTATGCCGACATGGTGCCGGCCATCCGGCCGAAGAAGGAATCGCTCTACAACGCGGCCCTCAAGGGCTACGCCACGGCGACCGATCTGGCGGACTATCTGGTACGCAAGGGCATCGCCTTCCGCGACGCCCACGAGATCGTCGGCAAGTCAGTGGCCTATGGCATCGCGCAGAAGAAGGATCTGAGCGCGCTGTCGCTGCAGGAGCTGCAGCAGTTCTCACCGATGATCGCGCAGGATGTGTTCGCCGTGCTGACGCTGGAAGGCTCGGTGCAGTCGCGCAACCACGTCGGCGGCACGGCGCCGCAGCAGGTCCGGGCGGCAGTGGCGAAGCGCCGCAGCGAACTGGCTGCCCGCGACTGAGGACAGAACTCTGAGGGCTGGGAGTTGGGTGCTGGATGCTGGATGCTGGATGCTGGATGGAAAGTGTGGGAGCGGGCCCTGCCCGCGAACAAACGAAGCTGCAACTTTTAGGGACTGGCACACGCCAGGCGATGTGGGCCGGTCGTCCCGTTCAGCGGCATAAGAGACCAGCGCCGAGCGCAGAAAAATGACCTGAGGCATTTTTTGGAGAGAGGGCAGCCCGGAGGGCCGCAAGTCAGCCGCAGAACGGGATGACCGGCCCCCGGCGCCTTGACTGAGAAGGTTTTCAACAGCAGCGCCGCTGATGATTGTTCGCGGGCAGGGCCCGCTCCCACAGGCACATCTCAATCCCACAGGGACATCTCAATCCCACAGGCCTGCCATCCAACTCCCCGCTACTGCGCCTGCGACGCCTGCAGCTCGATCTCGTAGGTGAGCGTTTCGGTATCGCGCTGCGTCGTCACCGACACCACATCCCCCGCCCTGCGATTCTCCAGCGCATTGAGCAGATCGTCTTCATTGACGATCTCCTCGTCATCGATCTTCGTGATCACATCCCCCAGCGCAATGCCCCGCGCCGTCTCCTGAAGGCCACGCATGCCCGCAATTTCGAGGCTCCCACCCTCTATCACATCCATTACGATTACCCCCAGGATGCCCGCGTTCTGACGGTAATACTCTGCGTATTGCGGCGGCAGCAGGGAGATGCCCAGCGTCGGGGTCTGCACGCGGCCAAAGGTAATCAGCTCCGGCACAATCTTGGCAACCGTATTGGCCGGGATTGCGAAGCCAATGCCGGAACTCGCGCCCGTCGGGCTGTAGATGGCCGTGTTGACGCCCACCAGTTGCCCCAGGGAATTGAGCAGCGGACCGCCGGAATTGCCGGGGTTGATGGCGGCATCGGTCTGAATCACGTCGCGAATCTTGCGACGGCTGACGGAGTCAATTTCCCGACCCAGAGCACTGACCACCCCCACTGTCAGGGTGGTATCCAGACCGAAAGGGTTGCCGATGGCAATGACCTTGCGCCCGACTTCCAGCAGCGACGAGTCGCCCACCTGCAGCGGCTGCAGCTTCTCTGCCGGTGCCTGAATGCGCAGTACTGCCAGGTCCTTGTCAGGTTCAGCACCCACCACTTCGGCGTCCCAGGCACTGCCATCCTGCAAGGTAACAGTCAGTCGCGAGGCCTGCTGGATGACGTGGAAATTGGTCACCACATAGCCGTCGCGGCTCCAGATGAAGCCCGAGCCGCTGCCCTGGGGAATCTCCTGGGGGTTCAGCGAGTAGAAGGAGCGGCGCACCAGGCGTGAATTGGTGATGTACACCACGGAGGGGCTGGCTTGCTTGAAGACTTCGATGTTGTTTTCTTCGTCATTGGTCTTGAAGGTGGCATAGTCCTGCTGTGCCACTGCGCTGGCGGCGACAAGACTGGCGCTCAGCAAGGCAATCAATGCGAGCCAGTAATGACGGTGTTTCATGGTGCGCAGTACTCCTGATGCAATTGGCGTGGGCGTTATAGTGGGAGTGCCGGCCCATGGCTTCAAGGGGTCCGGACAAATTCCGTGACCCTGTCACAATCGCCCCCCTATAATTTCGGCCGCTGCAATTACCAGGAAATTGAGCATGAGCATCAAGATCGCCTTCAACGGATTCGGCCGCATGGGTCGCCTTGCCCTGCGCGCGGCATGGGACTGGCCAGACGTCGAGATCGTCCACATCAACGAGATCGCCGGCAGCCCCGCAGACGCCGCGCATCTGCTGACTTTCGATTCCCAGCACGGCACCTGGCACAAGGATGTCAGTGCCACAGCCGAGGGCCTGCGCATCGAAGGCCGGCCTGTCCCGTGGTCCCGCAACACGGCGCTGGCGGATACCGACTGGGCAGCCACGGGCGCTGATGTGGTGGTGGAATGCACTGGCAGGGTCAAGTCCCGGGAGGCGCTGGCCCCGCTGCTGGCCCAGGGCATCCGCCGCGTGGTGGTTTCGGCGCCGGTCAAGGACGGCACGCTCAACATCGTCATGGGCGTCAACGATCATCTGTACGACCCGGCACAGCACCGCATTGTCACAGCGGCCTCCTGCACCACCAATTGCCTGGCGCCCGTGGTGGACGTGATTCACCGCAGCTTCGGCATCCGCCATGGCAGCATCACCACCGTGCATGACATCACCAACACCCAGAGCGTGCTGGACGGCTATCACAAGGACCTGCGCCGCGCCCGCGCCTGCGGCCAGTCGCTGATTCCCACCAGCACCGGGTCTGCCACCGCCATCACCGAGATTTTTCCGGAGCTGAAGGGCCGACTGAACGGCATCGCGATTCGCGTGCCCATCACCAATGCCTCATTGACGGACTGTGTCTTCGAGCTGGAACAGTCCGTCACGGTGGAGCAGGTCAATGCTGCCCTGAAAGCTGCCGCCGAGGGCCGGCTGCAGGGCATTCTGGGCTACGAGGAACGCCCGCTGGTATCGGTGGACTATGTGAATGATCCGCGTTCCAGCATTGTCGACGCACTTTCCACCATGGTCATCAACGGCACGCAGGTGAAGATACTGGCGTGGTACGACAATGAGATCGGCTACGTACACCGCATGATGGAACTGGCCCTCAAAGTGGGGCGGAGCTGAGAGCAGTGGGTCTGAGCCTGCGCCACAATCCGTTTGCCCAGTACCTGGTGATCACCGCCAGCTACTGGGCTTTCACCCTGACCGACGGCGCCCTGCGCATGCTGGTGGTGCTGTTCTTCCACGGCCTGGGTTTCAGTCCGCTGGAAGTGGCTTCGCTGTTCCTGCTGTATGAATTCTTCGGCATCGTCACCAATCTGTTCGGGGGCTGGCTGGCCAGTCGCATAGGCCTGAACGTGACCATGCACATCGGCCTGGCCCTGCAGATAGTGGCCCTGCTGATGCTGCTGGTGGACCCGGCGCTGCTGACCGTGGTGTGGGTGATGGTAGCGCAGGCGCTGTCCGGCATCGCCAAGGATCTGAACAAGATGAGCGCCAAGAGCAGCGTGAAGAGCCTGGTGCCGGACGACGCCCAGGGCACACTCTACCGCTGGGTGGCGCGGCTGACTGGCTCCAAGAATGCACTCAAGGGCGTTGGCTTTTTCCTCGGCGGGGCGTTGCTGGCCAGCGTCGGATTCCACGGGGCCATTCTCATCATGGCAGTGCTGCTGGGGGTGGTGCTGCTGGCCAGCCTGCTGCTGCTCGAGCGCCAGAGTGGCGTGGCAAGTTTCAAGCCGAAGTTCCGGGAGATATTCTCCAGCAGTCACGCCATCAACCGGCTGGCCACGGCGCGCTTCTTCCTGTTTGCAGCGCGGGATGTCTGGTTCGTGGTGGCCTTGCCGGTGTATCTGCAGAGTCAGCTGGGCTGGAGTGCGCTGCAGGTGGGAACGCTGCTGGCCGTGTGGGTGATTGGGTATGGGGCAGTGCAGGCGCTGGCGCCGGGATTTGTGGGGGGGAGTTCGCGAGCAGGGCTCGCTCCCACAGCAGGGCTTGCTCCCACTGCAGGGCTCGCTCCTACCGGGCGCACGGCCTTCGTGTGGGCAGCACTGCTGTGTCTGCTGCCGGCGCTGATCGGCGCGGCGCTGCTGGCGCAATGGCAGGCGGAACTGGTGCTGGTGGGCGGACTGCTGGTGTTTGGCGCCGTGTTCGCCATCAACTCGGCGGTGCATTCCTATCTGATCGTGTCCTGGGCGCGCAGTGACGGTGTTTCTCTGGACGTGGGCTTCTATTACATGGCCAATGCCGCCGGGCGACTGCTGGGCACCGTGCTCTCGGGCCTGGTGTACCAGAGCGCCGGACTGGCGATGTGCCTTTTCGTCTCGTCCCTGCTGGTGGCGGCTTCTGCCGTGCTGGCCCGTCGTCTCTGAGCCCGGTTACTGCGCGCGACCGCCCAGTTTGCGCATGGTCGCTTCCCAGTGCGTCACCTTCTCCGGCGCCATGCCGGCTACCAAGCCTATCAAGGTCTCGCGAACCGGTGCGAAACCGACAAAGCCCAGGACATTGCGCTCCAGTGCCTTCACACTGTGGGCGCGGAAATACCAGCGGTACACCAGGGCAGGCATGCCCATGGTGACGATAACGCGGGCGCTGCGTCCACCCAGCGCTTTTGGGCCGAAAGGGTTCCGGGCATCCCGGCGAAAGGCAAATCCAGGCCGTGCCACCTGCTCCAGAAAGCCTTTCAGGAGCGCCGGCATGTCGCCCAGCCAGAGGGGAAAGAACAACACCAGATGGTCTGCCCAGAGAATGTCGGCCTGAGCGTCCGTCAGGCCCGCAGGCCCCGTGCCCTTCTCCCAGTCGTCCTGTGTCCTCAACAGTGGAAATTCGAGATCGGCGACAACCAGTGTCCGCGTCTCATGCCCCGCCGCTGCCGCACCCTGTGCATAGGCGTCGAGCAGAAGATGATTGAGATGGCGCTTGCTGGTATCGGGATGTCCCTGAATGAGCAGGATGCGGTGAGTCATGGCGATGCCTCTTGCAGCAGATCATTGGGAAAGTGCCATCGTGACGGCGCGCGCGGCGTGGATGGCTGTCGTATCGTACAGCGTCACTGACGTGTCCCGCTGCCTGATCAACAAACCAATCTCTGTGCAACCCAGAATGACAGCTTCAGCACCCTGTGCCGACAGGTCGGCCACGATATCGAGATAGGCCTCCCGCGATGCTGGCTCGGTGCGCCCCAGGCACAGCTCCTCATAGATGACCCGGTGGACCAGACGCCGTGCGTCCTGTTCCGGCACCAGCACCTCGATGCCGTAGCGGCTGGCAATGCGCCCCTTGTAGAAATCCTGCTCCATGGTGAAGGCCGTGCCCAGAAGTCCGACGCGGCGAATGCCCTGCCCCTGCAGTGCCTCGGCGGTGGCGTCCGCTATATGCAGAAGAGGAATGTCGATGGCCGCTTCGATCTGTGGAGCCACCTTGTGCATGGTGTTGGTACAGAGCATCAGGAAGTCGGCACCCCCGGCCTGTACGCTGCGGGCGGCAGCTGCCAGTTGCTCGGCAATGGCATCCCAGTCGCCGGCATGCTGAAGGGCCTCCAGCGGGGCGAAGTCGACACTGTGCAGCAGAATCTTCGCCGAGTGCAGACCGCCGCAGGCAGCGCGCACGCCCTCGTTCAGCGCCCGATAATAGGTGCTGGTGCTTTCCCAGCTCATGCCGCCCAGCATGCCGATGGTTTTCATAGTGCCAGCCTCGCGCCCGGCAATGTCATGAGAATCAACAGACCAGGTCCCAGCAGGCCGGCGAGAATGAGAAGAATCCAGGGCATGTGATAGACATCAGTGACAGGCAGAGACCCGGGATCATGGCACTTTCGGGTATTGCGGGGAAGTCGCGCGCTGCCGGCTTCAGGCCGCACTGCGCAGGGTTTCGGGAACGCCGAGGAAGCGAACCGTGTTCTTGCCCGACGCCTTGGCCTTGTACATGGCCTTGTCGGCCCGTGCCAGCCACTGTTCCACGGACTCGTCGGCAATGTATTCCGCCACGCCGAGTGAGGCGGTCACCGGCAGGGCTATGTCCGCAAGCGCGCGGGCCACCAGATCGCGGATATCTTCGGCTAGTTTTGCCGCCGTCTCGCCGGTGGCACTCGTGGCCAGCACGACGAATTCGTCCCCGCCAAAGCGGTACAGATTGTCGGTCAGACGGATGCGCGTGGCGATGATGTCGGCGACCCGACGCAGCACTTCGTCTCCGGCTGCATGGCCGCCTGCGTCATTGACGATCTTGAAGTTGTCCAGATCCAGCAGAATGGCCGACATCGGCATGGCCGTGCGGCGGTACGTCGCCACGAGCTGATCCAGCTTCTTGTTCAGCGCCCGGCGATTGCCCGCACCGGTCAGCGGGTCTTCCGTGGACAATTGCAGCAGCTGATCGCGCTGCCGGTTGCGCTGCTGCGCGAAGGCAAAGGCAAAGAGGATGCACCCGAGGAGGGACAGGAAGAATTTCGCGAAATCGAAAGCCGTCAGCCCAGAAAACAAGGCCAGGGACGACGCGAGCAGTGCCGCCGCCGTGAGTCGCAACGCGGTGGCCGGCGGTGTCAGGAAGAAGGCGGCGATAGTGACCGGGTACAGAAAGTACAGATCCCGGGGGCCGAGAAAGAAGAGATTGGCCACCATGCCTGACAGTGACAGCACGGCAATGAAGAAGCCGGGTATCTCGGTGCGGCGTGTGCGCCAGACATACGTGAAAGTGGCTAAGGATCCGATGACGCCTGCACTGTCCACAAGGCCGACAGCCCAGTCCCCCGTGCTGAAACGCACGATGGCAAAAGGGAGCAGGCCGATCATGGAGATCAGCGAGAGGACGAGGACAATTTCCTCTTCGGAGGTTCTTTTCTGCATGGTACTGCTCACGAGGAAAAAGACCGCCGGGATTTTAACAGGATTCTCAGGAATTCCTATCCTGTAGGAAAATTGCCATGCCGTCAGGGCGCATTGCGCTCGCGCATCTGCGCCATGCGGGCTTCTTCGGCCTCGCGGAACTTCGTCATCTGCGCATCGGTCAGCACAGTGGCAAGAATCTCTTCGGTTTGCCGCTGCATTTCTGCACGGCGCTGCATGCCCTGGCCTTGACCCCCGCCTTGCCCCTGTCCTCCGCCCTGACGCATCGCGCCCATCGCGGCCATCTGCATTTCAGTGACTTTTGCCATCGCTGCGCGGAACGCGGGTTCCTGCTCTGACGTGATTTCCAGTGCAGTGATCAACTGCTGCACACGGGCCTCGGGGTTCATGCGCATGCCGCCACCCCCTCCCTGGCCGGGACCACCCCCCTGGCCACTGCCCGGCTGTGCCTGCAGGACGCTGGCGGAAAGAGCGAGGACGAGCGACATAATCAGTGCGAGCAGTGCAGTCTTCATGGTGTGGCTCCTGTGTTGGACGTGTGTTGTTGAATGCTTGTTGTGCGGGCCCTGCCTGTGGGAGCGGGCCCGCTCCTACAGTGTTTCCAGCTGCTCACTTTTTTCCAGCCAGAGAGTTTCGACACCCTCGGCCTCGGACTTGAGCGCGGCCTGCTTCTGCAGCAGCGCACTCAGGTCCTTCTTGCGGCTCTCTTCGTACAGACTCGCATCGCCCAGCTGGGTTTCCACCTGTGTCAGGTCTGCGTGCAGCTTGTCGAGCTTCTGCTCCAGCTTCTTGATCTCATTGCGCAGCGGCGCCAGTTGCTGGCGGGTAGCAGCGGCCTGCTGGCGCAGTTCCTTGCGATCGCCCTTCCGGTCGTCACCCGCCTCCGCAGGTTTCGCCGCCGTGCCCGTGCTGCCCTTGCTGTTCTCCTGCATCCACTTTTCGTAGTCGTGCAGATCGCCTTCGAATTCCTGACAGCGCCCATTGTGTATGGAGTGGAACTCATCGACGGTATTGCTCAACAGGTGACGGTCGTGGGACACAATGACCAGCGCCCCCTCGAATCCCTGCAGCGCCACTGTAAGCGCGTGGCGCATTTCCAAATCCAGGTGGTTGGTGGGTTCGTCCAGCAGCAACAGGTTCGGCTTCTGCCACACCACCAGGGCCAGTGCGAGCCGCGCCTTCTCGCCACCAGAGAAATTCTCGATGGTCTCGGTGATTCGATCTCCACGGAAATCGAATCCGCCCAGAAAATCGCGGATGCTCTGGTCACGCGCCGCCGGATCCAGTCGCTGCAGGAGCAGCATCGGGCTGGCGCGCTGATCCAGCACGTCCACCTGGTGCTGAGCGAAATACCCCACCTGCAGAAACTTCGAGCTGCGCATTTCTCCGGCCAGGGGAGCCAGATCGCTCGCAATCGTGCGCAGCAGCGTGGACTTGCCGCAGCCGTTGAAACCCAGCAGACCGATGCGCGTGGTGTCGCGAATGGTCAGTCGGATATTGCTGACCAGTGGCGAACCATAGCCGACGCTCACCTTGTCCAGCGCCAGCAGCTCGGCAGGCAGGCGCTCCGGTGCCGGGAACTCGAAATGGAATGGCGAGTCGATATGCGCCGGCGCAATCAGCTGCATGCGGTCAAGCTCCTTGAGGCGACTCTGAGCCTGCCGCGCCTTGGTGGCCTTGGCACGGAAACGCCGCACGAAGTCCTCGATCTCGGCCACGCGCCGCTGCTGCTTCTCGAACATGGCCTGCTCCTGGGAGAGCCGTTCTGCACGCTGCGTTTCAAAACTGCTGTAGTTGCCGCGATAGAGTGTGAGTTTCTGTTGCTCGACGCTCACCACATACGAGATGACTTCGTCGAGAAAACTGCGGTCGTGGGAAATGATCAGCAGCGTGCCCTGATAACGCTTGAGCCATTGTTCCAGCCATAGCGTGGCTTCCAGGTCGAGGTGGTTGGTGGGCTCGTCCAGCAGCAGCAGGTCGGAGGGTGCCATCAGGGCGGCGGCGAGATTCAGGCGGATGCGCCAGCCCCCGGAAAAGCTCGAGACGGGATTGTCGAACTGTTCAGCCGAAAAGCCGAGTCCCGATAGCAACTGCATTGCCCGGAAACGAATGTCGTAGCCGCCAATCTTGTCCATGTCGCTGTGCAGATGGGCAATGGCCGAACCGTCGCCCTTTGCCTCCGCCGCGTGCAACAGCCGTTCGATCTCGCGGTAGCGCGCATCGCCATCAATCACGAAGTCCACCGCCGACGTGGCCGAAGCCACGGTCTCCTGACGCATGTGCGCACACCGCAGACCTTCCGGCATGGACAGATCGCCCTGATCCAGCGCCAGTTGCCCCAGAAGACAGGCAAACAGGCTGGATTTGCCGCTGCCATTGCGACCAATGACGCCTATCTTCTGCCCATTGTGAATGGCCAGACTGGCATCGCGCAGCAGCACCAGTTCGCCGCGCATCAGCGTGGCATTGTTCAGGGAAATCATCGCGATCACTCGTAGAGGGAGGGCCTGCACGGCCCGATGGCGGGCAATCATACTACCGCTGCCCCTGCCAAGGCACTAGCGTGCAGCGCCAGCCAGTCTGATTGATTTCCCCTGGCCGACTTCGTACACTCGGTCAGACTTGCATTCAGGGTGCGGCATGAAACAGATTCTGCTGATAGATGACGACGAGAAACTCGGACAGTTGCTGACGCAATATCTGGAGCGCTATGACATGAAGGTGACGGCAGCCCATACGCCGTCGAAGGGTTTCGAATACCTCAAGCGCAACAAACCTGATCTGCTGATCCTGGATGTCATGCTGCCCGAAAAGGACGGTTTCGAAATCTGCCGCGAGATTCGCGCCAAATCGTCACTGTACGGCCAGCTGCCCATCCTGATGCTTACCGCCCACGGCGAAGTCACTGACCGCATCGTCGGGCTCGAGCTGGGTGCCGACGATTACCTGCCCAAGCCATTTGAACCCCGCGAACTGGTGGCGCGCATCACCAATATCCTGCGCCGCACCAGTGATGAAGCACGCAGCCAGCTGGATGTGCCGAGAATTCAGGGCCTGGAAGTGGACACGGTGCGGCGCCTGGTCAAGCTGGATGAGGAGATCGTCGAACTGACCACCATGGAGTACGAGCTTCTGCTGCTGTTCATGCAGTCACCCAACAAGACCTTCACCCGTGACGAACTGATGAACCGCCTGCGCGGCATCGACGCAGAATTGTTTTCGCGCGCCGTGGACACTCTCGTCAGCCGGCTGCGCCACAAGCTCAAGGACACCTCGAAGACGCCGCGCTTCATCAAGACGGTGTGGGGTCGCGGCTACACCTTTGTGGGTGAGCCAGGCTGAGGCCTGCGCCGCACCAGTGGCATCACCATGAAGACTCTGCCTGGACGCATCAACAACTCTCTCTTCTTTCGCCTGTTCCTGATCTTCAGCGTGACGGTGCTGGTGTTCTTCCTGATCATCACCCTGTCGATCCGCCAGATCGACGAAAACTGGCGCTCCGAACGGCTGAATCCACTGCCCGATTTCTACCTCGACAACATCACGCTCATCGTCGACAACATCGGCGTGCCGCCCGATCTGCAGCGCGCCACGCAGCTTGCATCCGAACTGTCGCTGACCATCATCATCCGCAGTCCTCACATCAACTGGCAGTCCGATGACCAGAGCGATCTGGACGTGGACAGCGCGGCCTTCGTCCGCACGCTGTCGCGGGAAGCGCAGATCATGGTGGTGGGTGACGAGGAAGTGATTCGTGTGGCACGCGGCGCTTATGAGTACTTCCTGAACCGGCGCGTACCGACACTCAGCGACTATGACTACATCGTGGTGTACATCGGACTCGCCCTCGCCGGTTTCGCATTGCTGCTCAATTATCTGCTCGTGCATCGCCTGCTGGTAGACCCCGTGCGCAAGCTGCGGGAAGGTGCGGAACGCATCTGCGACGGCGACCTGAGCTACCGCGTGAAGACGCGCCGCACAGACGAGCTGGGCGAGCTGACCCAGAGCGTGAACCACATGGCCGACTCGCTGCAGTCAATGCTGGAGGCGAAGCGCCAGTTGCTGCTGGCCATCAGCCACGAACTGCGCACGCCGATTACCCGCGCAAAACTGCAGCTGGAATTCATGGACGACGACTCCGTGCGCGAAGCGCTGGCGGACGACATCAATGAGATCGACCTGCTGATTTCCGATCTGATCGAAGCCGAGCGCCTGAGCAATCAGCACCAGGCATTGCTGGCAGAACACGTGGATTTCGCCGATTACATCGGCCTGGTGCTGGAGCCCTACTTCCACAACTATGCGCCGGGCGTGGACTATCAGCGCCCGGAAGAAGACGCCTCGATCTCCATCGACAAGCTGCGCACACGGCTGCTGCTGACCAATATCGTGAACAATGCCATCCGGCACGGTCGGGACAAGCCCATCTGCGTGCGTGTGTCATTCACTGCGAGCGAAGCGATTCTGGAAGTACAGGACGAGGGTGAGGGCATCTCGGCGGAGCACATGGAACATCTGAGCGAGCCCTTCTATCGCGCCGACAGCGCGCGCCAGCGCAACACGGGTGGTTTTGGACTGGGACTTTATCTTTGCCGGCTGATTGCACAGGCCCACGGGGGCCGCCTGGAAATCAGCAGCGAGCTGGGCGTGGGCACCCACGTAAAGGTGTTCCTGCCCTATGAGCAGGAGAAGGACCCGTCCTTGTAGGAGCGGACGCTGCTTTGTAGGAGCGGG
>CAMCRC010000013.1 GCA_945877175.1 Klebsiella pneumoniae | reverse complement strand
CCTGGACAATTTCGACATCGCCAGCGGTGTGGTAGTGGCTGACATCGGCAAGGTGCTGGCCAATGCCAACGTGGATGTGAACACGCCGGATACTGCGCCAGGCTGCATGTCAGGCCTGCGCGATCCGGAGTGTAGTGAAGTGCTGCGTGCCTTCGGTTTTGCCGTGGGCGACACGGCCCCTCTGGCCCAGCAGTTCTTCCACGCCCGATGAAACGTCTGCTGCTGGCTGGCGGAGCCGCGTTGCTGCAACAGGGCAGCGCCGCCGAGCCAGGGACCACCCCTGCGCCGGGCGCCGACCCGGCCGCCTACGATTGGGGACTGCCCGCCTGGGTGCCTCCACCCCGCGTACCGACCGACAATCCCATGAGCCAGGCCAAGGTCAGCCTCGGCCGGCATCTGTTCTACGACACACGCCTGTCCCTGGACAACTCGATGTCCTGCAGCACCTGCCATGTGCAGGAGAAGGGCTTCACCGACGGGCAGGCGACCTCTCCCGGCATCAACGGCGTGCGCGGTGCACGCAGTGCCATGGCGCTGGTCAACGTGGCCTATCTACCATCCCTGACCTGGGCCAACCCGCTGATGAATGCACTGGAGACGCAGGCGCTGGTGCCAATCTTCGGCTCGCATCCCGTGGAAATGGGAATGGAAGGTCAGGAAACCCTGCTGTTGTCGCGACTGGTCGACGATGCCCGGTACGTGACGATGTTCCGCGCGGCGTTTCCTGACCAGAACGGCGCCATCACGCTGGACACTGTCACCAAGGCCATCGCCAGTTTCGAACGCAGCCTGCTGGCGTTCCGGGCGCCCTACTACCGCTTCAAGTACGAGGGCGAGCGTGACGCCATGACTGAATCCGCGCTGCGGGGCGAGGAGCTGTTCTTCGGAGAAAAGTTCGAGTGCTATCACTGCCACGGCGGGCTGAGCTTCACCGACAATCTGGTGCACTCCCGGCTGCCCTTCGAGGAGCTGGGCTATCACAACACCGGGCTGTACAACCTGGACGGCCAGGGGGCTTACCCGATGGCGAACCCGGGCATTCGCGAGGTGACTGACAACCCGGCGGACGAGGGCAAGTTCCGCACCCCGACCCTGCTCAATATCGCACTGACAGCGCCGTACATGCACGACGGCTCGATCCCCACGCTGGAGCAGGTGCTCACCGAACACTATGCCCGCCAGGGCCGGGCCGTGTTTGCAGGCCAGCCACCCAATCCCAATCGCAGCGCCTTCATCGTGGGCTTTCAGTTCACCGACGAGGAAATTGCCGACATGCTGGCCTTCCTGAACAGCCTGACGGACGATCTGTTTTTGCAGAACCCGGCGCACGGCGATCCGTTCGCTCCATAGCGGGCGGTTCGCGGGCAGTTCGCGGGCAAGCCCGCTCCCACAGCACTGTCCGCTCCCATAGCTCGGCAGCAACGTGGGAGCGGGCTTGCCCGCGAACTGCCGTCGCCCACATCCGCCCCCCTTCTCCCGTCGTATACTGCTGCCACACCGACCACCCCCCCAGGAGCTCCATCATCACCGCCCCCGTCGCCATTCACTGGTTCCGCCAGGACCTTCGCCTCGCCGACAATCCCGCCCTGCATGCCGCCGCGCTGTCGGGAGAGGTGCTGCCGGTCTACATTCTGGATGACCTCCACAGCGGCGAGTGGGCCATGGGAGGCGCGAGCCGCTGGTGGCTGCACTACTCGCTGACGCGACTGAACGCCAGCCTCGGCGGTCGCCTGCTGGTGCTGCGCGGCGACCCACTGCAACTGCTGCCGGCCCTTGTGCAGCAGAGCAAAGCGACTGCCGTGCACTGGAACCGTTGCTACGAGCCCTGGCGCATCGCCCGCGACAAGAAGCTCAAGGAGCTGCTGCTGGCACAGGGCAGCGCCGTGCACAGCCACAACGGCTCGCTGTTGTGGGAGCCCTGGCAGGTGCTCAAGAGCGACGGCACGCCTTACCAGGTCTTCACCCCCTTCTACCGCCGCGGCTGTCTGCCCGCCACGGCGCCGCGCATGCCTTTGCCTGCGCCTGCCGCGCTGCAGCTGCACGCCATGCCGGGAGCAGGTCAGGCAGGCATAGACGCCCTGGCCCTGCTGCCCCGCATCGCCTGGGACGCCACCATGAACACAACCTGGCAGGTGGGCGAGAAGGTCGCGACCGCCCGGCTGGAGGAATTTCTGTCCGCTGGACTGAACGGCTACAAGGAAGGGCGCAACTTCCCGCAACGCCCGAATGTCTCGCGCCTGTCACCACATCTTCACTATGGCGAGCTGTCGCCGAACCAGGTGTGGTACGAGGCTCAGCGCCAGGGACTGGAACAGGGCGTGGAGGCCGATCTGGACTGCTTCCAGTCCGAACTGGGCTGGCGGGAATTCTCCTATTCACTGCTCTATCACAAGCCCACTCTCAGCCGCCTGCCGCTGCAGAGCAAGTTCGAACGTTTCCCCTGGCTGGACGAGCCTGCCCTGTTGCGCGCCTGGCAACACGGCCAGACGGGTTACCCGCTGGTGGACGCCGGCATGCGCGAGCTGTGGCAGACGGGCTACATGCACAACCGCGTGCGCATGGTGGTGGGTTCGTTCCTGGTGAAGAATCTGCTGACCCACTGGCACCGGGGCGAGGAATGGTTCTGGGATTGTCTGGTGGATGCCGACCTGGCGGCCAACAGCGCCAGCTGGCAGTGGATTGCGGGCTGCGGGGCCGATGCGGCGCCCTACTTCCGCGTTTTCAATCCGGTAACGCAGAGCGAGCGCTTCGACCCCGAGGGCGTGTATATCCGCCGCTACGTTCCAGAACTGGCGAGACTGCCGGACAAGTATCTGCACGATCCGGCTGCAGCGCCGGCCAGTGTGCTGAGTGCTGCGGGCGTGACCCTGGGTCTGCATTACCCGCATCCGGTGGTGGATCTGAAGGTGTCGCGGGAACGTGCGCTGGCCGCTTTCAAGGAGTTGTGACAGCGGACGGCTGCAAGGCTCTACAGGTCCTGCAGCCCCTTGCCCGCCAGCTCCACGGCCCGGAAGATGGCCCGCGCCTTGTTGATGGTTTCTTCCCATTCCAGACGCGGCACGGAATCGGCCACGACGCCAGCCCCGGCCTGCACGAACAGACGCTCATTCTTGATCACGGCCGTGCGGATGGCGATGGCCATGTCCATGTTGCCGTTCCAGCCCAGATAGCCCATGGCGCCCCCATAGATGCCGCGTTTGACCGGCTCCAGCTCGTCGATGATCTCCATGGCCCGCACCTTCGGCGCACCGCTGAGCGTGCCGACCGGCAGGGTGGCCTTGAGCACATCAAGTGCCGTCTTGTCGGCGCGCATTTCACTCTCGACGATGGAAGCGATGTGCATCACGTGAGAGTAGCGCTCCACAAACATCTTGCGCGGCACGGTGACGCTGCCGGTCTCGGACACGCGGCCCGAGTCATTGCGGCTCAGGTCGATCAGCATCAGGTGCTCGGCAATCTCCTTGGCATCGGCCAGCAGTTCCTGCTCCAGTGCCACATCTTCCTCTTCCGTCTTGCCACGCTTGCGGGTGCCGGCCAGCGGGCGCACGGTGATCTTGCGGTCTTCCACCCGTGCCAGAATTTCCGGCGACGCGCTGACGATGTGATGATCGCCCATGTTGAAGAACACCATGTAAGGTGAAGGGTTCGTGTAGCGCAACGCGCGGTAGACATTCATCGGGTCGCCTGCGTAGGGTACCGACATGCGCTGGGCAATCACGACCTGCATGACATCGCCAGCGAGAATATAATCCTTGATGCGCTCGACGGCGTTCTCGAAATCCGGCTGCTGGAAGCGGCAGGCGAAGTCAGACTCCTGCACCATTCGCACCGGCGACTGCAGCGGCAGCGGCACTTCCCGGGCCAGGCCCTTTTCGAGTGCGTCAAGGCGCTTCTGGGCATCAGCAAATGCCTCGGGATCTGCCGGGTCGGCATTGACGATCAGCGACAAGGTGCCGCGCAGATTGTCGAACACCACCACTTCCTCAGACACCATTAGCAGAATGTCGGGCGTGCCGATGTCATCCTCTCCCGGCGCCGCGCCCAGGCTCGGCTCGACATACCGCACGGTGTCGTAGGCAAAGTAACCGACCAGTCCACCACAGAAACGCTGCGCGCCCTGCAGAGGCGCCACTTTGTAGCGCGACTTGAAATCCGCGATGAACACGAAAGGGTCGTCGCACTCCAGACTCTCGACCACCTGTCCGTCCGTCTCCACGGTGATCTTCTGCCCGACCACGCGCAGCACGGTGCGGCATGGCAGGCCGATGATGGAATACCGCCCCCACTTCTCGCCGCCCTGCACGGACTCGAAGAAATAGGTATGCAGGCCGCGCCCCAGCTTCAGATAGGTGCTGAGCGGAGTCTCGAGATCGGCGAGCACCTGCCGGACCAGAGGAATGCGGTTGTAGCCCTGCGCGGCAAGCGCGGCGAATTCTTGTAATGTCATGACGTTGTGCACTGCTTCAGTGGTTGATGGGGGCGTGGCCGAGTTCGGTACGCATGGCGGCAATGGTGGCAGCATAGTCATCGGTATTGAAGATGGCAGAGCCAGCCACGAACATGTCGGCACCCGCGCGGGCAATCTCCCCGATGTTCTTCACGGTCACCCCTCCGTCCACTTCCAGGCGGATCGGGTAGTGACTGTCGTCAATCAGCTTGCGCACCTGGGCCAGCTTCTTCAGGGTCGAGGGGATGAACTTCTGCCCACCGAAACCGGGGTTCACCGACATCAGCAAAATCACGTCCAGCTTGTCCATAAGATACTGCAGGCAGTCCAGGGAGCTGGCGGGATTGAACACCAGCCCGGCCTGACAGCCCAGATCACGGATCAGTTGCAGGGAGCGGTCGACGTGATTCGTGGCCTCGGGGTGAAACGTGATGATGCTGGCGCCGGCCTTGGCAAAGTCCTGAATCATCTGGTCCACCGGAGACACCATGAGGTGCACGTCGATGGGCGCCTTCACACCGTAATCGCGCAAGGCCTTGCACACCATGGGCCCGATGGTGAGGTTGGGGACGTAGTGATTGTCCATCACATCGAAGTGGATGACATCGGCGCCGGCGGCGAGTACGGCGTCCACTTCTTCTCCGAGACGCGCGAAATCAGCGGACAGAATCGAGGGAGCAAGCAGGTATTTCATCATGGGACAGACCTGTCGGAAGGCAATTTTGGGGGGCATTTTACAGGGAAAGAGGCGCTCTGCATGTAAATGTTTGGGGGGCCATGGGCCGCTTGCGGTGCACGCTGGTATCCGGTCGTCAGGGCGGGGGCGGGGTTTTGGACACGCCACAAGTACGTCCCTGTAGGCTCGGCGCCCGCCTTCCCTGGCGGGCGACGGTCCAAAACCCCGCCCCCGCCCTGACGACCTGGTGCAGTGGTGCGTCCGCGAGCGGCCCATGGCGCTGGGGGTTCGCGGTGGCGCTGCGCCCACCTTTCCACTTTGCCCTGCAGGAACTGAATGCGTTGCGATGATGGTGCGAGGTCAGTGGCTGGGGTGGGGCCGCGCTGGACCGTCGCCCGCCAGGCCGGTTTTTGCTCCTGCAAAACCGGCACTTCCGCCATCCATGGCGGTCGGATGGCGGGCGCCGAGCCTACAGGGACGTACTCGCGGCGTGTCCAGCGCGGCCCCACCCCAACCACTGACCCCTCTACGACCGCAACAACGCATCCAGTTCCTGCAGACGCTCCGGCGTCCCTATATCGAACCACCTCCCCCCGAACTGTTCGCCAGCCACCTGCCCCACCGCGATGGCCTTGTCCAGCACCGGGCGCAGTGGCAGGGGTTCCTCGGTCAGCCCTGCGAACAGCGCCGGATGCATGACGCTGATGCCACTGTAGGTGCAGCCACGCACGGCCTCGTGAGCTACGCGCAGTCGCAGACGCCCGGCGTAGTCGAGTACGAAATCGCCCTGGGGGTGGTGCGGCGGATTGTCCACCATCACCAGCCGCGCCAGTGTGGTGCGCCCGTCAACGGGCTGCAGACGGCGGAAGTCATAGTCCGTCCAGATGTCTCCGCTGACGACAGCAAACGCCTCGCTGCCCAGCAGCGGCAGCGCCTTGACGATGCCGCCGGCGGTTTCCAGACGCACCGTCTCGCGGGAATACTGAATCTGCACACCATAGCGGCTGCCATCGCCCAGTGCGGCCTCGAGTTTGTCACCCAGATGAAAGTGGTTGATGACGATCTCGCGGATACCCGCCGCCGCGAGATTGCGCAGATGGTATTCAATGAGCGCGCTGCCACCAGCCTGCAGCAAGGGCTTGGGAAGATGGTCGGTCAACGGGCGCATGCGGGTGCCAAGCCCTGCGGCAAGAATGATGGCTTTCACGCAATGCCCTCGGGCAGCGAGAAGGCCTGCAGACGGGGATATGCCACTGGCAGCACCCGGTTCTGGAACCAGTGATTGAATTCAGCCATTTCGGGATTCACTGCTGCCACGCGCAGCACATAGTCGATGACCAGCGGCACATCGGCCATGTAGCGGGGCTTGCCATCGCGCAGATTGAGCCGGCAGAAGATGCCGATCACCTTGATGTGACGCTGCAGCCCCATCAGGTCTAAGTCCCTCAGGAAAGCTGCCTCCGCCGCTGGCCCGGTGCCGGCGAGCACGCCGCGCGCCACCGCACCGGCACGGTACTGCAGGGCCCACGCGCGCACCCGCGCATCCGGCCAGACGATGTAACAATCACGCAACAAAGACACGAGGTCGTAGGTGCAGGCGCCGAACACGGCGTCCTGAAAATCGATCACCCCCGGCGCGTGATGCACATCGCCCTCGAGTACCATCAGATTGCGGGAGTGATAGTCGCGATGCACACACACCTGCGGCTGGGCCAGTGCAGCGTCTTCCAGAAAGGTCCAGGTGCGCTCGAGCAATGCGCGCTCGTCATCGTTCAGCGTGATCTCGAGGAAGCGCTCGCAGAACCAGTGATCGAACAGCGACATCTCGGTGCGCAGCAGTTGCCGGTTGTAAGGGGCCAGTTCGCTGCCATTGCCGCGCGCCTGCAGTTCGATCAGGGCATTCATCGCCGCCGTGTACAGCGCGTCCGCACCGGAGGCGGTCTGCAACGCAGGCAGATACAGCGCATCTCCGAAGTCTTCCAGCAGCATGAAGCCCTGTTCGAAATCGACGCGCAGCACGCGCGGCGTCAGCATGCCGGCAGCGCGGAAAAGCCGGGCCACGCGCACGAAGCGCCGGCAGTCTTCATGAGCAGGCGGCGCGTCCACCAGAATGTAGCGCGTGGCCTGCAGCAACTCCTGCCACAGGGGGTCCTCACTGCCCGGCGCCGCGGGCAGCACAATGCGAAAATAGCGCCGGAAACTCGCGTCGCCCGACACCGTATGAATGCTGCCCTCGAGTGGCAAACCACCCGCCATTTCGCGCAGACATTGCCGCGCCCAGGCGGTCAATGCGTCCTTTCTCTGATCCATTGCCTGTCCGTTCCGCAGTATTTCTATCCTGTGCCCAATGAATTACCATGCCGGTCTGATTTCCGAGCCATTCTATTGGATTGCCTGCAACAATGCAGTTTCGAAAAAGCCTTTTGTGCTCCCGCATTTCCCTGATCCTGGCCACCGGTGCATTGCTGAGTTCGCTCGCGAACACGGCCCTCTCGCAGCAGAGCGCTTCGGACAGCGGACAATGGACCTGCCGCGCCGACGCCTCGGGCGCGTGGCAATGTGGCGAGAATCCCACCGCTGCGCGCAGCACTGTCAGTGCCGGTGTCGTCGTAACGCGGGCCGCACGGGACGTATCGACGGCTCGCTCAGGCAGTTCCGCCGCCGTACAGGCCAACACAACTGGCAGCGCCGGCGCCGTCAATGACTGGGTGCCGGTCGAGCAGATGACCCCGGAACAACGCGCCAATGTGCCTGCCAATTGTTGCGGAGCCTTCATCGAACCAAGCCGCACAGGGCTGGACGGTCAGGTGCTCGATCCAGCCGCCGACCCTGCCGGAGCCCCTACCCTCTTCACGACCCCCGGCGCCATTGAGCAGGGCACTGACGAACGCGTCAGCATCGCCGGCGCGGTCAGCATCCAGCAGGGCAACCGCACCATCCGCAATTCCGATTCCACGCAGATCGACCAGCAGGCCGACACCATCACCCTGTCCGGCAATGTGGAGTTCCGCGAACCCGGCGTGCTGCTGACCGGCAGCGGCGCCTTTGTCGACCAGGCCAACAGCCAGAACCGCATCGACAATGCCTCGTACGTGCTGCACCAGTACGGCGTGCATGGCGCGGCCAGTGTGATCGTTTATGACAGCGAGGGCGAAGTGCTCGCCATCGAGAACGGCGAGTTCAGCCGCTGCGAACCAGGCAATGAATTCTGGACACTGCAATCGCGCCGCATGCGCCTGGACACTGCCGCAGGCATTGGCACGGCCGAGGGCGTGACGCTGCGCATCAAGGATGTGCCGGTGTTCCACTATCCGTTCACAGTACCTTTTCCGCTGGGGGATCAGCGCGTCTCCGGATTCCTCGCACCCAGCGTCGGCTCGACCAGTGACGGTGGCGTGGATGTCGCGCTGCCCTATTACCTGAATCTGGCGCCGCACTACGACGCCACGCTCACGCCACGCCTGATCGGCGACCGTGGCGCCATGGTAAGCGGCGAGTTCCGCTATCTGGCTGACTGGTCCATGAACACCGTCAGCACGTCCCTGCTGCCGGGCGACAAGCGCTTCGATGCCGCCACTGCCAGCGTGCCGGGTTCGGACTCCCCGGCCCGTGAAGACCGCTGGTTCGTGGGGGTGCAGCACGCCGGCCAGTTGGGCGAGCGCTGGTCCACCGCCATCAATTACGAAGCCGTGAGTGACGACCGCTACTTCCGCGACCTGGGCTCCAGTGGCCTGACCGTCTCCAGCCGCACGCATCTGCAGCGCAATGGCCAGTTGAACTACCGCGCGCCGAACTGGTATGCGGGCACCCGCGTGCAGCGCATCGACATCATTGATCCCTATGTGTCAGCCAGTGACCTGAACATTCCCTATGATCGCCTGCCCGAATTCACTTTCGGCGCTACTGAATCCCTGGGGGGATTGCAGTTGAAAGTGGATGGCAGTCATGTGCGCTTCGACCGCTCTCTCAATCGGGCCGGTCTGACGCCCGCGCAGATGGCCGCCGGCGCTCTGGTGCAGGGCGATCGGCTGCATGTGGAGCCCGAAATCAGCTGGCCCATCCGTGGCGACGCAGGTTTCATTGTGCCAACCGCCGGCTACCGCTACACGCAGTGGAGTCTCGACCAGCAGGCCGTGGGCACGCTGCAGGACCCTGACCGGGGTCTCGGCCTGTTCAGCCTCGACTCCGGGCTGGTGTTCGAGCGCCCCATGGCCCGGGGCAATGGCTTCGTTCAGACACTGGAGCCGCGCCTGTTCTATCTGTACAGCGAGCAGGAAGACCAGTCGCTGCTGCCCACTTTCGACAGCGCACAGATCAACTTCAATTACGGACAGCTGTTCCGCAGCGACCGCTTCAGTGGCCATGACCGCATCGGCGATGCCGATCAGCTGAGCCTGGCCCTGAGCACCCGTTTCATCAGCGGCAGTGGCGAAGAGCGCGCACGCCTGAGTATCGGCCAGATCATCCACTTTGAAGATCGCATCGTCGCGCTGGACAGCCCCCTGCAGAACTGGCTGACGCTGCAGCCGCGCAACACCGACCGCTCCGCACTGGTGGGCGAGGCGTTCTACCTGCTCAGCGAGCAATGGCGCCTGAACAGCGACCTGCAGTGGAACGAGGATCAGCAGCACGTTGACGAGAGCAGTATGTCCCTGCGTTATCAGGGTGACGAGAACCATATCTTCAATGTCGGCTACCGTTTCCGCCGCGTGGTGGACCTCTATGGACCGGTACCGGCAGGGCTCGATCCACGCATCAAACAGAGCGATGTATCGGGCGTCTGGCCCCTGAACAATAATTGGCGTTTGCTGGGTCGATGGCACTATGATCACAGCAACAGCCGCAACCTGGACACCTTTGCAGGTGTCGAATACAGCAATTGCTGCGCGACAATCCGCCTGGTCGCCCGTGAGTGGATCGACGATGACGAATTCTTCCTCTTGCAGGACGACACCAACACCGGCGTCTTTTTCCAGCTGACCCTCAATGGCCTCGGCAATGTCAGCGGCGGCGGCATCAGCAGAATGCTCAGTGACGGGATCCTGGGCTTCAAGGAGTATGGAACGAATGAATAAGGCTTTTTGCGTGCGTCTGCTGGTCATCCTTGTGCTGGGACTCACTGCCGGCAATGCCCTGGCACAGCGACAGGTGCTGGACAAGGTCGTCGCCATTGTCGACGAAGGGGTCGTCCTGCAGAGCGAACTGGACACCCGTCTCACCGAAGCCCGCGAGCAGATGACGGGGGCTGGCCAGCCCGTGCCACCCGCCGCGCAGCTGCGCGAACAGGCGCTGGAATCCCTGGTGGTGGAAAACCTGCAGATGCAGCTGGCGGAGCGCATGGGCATCCGCTATGACGACGACACGGTCAATGGCGTCATGCAGACCCTGGCCGAGCAGAACAACATGACGTTTGACCAGTATGTGTCAGCGCTGGAATCCGTGGGCCGCTACATCATTACCCGTGAACAGATCCGCAAGGAACTGTCGCTGCGCGACCTCCAGCGCGGCATGGTCAACCGCCGCATCAACATCACGGATCAGGAGATCGAGAACTTCCTGAATTCCGAGATGGGCCGCGTCACCATGGCGCCGGATTACCTCGTCGATCAGACGCTGATTCCGATCGGCGAAGATGATGCCCCCGAGCTGATCGCCGCCAAGGAAGCCTTTGCGCAGCAGATGCTGGAAGCCGTGCTGGCGGGCACTGATTTCGCCGAGGCGCGCGCCATTGCCCAGCGCGGCGCAGTGGCGTCACCTCCCACAGCGTTCCTGGTGTCCGGCGGCGAGCTGGGCTGGCGCAAGGCCGACGGGCTGCCTACCCTGTTCGTGGACCTGGTGCCCACCATGGAGGCCAACGAGATTCGCGGCCCGATCCGCAGCCCGAGTGGCTTCCACCTCGTCAAGCTGGTTGCTGTGCAGGGCGATTTGGAGAATCTGGTGAATCAGACGCTCGCCCGTCACATCCTGATCACCCCCAACGAGATTCGCACGGAAGAACAGGCCGAGACCCTCATTCGTTCCCTGCATGCCCGCATCAAGGCCGGCGAAGATTTCGCGGAGATCGCCCGGCAGAACTCTGACGATGCCGCCTCCGTGGTGGCCGGTGGCGACATGGGCTGGGCCAGTGAAGGGGGAATGCCTCCGGATTTCGAAGCACAGATCCAGGACCTCGAGATTGGCACGCTGAGCGAGCCGTTCCGGACCAGCTTCGGCTGGCACGTGGCGGAAGTCATGGAGCGCCGGGTGGAAGACATGAGTCGCGAGTTCAGCCGTCAACAAGCAGAAAACACTCTGCGCAACCGCAAATTCGAAGTGGAATTGCAGAACTGGCTGGTAGAGATCCGCGAACAGGCTTACGTCAAGATCAGCCCTCAGTGAGCGGCGAGAACCCCGTGATTGAACGCATCGCGATAACTGCCGGCGAACCTGCCGGCATTGGTCCGGACCTTTGCATACAGCTGGCACAGAGCGCCGATCAGCATATTGATCGGGTGGTGATTGCAGACCCGCAGCTGCTGCTCGAGCGCGCCGCCCTGCTGGGGCTGCCGCTGCAGATTCTGCCCTTCGACCCCACCCTTCCCGCCAGAGTCTCGGCCGCCGGCACACTGCGCGTGCTGCCCGTAGCCTTGCGTGCTCCGGTCAAGGCCGGCACCTTGAACCCTGCCAACGCAGCCTATGTGCTCGACACGCTGCGTTGTGCCGTGCAGTCCTGTCTGCAAGGCGATGTGGCGGCAATGGTGACAGCGCCAGTGCACAAGGGCGTGATCAATGATGCGGGCATCCCCTTCACGGGGCACACCGAATTTCTGGCGGACGAGTGCAAGGTGAGCCTCACCGTCATGATGCTGGCCACCGAAGGCCTGCGCGTCGCCCTGGCCACCACGCATCTGCCGCTTTCGCAAGTCGCGGCCGCCATCACCGCGCCCTTGCTGCGCAGCATCATCCGCATTCTTGACAGTGACCTGCGAGCGCGCTTCGGCATCGCCCGGCCCACGATTCTGGTCTGCGGGCTGAACCCCCATGCGGGCGAAGGCGGACATCTGGGCACCGAGGAGCGGGACATCATCGAACCGGTGCTCGAAGAGCTGCGCACCGAAGGCATTCACCTGCTGGGCCCGCTGCCGGCTGACACGCTGTTCACGGCGAAATATCTGGCACATGCCGATGCCGTGCTGTCCATGTATCACGACCAGGGTCTTCCTGTTCTGAAGTACAAGGGCTTTGGGCAGGCCAGCAACATCACGCTGGGGCTGCCGATCATTCGCACCTCGGTGGACCATGGCACAGCGCTGGATCTGGCGGGAACGGGCAAGGCGCAGGTGGGTTCGCTGGTGGAGGCGATTGCCGTGGCAAGGGTGATGGTGGGGTTCGCGGGCAAGCCCGCTCCCACTGTGTCCCGGCCTGCGGGTGCTGATTCTGTGGGAGCGGGCTCGCCCGCGATAGCGTCGCTTGCAAGCAAGCTCCCACAAGGAGAACTTCATGAGTGAGGCGCACCGACCAACCCGCCCCCGTGGCCCCGACCTGCAGAAGGACGGTTTTCACCATCAGGCCCGCAAGCGCTTCGGGCAGAACTTTCTGCACGATCAGAACATCATCGCGCGCATCATTCGCGCCATTGCGCCAAAGTCCAGTGACCATCTGGTGGAGATCGGCCCTGGCCAGGGGGCTCTGACACGCCACTTGCTGAAAGACTGCGGACGCCTGGACGCAGTGGAGCTGGACCGTGATCTGGCCGCCTATCTGCAGGACACGCTGGGTACCGACCCGCGCTTTGCCCTGCACCAGGGCGATGTGCTCAAGTTCGATCTCAGCAGCGTGCTGCCCACCCGCGACGAGGCTGCGCGGCACTCACTGCGGATCGTTGGCAACCTGCCCTACAACATTTCCACGCCCTGCATGTTTCACCTGCTGCAGTTCCAGCAATGGATTGCCGACATGACCTTCATGCTGCAACTGGAAGTGGTGCAGCGCCTGGCGGCGGTGCCAGGAGACGAGCATTATGGCCGTCTGGGCCTGATGATGCAGTATTACTGCACGGTGGAGCACCTGTTCGATGTCCCGGGCACTGCTTTTATCCCGCAACCCAAGGTATGCTCTGCCATCGTCAGACTGGTGCCCCACCGCCGCCCTCCCGTGCAGGTCGAGGATGTGCAGTGCCTGCAGGAAGTGGTGCGGGTGGCCTTCACCCAGCGGCGCAAGACCTTGAAGAACAGTCTGCGCACCCTGATATCTGAGGCTCAGTTGAATACACTGCCGATCGACACCGGACTGCGACCTGAGAACCTGAGCCTGGCGGATTACGCCATGATCAGTGACTGCATCAGTCGCAGCAGGACCACGGCACACGCGGCGGCCCCAGCGGCAGCCCCGTCATCCACAAGCGCGGAGGAGTCCCATGTTCAAGAGTGAGCGTCACCCCAAGGGCATCGACATATCCGTCACGACGCAGTATCTGCAGGAACAGTCCGACCCCGAGAACAACCGTTATGTATTCGCCTATACCATCGGCATCGAGAACAAGCGCGAGCAGCCTGTCAAACTGCTGTCACGACATTGGATCATTACTGATGACAACGACAAGGTGGAAGAAGTGCGTGGCTCTGGCGTGCTGGGTCAACAGCCCATGATTGCGCCGGGCCAGGTCTTCCACTACACCAGCGGCGCGGTGCTGACCACTGGCTTTGGCACCATGCAGGGCAGCTACGAGATGCTCAGTGCCGACGGCGAAACCTTTGCCGCGCCGATCCCGGCGTTTCTTCTGTCCAGACCATTGTCGGTGCACTGAAAGCAACAGGGCTTTATGTCAACGTATGTCATAGGCGACATTCAGGGATGCTACAAGCCCTTGCGCAGACTGCTCACGACGGTGGATTTCCATCCGCTGCGGGATCGCCTGTGGTGCGTGGGCGACCTGATCAACCGCGGCCCCAAGTCCCTCGACACCCTGCGCTATCTGCGCGACCTCGGCAGTTCCGTGACAGTTGTGCTGGGCAATCACGATCTGCACTTCCTGGCGATCTATTACGGCAGCGGCCTCTACCGTGGCAAGGATACCTTGCAGGAGCTGCTGGATGCCCCCGATTGCGAGGAGCTCAGTGACTGGTTGCGCCACCAGCCCCTGGCCCATTTCGACTGCGTTGAGCACCGCGAAGGACATCAGAATTACCTGATGATTCACGCCGGCGTGGCGCCCAAGTGGACACTGGAGAAAACGCTGGAGCTGGCGGCCGAAGTCGAGTTCACACTGCAAGGGCCGAATTTTCGCGAGTTTCTGGACCAGATGTACGGTGACACACCCAAACGCTGGAAGGATAAACTCGTGGGCTACGAACGCCTGCGCTGCATCACCAACTACCTGACCCGCATGCGCTTCTGCGACGAGCGCGGCAACCTTGATCTGCAGGTCAAGGAAGGCCTCATCGCCGCTCCCGAGGGCTTTCATCCCTGGTTCGAATTCGAGCGCCTGACGCCGGAGACTACCATCCTGTTTGGCCATTGGGCCGCGCTGGAGGGTCAAACCAATCGCGCCCACGTCTATGCCATGGACACCGGCTGCGTGTGGGGCCGCGAGCTGAGCATGATGCGTCTGGAAGACCACCAGCTGTTCAGCGTCTGACGCGGGCGTTACACTGACTGCGTCGTTCCCATCGAGTCACACCCCCATGAAGATCCATCTTGTCGGCGGCGCTGTCCGCGACGCGCTGCTGGGCCTGTCCACGTCCGACCGCGACTGGGTCGTGACCGGCGCCACGCCCGCACAGATGCAGGCACTGGGCTATCGCCCGGTCGGCAAGGATTTCCCGGTGTTCCTGCATCCGCACAGCAAGGAGGAATACGCCCTTGCCCGCACGGAGCGCAAGAGCGGACATGGCTACAAGGGCTTTGTGTTCAATGCCGATCCGGCCGTGACGCTGGAGGAGGACCTGCAGCGCCGCGACCTCACCATCAATGCCATCGCTCGCACGGAAGACGGGCAGATCATCGACCCCTGGGGTGGTGTTCGCGATCTTGAAGCCCGCGTGCTGCGCCATGTATCCCCCGCCTTCGCCGAAGACCCGCTGCGCGTGCTGCGCGTGGCCCGCTTTGCCGCCCGCTTCGCGCCGCTGGGCTTTCGTGTGGCACCGGAAACCTTGACCCTGATGCGGCAACTGAGTTCCAGCGGCGAGTTGCAGCATCTGGTGGCCGAGCGGGTCTGGCAGGAAATGGAAAAAGCCCTGGGCGAGCCAGCCCCGGCGGAATTCTTTCGGGTGCTGCGTGAGTGCGGCGCGCTGCAGGTGATTCTGCCCGAAGTCGATGCCCTGTTTGGCGTACCACAACCGGCGCTGCATCACCCCGAGATCGACACCGGCGTGCATGTGCTGATGTGCCTGGAACAGGCCGCCCGCCTGAGTGCTGACCCCGTGGTGCGCTTTGCAACCCTGGTACATGATCTTGGCAAGGGCACTACGCTGCCCGCGTACTGGCCCAGTCACCATGGCCACGAGGAGCGCGGCGTCGCCCTGATCGCAGCCCTGAGCGAGCGCCTGCGGGTGCCCACCCGCTTCGCAGCCATCGGCAGACTGGTCAGCCAGTATCACACCCACTGCCACCGTGCAGGGCAATTGCGGGCAGACACGCTTTTGAAGTTGCTCGAGGCGCTGGATGCGTTCCGCCGGCCGCTGCAGCTGACGCAGTTTCTGCTGGCCTGCGAGGCGGATGCCCGCGGCCGCACGGGGTTTGAAGAGCGCCCCTATCCCCAGGCCGATCGCGTGCGCGCCGCCTTTGCCGCCGCCAGTGCCATCGACATTCCTGCCTTGCTGCAGGGCTCCGGGGGTGCGCCAGTCAGCGACCCCGCGACGATCAAGCGACGCATCGCCAGCGCTCGCATCGAAGCGATTGCAGCGACAGGAGAACCGGATGCTTGAAGCAGTCTGGATCGGCATGGCGTTCAGTCTGGGGCTGCTGATGCGGCTCTTCGGCCTGCCGCCACTGGTGGGCTATCTCGCCGCCGGCTTCCTGATTGCCGCCGGTTCGCAGCAACTCGGAATGCCTCCTGCCAGTGGGGAGATACTGCAGCATGTGTCTCATCTCGGGGTCTTGCTGCTGCTCTTCTCCGTGGGGCTGAAGCTGAACGTGCGCAACATCGCCAAGTCCGAAGTCGTGGGCGGGAGCATGCTGCATTTTCTGGTGTCCATTCTGCTGTACACACCCGTCTTCCTGCTGTTGCTGGAGATAGCGCTCTACAACGCCGTGCTGCTGGCCATCGCGCTGTCGTTCTCCAGTACAGTGCTGGCGGCCAAGGTGCTGGAAACCAAGCGCGAACTGCGCGCGTTCCACGGACGGGTGGCCATCGGCATTCTGGTGATGCAGGACGTGTTCGCGCTGGTGGTCATGAGCCTGGCCGCCGGCAGCACGCCTTCGCCATGGGCGCTGCTGGTTTTCACCTTGCCACTGTTGCGCCCACTCCTGTTTCGTCTCCTCGATGCCAGTGGGCGCGAAGACCTGCTGGTACTGTTCGGCCTGATGCTGGCGCTGGTGATCGGCGGCTTCGGCTTCGAACAAGTAGGCCTGAGTTCTGAACTGGGTGCGCTGGTATTCGGCGCCTTGCTGGCCCGACACCCTCGCGCGGGTGAACTGTCCAAGTCGCTGTGGAGCATCAAGGAATTCTTTCTGGTGGGATTCTTTCTGCAGATCGGCATTGGTGGTCTGCCCGGTGCCGATGCCTGGATCTTCGCGCTGATCATGACGGCGATGCTGCCGATCAAGGCCATGCTGTTCTTCCTGCTGCTGGTGTTCTTCAAGCTGCGCGCCCGCAGCGCATTTCTGGCAGGGCTGAGCCTGGCCAATTACAGCGAGTTCGGCCTGATTGTGGCGAGTGTCGCGCTGCAGGAATGGCTCGTGCCGCTGGCCTTGACCGTAGCGCTGTCATTCGTGGTGTCGGCGCCGCTCAATCGTCTGGCACATCCGCTCTACGAGCGCCTCGCCCGCCGCCTGATTCCCATGGAGCGCGACCTGCACCACCCGGACGAACAGCCAGTGTCCCTGGGCGATGCCGATGTGCTGATCATGGGCATGGGCCGCACCGGCACGGCGGCTTACGAATACCTGAATGACAAGTGCAGACTGGTGGCGCTGGATTCAGACCCGGCGCGGGTGCTTCAGCATCAGGGCCTGGGGCACAACATTTTCTTCGCCGACGCCGAGGACCAGATCTTCTGGGAGAACCTGGACTTCGGCAACGTGCGCGCCGTGATCCTGAGCCTGAACGAGGCCGAGGCAAAACGCATCGCCACAAAGAAGCTGCGCAAGGCGGGCTTCAGCGGCGTGATCGTGTCCCACAGCATGCATGAAGATGAGGCGCGGGAGATCATCGCGGCCGGCGCCGACCAGACCTATCTCACCATGTCCGAGGCCGGTGTCGGACTTGCCGAACACGTGCGTCAGCGCATCATGCCGGGGGGACGCATCGAGTGAAGTCCGCAGGCCACAGGGCCTGTCTGCCCTTGTCATAGTCGCGCCACAGCTGTGCGAAGGTCTGCTGGTTGAGCGGGTGCCGGTGCTCGGGCAGCAGCAGCGACAGCGGCCACAACACATAGGCGTTGTGCAGAATCTCGGCGCGGGGCAGGAGGATGCCCTCGTGGACGCCGAGCAGGTCGCCATAACACAGGATGTCGATGTCGAGGGTGCGGCCACTGTAGCGCGGCGCGCTGGGGAGGCGGCCGTGGGCTTCTTCCAGCGCCTTGAGGCTGGCAGCCAGGTCCCTCAGCGGCACTGCCGTGTCAAAACACACCACCAGATTGAGGAAATTGGGCCCGACGAAGCCGACGGGCTCGCTCTCGAACACCGGCGACAGCTGCAACTCCCCGAAATGCTGCTCAAGGGCGTCCAGCGCCAGACGCAGCACGCGCTGAGAATCACTGTTGCTGCCCAGACTCAGGCTGACGAGGGGCACCGGTCACCACACTCCGGACACGAGCGCACTGGCCATGTCCGGCTTTACGCCACGCTCGATCACCAGTCCCACATCCCGTGCCTCGGGCACAGCGTCGGGCTTGCCGAGCCGCAGGCGCAACCAGGGCACGGAGTACTCCGCCATCAGCAGTTGTGCAATCTGCTCGGCAAGGGTTTCCAGCAACTGGTACTCACTGGCTTTGACGAATGAAATCAGGCGCTTGCTCACCGCGTCGTAGTCCAGCGCCCGGGTGATGTCTTCGGTCTGGGCCGCCGGACGGATGTCGGTGCCCATTTCGATGTCCAGCACCACGGGCTGCGGTCGCGTGCGCTCCCAGTCGTGGATGCCGATGATGGTATAGATGCGCAAGCCGTGTATGTAGACGATATCCATCAGCAAGTCCCTCCCTGCCCCAGTGGAGACAGACTTTCCAGTGGCCAGCGCGGGCGCACATCCAGCGCCAAACCCTCTGTTTCACCCGCCAGCAGACGCTGACATCCCGCATAGGCAATCATGGCGCCGTTGTCCGTGCAGAACCGAGGCTTGGCATAGAACAGACGGCTGCGCTCCTTTTCGACCATGCCCTGCAGGCCTTCCCGCAGACGCAGATTGGCGCTGACGCCACCGGCAATGATCAGCGACTTCAGCCCGGTTGCCTGCAGCGCCCGGCGGCACTTGATCACGAAGGTCTGCACCACGGCATCCTCGAAGGCGCGGGCAATATCGGCACGTGTTTGCTCGTCGATGTCCTGCTCGCCCATATTCCCGGCGCCATGGTCAGCGTTCTGACGCGCGCGCTCTTCCACCAGGGTGTTGCGCACGGCAGTCTTGAGCCCGCTGAAACTGAACTCCAGCCCGGGCCGGTTGGTCATGGGCCGGGGAAATTCAAAGCGGCCTGGCGTGCCCTTCTCGGCCAGGGCAGCCACGCGTGGGCCGCCCGGATAGGCCAGTCCCAGCATCTTGCCTACCTTGTCGAAGGCTTCTCCGGCGGCATCATCGAGGGATTCGCCGAGCAGCTTGTAACGTCCAATGCCATCCACGCGCACCAGTTGGGTATGGCCACCAGAAACCAGCAGGGCCACAAACGGAAATTCGGGGGGCGTGTCTTCCAGCATCGGCGCCAGCAAATGGCCCTCCATGTGATGCACGCCTATGGTTGGCACCTCGAGCGCCATGCCCAGAGCGCGCCCAAGGCTCGCGCCCACCAGCAGCGCGCCAACCAGGCCCGGGCCGGCGGTATAGGCAATGCCGTCAATGTCGGCCAGCGTAGCGCCAGCCTTGTCCAGCACCTCCTGGATCAGGGGCAGCGTCTTGCGGATGTGGTCACGGGACGCCAGTTCAGGAATGACGCCACCGAAACGCTCGTGCAGAGCCACCTGACTGTAAAGACTGTCGGCCAGCAGGCCGCGCTCGCTGTCATACAGTGCAATGCCTGTCTCGTCGCAGGATGTCTCGATACCCAGTACACGCATCTTGTTGAAACCTTTATGAAAATCATCAGCCGCGTGCCCCGGGATCAGGGGCGGCTGCGGGCGGCTATCATATGCCAGTCCGACAGTGATTGACCAGACAACTCACCAGGCCGGACTACCCGTACAGGCACAATCTTCCGTCACTGTGGATGATTTCTTTGCATTTGGTATTTTGCCGCATTACCATGTGCCCCCTTTGAATTAACCTTGCATCGAAATTTCCGGGAAGGTGTGCATTTTATGCCGATGGTAAAACTGAAAGAAAACGAGCCGTTTGACGTCGCTCTGAGAAGATTCAAGCGTTCCTGCGAGAAGGCCGGCGTCCTCGCCGAAGTCCGTCGCAAAGAGTTCTATGAGAAGCCCACAGCAGCCCGCAAGCGCAAAGCAGCGGCCGCCGTGAAGCGCCACCTCAAGAAACTCCAGCGCGAAAACAAGAAGACCAAACGCTTCTACTGACAAGCAGCCACCATGGCAGACAGCGCGCTCAAGCAGAGAATCACCGAGGCAATGAAAGATGCCATGCGGGCCAAAGACAAGGTCCGCCTCGGCACCGTTCGCCTTGCGTTGTCAGAAATCAAGAAGATTGAAGTCGACGAACGCATCGAACTCGATGACGTGCGCGTCACCGCTGTGCTCGACAAGATGATCAAGCAGCGCCGTGAATCCGTGAAGCAGTATGAGGCCGGCGCCCGCCAGGATCTGGCTGACATCGAAACCGCTGAAATCGCCGTTATCCAGGAATTCATGCCGCAGGCGCTGTCTGCAGAAGAACTTGCTGCCATCATCAGCAAGGCCATGAGCGACAGTGGCGCCGCCAGTGTTCAGGACATGGGCAAGGTCATGAACCTCGTACGTCCTCTTGTGATCGGACGCGCCGACATGGCCGCCGTGAGTCAACTGATCAAACAGCAGCTTTCCGAACGCTGAAACTGCTGGCAAACTGCGCCATCCCCAAGCCCGTTGTACGCTCTGGACCCCTGACTCATGGCCGGTCTGATTCCGCAAGCATTCATTGATGATCTGCTGAGTCGTGTCGAGATCGTCGACGTGATCGACAAGCGCATCAAGCTGCGCAAGACCGGCAAGAACTACTCCGCGCTCTGCCCTTTCCACACCGAAAAATCCCCGTCCTTCAGCGTCGAGCCTGACAAGCAGTTCTACTACTGCTTCGGCTGTGGCGCCGGCGGCAATGCGCTGGGCTTCGTGATGGACTACGAGCGCATGGATTTCCCCCAGGCCGTTGAGGCGCTGGCGGGAGACTACGGCCTGGAAGTACCGCACGAAGAGGGCCGCAAGGACGACAGGCGCCAGAGCGAAAACAAGCCACTGCTGGCCGTGCTGCACGACGCCAGCCTGTTCTACCAGCAGCAATTGCGCGTGCACCCGCAAAAGGCGCGGGCAGTGAACTATCTGAAGGGACGCGGGCTGACCGGCGAGATTGCCAAGCTCTTCGGTATCGGCTTCGCCCCGCCCGGCTGGGACAATCTGCTGCGCGCACTGGGCTCCACACCCCAGACCATTGAGCACATGATCATCTCGGGCCTGGTCATCAAGCGTGAGCACGATGCCGAGAAAGACGGCCAGTACGACCGTTTCCGCGACCGCATCATGTTCCCCATCCGCGACACCCGTGGCCGCGTGATCGGTTTCGGCGGCCGGGTGCTGACCGACGAAAAGCCCAAGTATCTGAACTCGCCGGAAACGCCCGTCTACCACAAGGCCAATGAACTTTACGGACTTTATGAAGCTCGCAGAACCAATCCGAAGCTGACACGTTTCATGATCGTGGAAGGCTATATGGACGTGGTGGCCCTGGCACAGCACGGCATTGACTATGCCGTTGCCACACTGGGCACCGCCACCAACGTGACGCATCTGAACCGCTTGTTCAGGCTGGTCTCTGAGGTGATCTACTGTTTTGACGGCGACGCGGCCGGACGCACCGCCGCCTGGCGCGGCATGCAGGCAACGCTGCCAGTGCTGGAAGACGGCCGTCAGGTGCGCTTCCTGTTCCTTCCCGAAGGCGAGGACCCCGACACCCTGGTGCGCAAGATCGGCAAGGATCGATTCACAGGCATGATTGACGCGGCCACGCCGCTGGCGGACTTCTTCTTCGACCATCTCTCGGAAGGACTGGACGTGCAGAGCATCGAAGGCAAGGCGCGCCTGAGCAGTCTGGCCGCGCCGCTGCTGCGGCAGATGCCCAGCGGGCTCTACCGGCAACTGATGATCGACCGCCTCGCCAGCATGGCCGGCGTGGAAAGCCGCTCCATGGAGGCGCTGGTCAGCAAGTCCAGTCCGCCACCCGCGCCGCCGCCCGACGCCATGCCCGATGATTATCCCATGCCCCCGGACGAGGACTACGCCCCGCGCCGCCCGAATGCGCCGACGCCCGTGGCGACCAAAGCCGTGCGCGCGAAGCAGATTCCACGCAGTCCGGGGCTCAAGGCCATCGAACTGCTGTTGTACAAGCCGGCCGTGGCAAGCGCATTGGACAGAGATCTGGAACTATTGCGCGAAAATGGCGACCAATACACAGATCTGTTGCTGGAGCTGGTTGAATTGGTAGAACACAACCCCACTATCAACACCTACACGATGCTGGGGCACTGCTACGGTACACCGCTCGGCAATCAGCTTACGCAACTGCTCAAGAACGAAAAGATCACGCCGATGGAAGGAGTGGCCAGTGAGTTTCAGTACCTGATCGACACCCTGCTTGCAGATGCCCGCAAGAAGCAATTCAAGAAGCAGCTGCTTGAACAATTGAAACCCCGTGTGCGTACTCCAGGCACATGAAATATGCAAAAAACCGGTCGTTGGCATGCTTGCCTCGTTGAGGCATAATGCCCAGCTCTTTTCCAGTCCACGCTCATTTTGGTCGACTATGACCACTCACGGGAAGCCATGTCTGAAACTCGCGTAACCCAACTGCCTCTAACCGGCCTCAAGGCCCTGATCGCCAAAGGGAAAGAACAAGGGTATCTGACCTATACCGAGGTCAATGACCACTTGCCGGAATCCATTTCCGATCCGGATCAGGTGGAAGACATCATTCAGATGATCAACGACATGGGCATGAAGGTCTACGAGACCGCGCCCGATGCCGACACCCTGCTGATGAATGAAGGCGATGGCAACACCGACGAAGTGGCCGCCGCCGAAGCCGCCGCTGCACTGGCTGCCGTGGAGAACGAAGCCGGTCGCACGACGGACCCGGTGCGCATGTACATGCGTGAGATGGGCACCGTCGAACTGCTGACCCGCGAAGGCGAGATCGTGATTGCCAAGCGCATCGAAGAAGGCCTGCGCGAACTGATGAAGGCGATGGCCTGCTTTCCGGGCACCGTTTCCCACATCCTCAAGGAATATGATGGGGTTGATGCGGAAGAGCGCCGCCTGAGTGACATCATCTCCGGCTATCTCTCCACCGACGACGCGGCTGAAGTCCTCGCCGTCGCACTGGTAGAAGCCGAAGTCGAAGAAATCCCCGTAGTCGAAGATGACGTGAAAGACGATGACGACGAAGTCCTTGCCGCTGACGACGAAGCCGCCACCGGTCCCGATCCAGAGGAAGCCCGTCTGCGTTTCGGCGAGCTGCGCGAGCAGTTTGCCGCCACGGAAGCTGTCATCAAGAAGCATGGCCGTCTGCACAAGAAGGCGCTGGTCGAGCTGGACAAACTGGGCGACGCCTTCAAGACCTTCAAACTGACCCCCAAGCAATTTGAACCGCTGCTGGCCCATATCCGCGTCGTGCTGCAACGCGTCCGCCGCAACGAACGCACGATCCTCACAGTCTGCGTGCGCAATGGCGGCATGCCCCGCAAAGCCTTCATCCAGTTGTTCCCGGGCAATGAAGTGAACGAGAAGTGGGTGGATCAGCTGGTGGCCATGAAAGAGCCGTGGTCAGCGTCTATCGGCAACCTCAAGACGGAAATCCTGCGTGCCCAGAAGAAGCTGGTGGCACTGGAAAAGGAAAACGGCGTCAGCGTGGCCGAGATCAAGGAGATCAACCGCAACATGTCCATCGGCGAAGCCAAGTCACGGCGCGCCAAGAAAGAAATGGTGGAGGCCAACCTGCGTCTGGTGATCTCCATCGCGAAGAAATACACCAACCGCGGCCTGCAGTTCCTCGACCTGATTCAGGAAGGCAACATCGGCCTGATGAAAGCGGTGGACAAGTTCGAATACCGCCGCGGCTACAAGTTCTCGACGTATGCCACATGGTGGATCCGCCAGGCCATCACCCGCTCCATCGCTGACCAGGCCCGCACCATCCGCATTCCGGTGCACATGATCGAGACGATCAACAAGCTCAACCGCATCTCCCGCCAGATGGTGCACGAGAAAGGCCGCGAGCCCACGCCCGAAGAACTGGGCGAGCGCATGGACATGACCGAAGACAAGGTGCGTCGCGTGCTGAAGATTGCCAAGGAGCCGATCTCCATGGAAACGCCGATTGGCGACGACGAAGATTCGCATCTGGGGGATTTCATCGAAGACTCCACAGTGGATTCACCGGTGGAGTCTTCCATCGACGAAGGCCTGCGCGAAGCCACCAAGGAAGTGCTGGCCAGCCTGACGGCCCGCGAAGCCAAAGTGCTGAGAATGCGCTTCGGCATCGACATGAACACGGACCACACGCTGGAAGAAGTGGGCAAGCAGTTTGACGTGACGCGCGAGCGCATCCGGCAGATCGAAGCGAAGGCGCTGCGCAAGCTGCGGCATCCGACGCGGTCCGATCACCTGAGAAGTTTCCTGGACGATTGATAGTGCGCGCGTAGTGGCGTGATCCCGGCGCTGGGGGGTGGTCAGGCTGTTCTGCGGCTGACCCGCGCCCCTCCCGGGTCCCCTCTCTCCGAAAAATGCCCAAGGTCATTTTTCTGCGTTCGGCGCGGGTCTTTAATGCCGCTGAACAGCCTGACCACCCCCCAACGCCTCCCTCACTGCCAGACGAGAAGCCCCCTCTTCGCCCAGAAGTGGGGAGAGGAACTGCCGTGTGAGCGGGATTTGTGGGACCTGTGGACCTGTGGGACCTGTGGGACTGTAGAACTGTGGACCTTTGGAACTGTGGGAGCGAGCCCTGCTCGCGAACTGCCCGCCCAGACAATTCGCTGGCACTAATTCAGGCGGCGCCTCTCCGGGGGCTGGTTCAGCGGCATAAGAGACCCGCACCGAGTGAGCAGGGAGACCGTGGCTCCCTGCGATGCGAGGGGACTCAGGATGAGTGCGGGTCAGCCGCAGAACCAGCCCCCGGGGAGGCGGCGCCGATCGAGGCTGCGTGCAAAATCCTGCACTGGCAGTTCGCGAGCAGGGCTCGCTCCCACAGGGCTCGCTCCCACAGTTCCGCAAATCCTACAAATCCCAACTACAGTTCGCGGGCAAGCCCGCTCCCACCACATCACAACTGCGGCAGGCTGACGCCTTCGATGCCCACCAGGCCCAGCGTCAGCAGAAACGCCAGCTGCGGCCCCAGGTGCGAATTGGTCGGGTCATACCACTCTTCCGGCGCATGCTCGCCGCCGCTCGCCCCGCCACCCCCGATGGTAATCGCAGGAATGCCCAGCGACATTGGAATATTGGAGTCCGTGCTCGAGGTACGCAGCGCCTCCAGCGGCGAACCCACCGCCTCGAAGGCCAGCGCCGCCACCTGTACCAGCGGCTGCTCCGAGGCCGTGCCGCCAGTAGGACGATCCCCGATCAGCCGGAAGTTCACCGTGATCTCGCCATTGTTGTTCCAGCGCGCGTTTTCTTCTTCCACAGCAGCCTGCGTCACCTCCCGCACCTGCGCCTCCAGCCGCGCCAGTTCGGCGGCGTCGTTGGAACGCATGTCCAGCTCGAACATGGCATCCGCTGCGATGGAGTTTACCGAGGTGCCCCCGGTCACCGTGCCCACCGTGAAGGTGGTGCGGGGCGTTTCGGGCACCTGCAGGTCGCCGATCCTGGTGATGGCCCGGCCCATGGCGTGAATGGCACTGACCATGCCGAAGGCACTGAAGGAATGTCCGCCCGGGCCAGTGAATTCCACGGCAAAACGGCGGCTGCCGGTGCCGCCCGTGGTCATGCGCGTCAGGCCCGAGCCGTCGATGGACACGAAGCCGTCGATGTCAGGGTGGTCGCGGAAGATGGCCTTGATGCCCCGCAGGTCGCCCTGTCCCTCCTCCCCCACATTGCCGACGAACATGATGTCGCCCACCGTCTGGATATTGCTGCGGGTGATGGCATCGATCAGGGTCAGCAGGGCAGTCAGGCCACGGCCGTCATCACTGATGCCGGGCGCGTAGTAGCGGCCGTCGCGCATTTCCACCGACACGTCTGTCTCCAGCGGGAACACCGTGTCCAGATGGGCGGCGATCACGAACAGGGGTCCGTCCCCCGTGCCGGGACGCACGCCGATGACATTGCCCTCGGTGTCGATGTAGGCGTCGGTCAGGCCGCGCTGGCGCATCTGCTCCAGATAGTATTCGGCACGGCGCTGTTCCTGGAACGGCGGGGCCGGAATCTCGGTGATGCGCACCTGCTCGGCCAGCGTTTCCGGCTCGGCGGCGGCTATCTCCTGCAGACTCGTCTGCACCCGCGGATCTGCGGCCACCAGCGCAAACTGGGCAGCGACCTCAGCGGCCACGGTGACCGGCCCGGCCGGCTGGGCCAGCAGTGGTGCACTGCCGACGACGGCCAGCACGCCCAGCGCCTGCATCAGCGCCCGTTTCAGTGCACAGCAGACAGCCATTCGGGGCACACGGTGAAGACGGAGTGGCAATGCGGAAGGCATGGGGATTTCCTTGTAAAGAAGACGGATTTGCCAGGATTGTAACCCACAGCCCGTCGCCCGGGGCAATGCCAGACTTGCCGCGCCGGGGTTTCCTGCTACCCTTGCCGCTCCTCTGACCGCCGCCGGATGGCTGAACACGCTGCATGAACACCGTCGCTTCCACCTCCCCTTCCCCAACTCCGGGCCACACACTGCGCCCCGATATCGAAGGGCTGCGCGCACTGGCCGTGCTGCTGGTGGTGGCCTATCACTATCAGTTTCCGTGGCTCACGGGCGGTTTCGTTGGCGTGGATGTGTTCTTCGTCATTTCCGGCTTCGTGATCACCCAGCTGCTGGTGCGCGCCATGAGCGCCGGCACGTTCCGCTTCAGTGAGTTCTATGCCCGGCGCCTGCGCCGCCTGGTGCCGGTGTTCCTGCTGGTATCCACCGTCAGCTTCCTGATGATTTCGCCGTTCTATCTGGACGACGACTACTACCTGTTTGCCAAGAGCTGGCTGGCCTCGCTGCTGGGGCTCAGCAATGTGTATTACTACGGCGAGCTTAGTCAGTACTTCGCGCCCGAGGCCCAGGCGCTGACGCTGCTGCACACCTGGTCGCTGGCGGTGGAGGAGCAGTTCTATCTGCTGTGGCCGGCCCTGCTGCTGGGGGCGTGGCGACTGAGCAAGGGGCGCCTGGTGTTCTGGCCCTTCGCCCTGTTGTGGGTGGCGGCGCTGGCGCTCTCCATCTGGCTGGCCGCCACCCAGCAGGAAGCGGCCTACTACCTGTTGCCTGCCCGGGCCTTCGAACTGTTGCTGGGTGCCGGCGTGGCCCTGTTCGGCGCGCGCCTGCAGGGCATGTCCCACGGACAGGCTCAGGCACTGGCAGGCACAGGTTTCCTGCTGATCATCGCCAAGGCCCTGCTGCTGGACAGCAGCGCCCATTTCCCTGGCTACAACGCGCTGTGGCCAACGGCGGGCGCCGCCCTGATTCTGTGTGCCGGGCAGCACCACGGTGACACCTTGGTGGCCCGCTTGCTGAGCCTGCGCGCCATGGTGTTTCTGGGGGGCATCTCCTACTCCGTCTATCTGTGGCACTGGCCGCCCGTCGCGCTGCTGCACTATCAGCTCATCGAGCTGACCTGGCCACTGCGCCTGGTGATGCTGGCCGGCGTGCTGGGCTTGTCGTGGCTCAGTTACCGGTTCGTGGAGAACCGCTTCCGCTATCGGCCCTGGAGCCTGAAGAAGTCCGCTCTGCTGCTCTTGCTGGCGCCCGCGCTGCTGATCTGGGCCATCCAGTCCACCATCCGCCTCGCCGACGACATCAGCTTCCGCATCTCGCCCGAGCGCCGCGAGCTGTACCAGATCATTTCGCAGCACAATGCCGCCGACCTCTACGAAGAGTGCTTCAAGGGCGAGGAGTACGCGTTCGACCAGAGCGAGGCCTGCCTGTTCGGCGCGCCCGCGACCAATGGCGTGCCCGACAGCGTGCTGATTGGTGATTCCCACGCCACCGCACTCATCGGCTTCATGGACGCTTTCCTCGAGGAGGCCGACCTGTCGATGCTGATGGTGACGCGGGCCTCCAACCCCTTCGTGCGTGCCGACCAGAGCAGCACAGCCTTCGACGGCAATCAGGAAAAAATTGACCGCAACACTGCCCTGGAGGCCTGGTTGAGCCAGCGCCCCATGACCGTCTTTGTGGGTGCATGGTGGAATGCCTATCTGCAGAACCCCGCCTTCGAGACATACTTCCTCGATGCTCTGGACTGGCTGGTGGCGCGTGGCCACCGCGTGGTGGTGCTGGAAGACGTGCCCGAGCTGCCCTCTGCCAGCTATGCCCACTGCCTGTTGAAGAACATGCCAGACTGCTCGATCGACGCCGCCCGGGTGCGCGAGCGGGGGGCGGCGTTTGCGCATTTCAAGGCGCTGGCGCAGGCACGCCACCCCCAATTGCAGTGGATCGACCCGAGCGCCGTGCTCTGCGATGCGCAGCGCTGCCAGACCGTGCTCGACGGCACACCGCTGTACCGGGATGAAAGTCATCTCAACAACGTGGGCGCCACACTCATCGGCCAGCGCTACCGCGAGCGCTTCGGCAACCCGCTGCTGACGCCCTGAAGCGGTGCGGGCGTGACAAAAAGTGACTGATTGAGAGCTCTTTTCGTGCTAACTTCCGACCCGGTCATTCAGAGGGGCAAACAAGCCCCCGGCTACATCAAGTAGACACAAAACAATAAGCAATCCCGGTGGAGAGAACACAATGCCTGTTTCCAGATTCATGTCCGGTCTGTTCGTATGCGCGCTCGCTCTTGGCCTGCCCGCCGCGACCTACGCAGCAGACGCCGCCCCCAGCATTTCCATCCCCCTCATCGCGCAGGAACCCTCGCTCAGCGACTTCGCCGGCATGACGCCTGCGACCGCCCTGGCGCGGCAGATGTCGAAGATGGAAAATTTTATCCAGCGAGAACCTACCGACGGCGCCCCGGCGTCGCAGCGCACCGAGGTCTACCTGGGCTATGACGAACGCGCGCTGTACGCCGTGTTCCTGGCCTTCGACACCGACCCGTCGCAGATCCGCGCCAACCTCGCGTCCCGCGAGAACATCAGCGGCGACGACACCGTTGAGCTGACCATCGACACTTTCAATGACCAGCGCACCGCCTACACCTTCCGCGTCACGCCGCTGGGCGTGCAGTGGGATGCCCGCTGGACGGAAGGCTTCTCCAACCGTGCCGGTTTCGACACCACGTGGGAAGCCGTGTGGGACAGCGACGGCGAAGTGAACGAACAGGGTTACATGGTCAGCATCCGCGTGCCACTGCGCGGTCTGCGCTTCCCCGATACACAGGACCAGGTGTGGCGCGTGCAGGCCAGCCGCCAGATCCCGCGCCTGAGCGAGGAGAGCTTCTGGCCGCCCTTCTCCATCAACGTGGACGGGCGCCTGAATCAGACCGCCCTGATGACCGGCATCCGCAACGTCTCCCCGGGCAGCAACACGCAGATCGTGCCCTTCCTGTTCGCACGTGACGTCGAGGCGATCAACCCCCGCGCAGCGGGCGGACCCCTGATGGAAAGCGACAAGGAATACGACGTCGGTGTCGATGCCAAATTTGTGTTCAATGACGCCTGGGTGCTGGACCTGACACTGAATCCGGACTTCTCGCAGGTCGAGTCGGACGAGCCTCAGGTCACCGTCAACGAGCGCTTCGAAGTGCAGTATCCCGAGCGACGCCCGTTCTTCGTCGAAAACGCCGACTTCTTCGCCACTGACTCGATCCTGCTGTTCACCCGGCGCATCGTCGACCCGGAAGCGGGTCTGCGCTTTACCGGCCGCGCCGGACAGTGGGGCTTCGGCACCATCATGATGAACGACGAGGCGCCCGGCCTGAACCGCGCGGCCACTGACCCGCTCAAGGGCGAGAAAGCCACCATTGGCGTGTTCCGCGCCTACCGTGACCTGGAAGGGCAGGACCGCGTGGGCATGCTGTTCACAGACCGTGAGCTGGTCGATGGCTACAACCGCGTGCTGAGTGTGGACGGCAAGTTCCGCATCAACACCAACTGGGTGACCAACCTCGAGT
Organism: Klebsiella pneumoniae; assembly: GCA_945877175.1. Taxonomy (GTDB): domain Bacteria; phylum Pseudomonadota; class Gammaproteobacteria; order Pseudomonadales; family Pseudohongiellaceae; genus UBA5078. The sequence continues at coordinate 14,395 of CAMCRC010000013.1, read as the reverse complement.
TCATCGGCACCGACACCGAACCGACCTTCGGCGGCGCCGAGCTGACCGGCATGCAGCGCAATATCCGAGTCGATCGCGTGGGCCGCGGCTTCAACACCCACTTCCATTTCGTGGACACCGACGCCGACTTCCGTGCGCAACTGGGCTTCCAGAACCGCTTCTTCAAGTCTGACATCTCCGGCATTCACTGGCGCAACGACTACCAGTTCTACCCCGAGAATTCGACCCTGAACAACTGGGCACCCGGGGTGATGTTCGTGTATCAGGACGACAAGGACGGCATCAAGGTGTATTCCGAAGTGTCGCCCAGCGTCAACTGGGTATTCGCCACCAGCCGCATCACTCTGAGCGCGCAGGACATCACCGAAGTGCTGCGCCCGATGGACTTCGCCGGCCTGAGACGCCCCGAGGCCTATGGTTACAACAACATGTCCGCCCGCTATCGCAACACAGCGCTGTCCACGCTGACGTTCGACACCAGCTTCCGCAAGGGCACCGCACTGAACCTGGTGCCGCGCCGTGGTGTGATGCCCTCGGTGGCCGACACCCAGCGTCTGGATATCAGCGTGCTGTGGCGCCCCATCGAGCGTCTGCGCGTGGACAACTCCTACGTGACGTCCGAACTGGACGGCCGCGGTGGCAAGGTGTTCACCAACGAGATCTTCCGCAGCAGCTGGAACTACCAGTTCACCCGCGAGATGTCTCTGCGTTTCATCACCCAATACGAGAAGACAGACGCCGGCCCCAACACGCGTCTGGTGGATGACGAGAACCTGAACTTCGACATTCTGCTGCGCTATGTAATCAACCCGTGGTCGGCGCTGTATGTGGGCTACAACAGCAATCAGAGCAATTTCGAGATCATCGAAGTGGAAGACGAGCGCGAAGTGGTGGTGACCAATGATCTGAAGCGCGATGGCGACCAGATCTTCGTGAAGTTCTCGTACATGTTCCAGCCCTGACCCTGTAGGAGCTTGCTTGCAAGCGAACAGCGATGGTGCTCCGACCCGGCCCCGGCCGGCGGGCACCGCGTTCTGCGACTGACCCGCATCCCTCCCGGATGCCCTCGCATCGCCAGGAGCCTAGGTCTCCTGGCTCACTCGGTGCGGGTCTCTTATGTCGCTGAACGCGGCGCCCGCCGCCCGGGGCCTCTTTTTGTGCCATTCGATTGGCCAGGTTCGCTTGCAAGCAAGCTCCCACAGACCTGTTCGTGGGAGCGGGCTTGCCTGTGGGAGCGGGCTTGCCCGCGAACCCCTTCACAACCCTGTCACACACCTCGGCTATAGTGCAGGTTTCCATTCACTGCCTCCGGGTGTCACCAATGTTCCGCGTCCTTTCCTGCTTTGCCTTGCCAATGCTCCTCGTCTGTTGCACCCCCGCGTTCGCGCAGCCGGCCGATGCCGCCGGATGGTACGCCCAGGGCCAGCAGGCGCTGGAAGCTGCCCGCGCCCGCACGCCGAACACGGGCAAGGCGCGCAATGTCATTCTTTTCGTGGGCGATGGCATGGGCGTGTCGACGGTCACGGCCGCGCGCATTCTTGAAGGCCAGCAGCGCCAGGTGGATGGCGAAAGCAACCGACTGAGTTTCGAGACCCTGCCCTGGCTGGCGCACTCGGTCACTGCCAGCGCCAACCAGCAGACTTCTGACTCGGCCCCCACTGCCACCGCCATGGTGACCGGCATCAAGGCCAATGACGGCGCACTGTCCGTCGCCCAGGTGGTCGCGCAGGACGAAGCCGACGCCAGCGTCATCGCAGCGAACAGTGTCACGACGATTCTGGAACTCGCGGAACAACGCGGCATGGCCACGGGCATCGTGTCGACGGCCCGCATCACCCATGCAACCCCCGCGTCGAACTATGCCCACATCGGCAACCGCGACTGGGAAGGCAACGCAGCACTGCCCGCTGGCGCCACCGTCAAGGACATCGCCCGCCAGCTGCTGGAGTTCAGCCATGGCGACGGCATCGACGTGGTACTGGGTGGCGGCCGCGGCTTCTTCCTCCCGGAACAGACGCCGGACCCCGAGTACCCCGCCATGTCCGGCAGGCGCACCGACGGCCGCGACCTGACGCAGGAGTGGCTGGAAAAACCAGGCGCGACCTATGTATGGAACCAGGCGCAGTTCGAGGCACTGGACACTGACACAGCCGGCCCGGTGCTCGGCCTGTTTGAACCGTCCCACATGAAATACGAAGCCGACCGTGCGCAGGACGAGGCCGGTGAACCCAGCCTGGCTGAGATGACCCGCACTGCCATCGGCCTGCTGCAGGGCAACGAGAACGGCTACTACCTGATGGTGGAAGCCGGCCGCATCGACCACGCCCACCACGCCGGCAATGCCTACCGCGCGCTGACCGACACCATCGCGCTGTCGGAAGCCGTGGCCGTAGCCAGGGAGATGAGCAGCGACGAGGATACCCTCATCATCGTCACCGCCGACCACAGTCACGTATTCACGCTGGCGGGTTACCCCATGCGCGGCAATCCGATTCTGGGACTGGCTGCCACTGCGAATGGCCCCATGAAGGACGCGCTTGGCCTGCCTTACACCACGCTGGGCTATGCGAACGGCCCGGGCTATGTGGCCGACGGCGATCGCCATGAATTCACGGGCGAGGAAGGCCAGAGCCGTGAAGCAGATTTCACGGGCGACAAGTCGCGGCCCGACCTTAGTGCCGTGGCCACGACTGCCCCGGACTATATGCAGGAAAGTGCCGTGCCAATGATGAGCGAGACCCACGCGGGGGAAGACGTGGCCATCTATGCCTCGGGTCCCAAGGCGCACTACTTCAGCGGGACGCTGGAGCAGAACGTGATTTTCCACATCATGGCGGATGCGCTGGAATTGCGCTGAACCTGTAGGAGCGAGCCCTGCTCGCGAACTTGCCGGTGGGAGCGAGCCTGTGGGAGCGGGCTTGCCCGCGAACTTTTTCTCATTGGTGGCGCGGCCAGCACGTCCGGGTGGGCGGGCTCCGCTCTGCGGCTGACCCGCACCCCTCCCGGGTGCCCTCGCATCGCAAAGAGCCTCGGTCTCTTTGCTCACTCGGTGCGGGTCTCTTATGCCGCTTCGCAGACCCGCCCACCCGAACGCGCTGGCCGCGCTTGATCTCTGTGCCACGTTCCGCGGGCAAGCCCGCTCTCACTGACAAGCACCCCCCACAGGCAGGGCCCGCTCCTTCAAAATCCAGTCTACTCGGTGACCTTTCGCAGTCTGCCGTACAACAGCAGCCCCCCCACCTGCAGCGGGATCAGCAGCATCAGCGTCCAGGCTGAACCAGTGAAGCCCGCCAGCACATAGCCACCGATGCACAGCACGCCATTGGCCAGCGCATAGGGCAGCTGGGTCTGGAAGTGTTCAAAGGCATCACAGCCGGCACCGGTGGATGACAGGATCGTGGTCTCGGAGACCGGCGAGCAGTGGTCACCAAACAGTCCGCCCGACAGCACCGCGCCGATGCACACATACAGCGGTGCATCGACGGCGACAGTGGCCGGCAGCGCCAGGGGCAGCATGATGGCGAAGGTGCCCCATGACGAGCCCGTGGCGAAGGAGATGCTGCAGCACACCAGAAAGATCATCACCGGCAGCGCCCACGGGGCTGCGTTCTCGGCCGCCAGCGTGGCCACGTAAACATCGCCGCCCAGCGCCGTGGTCATGTCGCCCATGGCCCAGGCCAGCAAGAGCATGACCGCCACCAGCATCATGCGGCTCATGCCTTCCAGATACACCTGCACACTGGCCATCACGCGCTGCGCCCCTGCGAACGCCATCAGCAGAATCAGCGCGACCGCCGCGCTCAGATAAGCCGTCGACAACCCGGCACGGAAGTCGGCGCCACTCACCCGCCCGAAGGGAAATCCCAGCGGGACCAGGGTCCACAGCAGCACGATGAACAGCACCAGCAGCGGCAGCCAGATGAAGGACGCCCGCGCCTTGTCGGTAGCACCCTGCGGCGGCGCATTCAGTGTCGCGTTTGCGGCCTCCTCCGGCGTCAGACCCGACTCTGCGGCACGGCGCTCCGAACGCGCCATCGGGCCGAACTCCACGCCGGTCAATGCCATCAAAGGCACAGACAGCACCGCCAGCCAGGCATAGAACTGGAACGGCAGCGCGGCAACCAGCGCCTGAAAGTCGGACTGTTCGATACCCAGCGCGGTGAACTGCTGTTCCAGCAAGCTCATGATGTAAACGCCCCAGCCAATGAAGGGCACCAGAATCGCTACTGGCGACGCGGTGGAATCGATGATCCATGCCAGCTTGGCGCGGGACACCCGCAGGTGGTCGGCCATAGGACGGAAGGTAGGGCCTACAATCAGCGGCGTACCCAGATCGGAAAAGAAGATCATGACGCCGCCAATCCAGGCCGAGATCTGCAGACGTGCCTTCGTGGTGATGAAGCGCGCCACTTTCGCCGCGAATGCCCCGCCACCGCCCGAGCGTTCCATCAGCGCCACGAAGCCCCCGATGAACACCAGCAGCACCAGCACGCCGGCGTTGTAGCTGTCTGTGACCTGGGGCACCAGATAGTCACGCACCATCACGCTCACCCCGTCGAGCAGCGCCGGCCCCTCGATCATCAGCACGCCGGCGAACAGCCCGGTGAAGAGCCCGACGATGACATTGCGCAGACTGATGGAGATGACGAGGGCGAGCAGGACGGGCACAAGGCTGAAGATATCCGGAGCAATGGCTGGCATGGGTGTTCCGCAATGAGTGAGGAGCGTGCCGCATCATAACCCGGTGTGGTGGTGGGAGCGGGCTTGCCCGCGAACTTTTTCACAGGGTTGGCGCGGCCATAGTGTCCAGCTGAGCACCAGCTGGCAATCCCGTGGGAGCGAGCCCTGCTCGCGAACAGCCGCCGCACTGTGCCTAACGAAGGCTCCGGGCGGGGGGCAGCCCGTTCAGCGACATGAAAGACCCGCACCGAGTGAGCAAAAAGACCTTGGGCTTTTTGTGATGCGAGGGCACTCAGGATGAGTGCGGGTCAGTCGCAGAACGGGGTGCCCCCTGCCCGGAGCCTGGGGGCACTAACCTCACCGCGGCTGTTCGCGAGCAGGGCTCGCTCCTACGGGCAAAGCTCGGCCGCAACAGGCAGGGCTCGCTCCCACCCCCCCCGAATCGGGTAGGCTTTAGCCCATCATGACTGACTACCTCTTCCTCACCTTCGTCTTCCTGTGCGCCGGCGTCATCGCCGTGCCCCTGGCCTCGCGCTTCAAACTGGGCTCGGTGCTCGGCTATCTCATTGCCGGTATCGCCATCAGCCCCCTGCTCGGCGTGTTCTCGGTGGACGTGGTCTCGCTGCAGCACTTCGCCGAGTTCGGCGTGGTGATGATGTTGTTCCTGGTGGGTCTGGAGCTGGAGCCCGCGCTGCTGTGGAAGATGCGCGCCCGCCTGCTGGGCAACGTGGAGCCGGACGAGTTCGTGCCAATTGCCGAGTCATGCGGCGTGTTCGCGATGATTGATGAGTGGGTGATACGCACCGGGCTGTCCAGCTACCCGGCAATCCGCAACCTGCTGGGCCGCGACTTCAAACTGTCGCTGAACATTTCGTCCGCACAGTTGCAACTGAGCAACATCACCGAAGTACTAGACCGCTATGCCCGGCGCTTCGAGATTGCTCCGTGCAACATCCAGCTGGAGATTACCGAAACCGTGAACATCGAGTTCACCAGCCATGCCAGCGCATTTCTGAACCGACTGTCTGACGCGGGTTACATGCTGGCACTGGATGATTTCGGGGCCGGATTCACTTCGCTGCTGCGCATCGTGGAGTACCCGATCAAAATGGTGAAGTTCGACAAGCGCTTCATCGAGCAGACACTCAAGCGCGGCAACCGGCAGATTCTCAAGCCGCTGGTGGAGCTGTGCCACTCCAACGGCTTGCTCGTGACCATGGAAGGCGCCGAATCACAAGCCGACATCGACCTGCTCAGCACCTTCGACTGTGACTACATTCAGGGGTATTTCCTGGGCCTGCCGATTTCATTGACCGAGATGGAAGACGTACTGCGGAAATTGCAGGCAGGCGCTACGGCGGAAAATGGCGGTGGGAAATCGGCACTCGCGTACTGATGTCCCTGCCTGAAGCTCAGTCATCCAGCCGGGGCATATGCCCCAGTTTGCTGGCCTTGACTGCCAGATAGCCCTGGTTGTGCGAGTTGTAGCCTGTGTGAATGGGCATGCGCTCAGTGACGGTAAACCCAAGGGACTCTACTGCAAGCACCTTGCGCGGGTTGTTGGTCAGCAGTTTCAGCGTGCGGACTCCGAAGTGCTCCAGCATGGGCCGGCAGATCGAGTATTCCCGGCCATCGGCCAGAAACCCCAGTTGCTCGTTGGCTTCCACCGTGTCGGCGCCAGCGTCCTGCAGGGAATAGGCTTTGATCTTGTTGAGCAGGCCTATGCCACGCCCTTCCTGGCGCAGATACAGAATCAGGCCACGGCCCTCCCGGGCAATATGCTGCATGGCATACTGAAGTTGCGGCCCGCAGTCACAGCGCAGACTGAACAGGGCATCGCCGGTCAGACACTCCGAATGAATGCGGCACAGCGCCGGCTCGCCGTTGTCGAGATCGCCCATGGCAAGCACGATGTGCTCCTTGCCAGTCCGCGGATCTTCGAAACCATGAATTGTAAACTCGCCCCATTCCGTCGGCAGTTTTGCCCCAGCCACAAATTTTACAAGCACTGCGTCCATCCTCATTTCAAATTGAAACCCTGGCGATCAGCTGCAGGCACAGCAAAGCCATCAAGCCTGCCAGCACATCGTCAATCATGACACCGAATCCGCCAGCCACGTTGCGATCCAGCCAGCGTATCGGCCAGGGCTTCACAATGTCGAACAGGCGAAACAACAAAAATCCAATCACGATCCACCACCAGCCCGCGGGAGCCATGAACATCGTGATCCAGTAACCAACAAACTCATCCCACACAATCCCGCCGTGGTCCTCCACGCCGATATCGCGTGCGGTAGTGCCACACAGCCAGACGCCTGCAACAAAGCTCAGCAGCACGAAAGTCGCGTAGATCCACGGACTCATGGCTGGCAACAACAAATACAGCACCACCGCCATGGCCGTTCCGAACGTGCCTGGCGCGACAGGTGCAGCACCACTGCCGAAACCAAAGGCAGCGAAATGGACTGGGTTGCGCCAGACAGACGCTGGCGTGGCGCTGCGTGACTCAATCAAGATTCTGCTCCTGGTCCTTATGGGCGAAATGATTGTAGCCCTTTACGCTCAGGGTCTGCTGTGCGCCACCGCGCCACCATTGCACACCACTGCCCGCCAACACCTCGCCAACGCGGCACACCGGTGTCCGCAGGTCTGCCATTCGTGCACGCATGGAGATCTCTCGTTCCGACGGCACGGTAAAACACAATTCGTAGTCATCGCCGCCACCCAGGGCAAGCTGCGTTCGTTCGTCAAAGCCTGCGGCGGCGCAGAGCGCGGCGGACAGCGGCAGTGTATCGAGATCGATGCGGGCAGCGACACCGCTCGCGGTCAGCACATGCACAAGGTCCGAGGCAAGACCATCAGACAGGTCAATTGCCGCCGTGGCGACATCTCGCAACGCCAGCCCGGCCTCGACTCGGGACTCCGGCACGTGAAATGCCCGTACGAGCGTCCCTCGCAGTACAGGATCAAGCGCGGGCCATGCCCCGTCGCGCAATACGCGCAGTCCTGCGGCGGCGTTGCCGAGCGTGCCGGTCACGTAGATGCCATCACCCACCTGCGCGCCACTGCGTCGCAGACCCGACCCGGCCGGCACCTCGCCGTGCACCTGCACACAGAGCGTCAGTGCGCCGGGCCTGCCAGCACTGTCGGCTGCGCTTGCCGTGAGATCCCCGCCCACAAGAGGACAGTGATGCGCAGCTGCAACAGCTGCCAGACCGGCGCTGAACTGACTCAGCCAGGCAACGTCGTGACGCGGCAGACTCAGCGCCAGCGTGAAGCACACGGGCCGAGCACCCATGGCAGCCAGATCACTCAAATTCACAAGCAAAGTACGCTGTCCCAACAAAAACGGATCTGAGTCCGGCAGAAAGTGCACCCCTTCCTGCAGCATGTCCATCGACACGGCCAGCTGAGTGCCTGGGCGCAATGCGAGCAGCGCGCAATCATCGCCAATCGCCAGCGGCACTTCGGGCACTGCGAACGCCAGACCACTCCGATTGAAGTGGCGACGGATTATCTCGAATTCGTCAGATGCCAAGGTGGCAGGCCTCAGTGCCTAAGGTCAGTGTGTGTAGCAGTGAAGTTGGCCGGCAGTGGCAGACGCGCTCTCACACTTCGAGAGTGCGGATCGTGCGGGCAGCCCGGTCCAGAATGCCATTGATGTACTTGTGTCCGTCGGTAGCGCCGAACACTTTTGCGAGCTCCACACATTCGTTGATGACAACTTTGTATGGCACGTCGATGCGGTGCAGCAGTTCATACATGCCAAATCGCAACACTGACAGTTCAACGGGGTCCAGCGCCGACATCTCCCGGTCAAGCAGCGGCGTCAGCGCGGCGTCCAGCTCGGTCACACGGGGCGGAATGGCAGGAAACACTTCATTGAAGTAAGCCCAGTCGATTTTTCCCTGATAGTAGCCGCGGAATTCGGCCTGAATATCGGTGACCGGCGCACCAGCAAGCTGCCACTGGTAAAGCGCCTGCAGCACCATGCGTCGCGCCTTCTGCCTGTCGGACAGCTTTTTCTTCGCGCTGTTCTGTGGCAGAACAGGCTCGGGCGTCGTCTGACCGGACAGAGGGAGGAGAGTGGCTGTCTTCATTTGGCGCCCAGTTTGCGGATGACACTGACCATTTCCAGCGCACTCAGTGCGGCTTCTGCGCCTTTGTTGCCGGCCTTGGTACCCGCGCGCTCGATGGCCTGCTCGATGGTGTCAACGGTCAGTACGCCGAACGCCACTGGAACATTGCTGTCCAGACTCACGACACTCAGTCCCTTTACACACTCACCGGCCACATACTCGAAATGCGGCGTGCCACCACGAATCACGGCACCCAGTGCAATCACGGCGTCACAGGTGCCGGCCGCCAGAACATGTCGCGTCAGCACGGGCAGCTCCCAGGCGCCCGGGGCGCGGACGATGGTGATGTCGGCGTCGTTCACGCCATGACGTCGCAGTGTGTCCAGAGCACCTTCCACCAGCTTGTCGACGACAAAGCTGTTGAAGCGGGCCACGACCAGGGCATAGCGTGCGGAGCCGCCCTGGAAATCTCCTTCGATGGTCTTGATAGAGCTCATGTGTTTCTCACCTTTTCAGCAATGGGCGTGTGCTCGGAGTGCGCGGCGCAACTCAGGCCGGATCCGCACTCGCAGCGGGTTGAAAATCTTCGTCATAGGGCACGAACTCCACCACTTCCAGATCGAATCCGGAAATGGCGTGGAAGCGGGCCGGGTAACTCAGCAGGCGCATCTTGCCGACGCCGAGGTCACGCAGAATCTGCGAGCCCGTGCCAATGGTCAGATCGTTGCCCTTGCGATTGCGGCGCGGGGAACCGGCTTCGTCGCCAAAGGCATTCACCAGCGTCTCGTTGATGTCCTCTGCGTATTCGTCACCAGATAGTAACACAGCCACTCCCCGGCCTTCCCGGCCGATTCTTGCCAGCGCCGCGCTGAAGGACCAGCTGGGCCAGGCCGGATTCACCACGTCGCACACATCCCGCAGGGAATTGGCGATGTGCACCCGCACCAGGGTCGGCTCGCGCGCGTCCACGGTGCCCATGGTGAAGGCAAGGTGCGGCCCCCCCAGAATGGTGTCCGTGAAAGTATGCAGCACGAATTCGCCGTGCTCGGTCTGCACCGGCCACGAGTCCTTGCGGCTCACTGTGCGCTCATTGGCGATGCGGTACTGGATCAGATCGACGATGGTACCGATCTTCAGGCCGTGCCTCTGCGCGAAGATCTCCAGGTCTGGCCGACGTGCCATGGTGCCGTCTTCATTCATGATTTCAACGATGGCCGCCGCAGGCGTGAGCCCTGCCAGGCGTGCCAGGTCGCAGCCGGCCTCGGTATGGCCGGCACGTTGCAGGACCCCGCCGGGCTGCGCCATGATGGGAAACACATGGCCAGGCTGAACAATGTCATCCGGCTTGGTGTCACGCGCCACCGCTACCTGAATCGTGCGCGCACGATCAGCGGCAGAGATGCCAGTGGTCACGCCGGTGGCCGCCTCGATGGAGGCGGTGAAATTGGTGTGAAACTGGGTATTGTTCCTGGTGACCATGGGGCGCAGATTCAGGAAGTCGCAGCGCTCGCGGCTCAGAGTCAGGCAGATCAGCCCGCGCGCGTTGGTCGCCATGAAGTTGATGTCCTCCGTGCGCACGCGCTCGGCAGCAATCACAAGGTCGCCTTCATTTTCGCGGTCCTCGTCATCCATGAGGATGACCATGCGGCCCTGACGAATGTCTTCGATGATCTCTTCTACAGTATTCAGTTTCATTTACAGGAATCCCTGGTCTGCGAGGAAGGCGCGGGTCAATGTGCCCGCCTTGCTGTCGTGCTGTTCATCCGCGGCGTGTTCGCCCTGCATCAGACGTTCCAGATAACGGCTGATGAGGTCCACTTCAAGATTCACCTTCTGTCCGCTGCGGTAATCCTGAACGATGGTCTGCGCCTGGGTGTGCGGAATCACGTTGATGCTGAAAGTGGCGCCCTTCACCGTGTTCACGGTCAGGCTGGTGCCATCGATGCAGATCGAACCCTTCTGGGCAATGTACTTTGCCAGCGCATCCGGCGCCCGGAAGTCCATGCGGATGCTGCCGCCGTCAGGGCGACGATCCAGCAATTCTCCCACACCGTCCACATGGCCGCTGACGATATGACCGCCGAGGCGTTTGACGGGCGTCAGTGCCTTCTCCAGATTCACGCGGCTGCCTTTGCCAAGATTGTGCAGCGTAGTCAGCTGCAGGGTCTCGTTGGAAACATCGGCATCAAACACTTGATGCCCCATGCGTGTGACTGTCAGACAGACGCCATTGACGGCGATGCTGTCCCCAAGCACCACGTCGCTGAAATCCAGCGCCGCACTGTGCACACTCAGGCGCCATTCGCCGCCACGCAATTGCAGGGAATCGACAGTGCCGAGGGCTTCAATGATGCCTGTAAACATATTCCGTTCCTTGTGTCAGCGATTGAAGATTCTGGCGGTAATGCGGCAGTCGCCGGCGATGCCGGCCACGTCCACGATTTCCAGTCCGATGTGATCGGCCATATGACGCAGGCCGGGCAGATTGAGCAGGGGCAGCGCATCGCTGCCAAGAAACTTCGCGCCGATGTAGACGATCACTTCGTCCACCAACCCTGCCTGAATCATTGCCCCGCTCAGCGTCGGGCCAGCTTCCAGCATGACTTCGTTGCAGCTGTAGTCCTGGGCCAGGCACTGCATGGCAGCACGCAGATCGACCCGGCCGCCCGGCAGCGACGCGATTTGACGAATCTGCGCCGCACTGCCGGAAAAGCGCTGCAGCTGCTGCAGGTGTGGATTGACCACCAGAAACAACACCTCACCGGGGAGGCTGAGAATGCGGGATTGCGGCGGCGTGCGCAGCCCGGAGTCGATGATGACCCTGCGTGGCTGACGCAGCGGCATGACGGCAGCGCGCGGGTCCTGCAACTGTTCGGCACGCACGTTCAGCGAAGGGTCATCGCTCAGGATGGTATTGACGCCGGTGACGATGGCACAGGATTCGGCGCGCAAACGCTGCACATCGGCGCGGGCAGCGGGCCCGGTAATCCACTGACTCTCGCCCGAGGCCATGGCCGTGCGTCCGTCCAGACTCATTGCCATCTTGCAGCGCACGAAGGGCAGTCCCTCGTTCATGCGTTTGATGAAGCCGCGGTTGAGCCGGCGCGCCTCGACTTCATGCAGTGGTCCGCTGACCGTGATGCCGGCGTCGCGCAGGGCCTGCACGCCCTTGCCCGCCACCAGCGGGTTCGGATCCAGCATCGCATACACCACTTCCGTCACACCAGCGGCTATCAGCGCCTGGGTGCAGGGAGGTGTGCGGCCAAAATGGCAGCAGGGTTCCAGCGACACATAGGCTGTGGCGCCCATGGCGCGCTCGCCGGCGGCCAGCAGCGCATTGACCTCGGCATGGTGCTCGCCGGGTTTCTCGTGCAGGCCAATGCCCACGATCTCGCCATCCCGCACCAGCACGCAGCCGACCCGTGGGTTCGGCGTTGTGGAGAAAACGCGGGACGCCGATTCAATGGCAAGGTCCATCCAGGAAGCAGCGCTGTTGTTCATCTCAGGGTCCGGACACTCAATTGTCGTTGGCCAGACGGTCGATCTCGGCGCGGAATTCATTCAGATCCTTGAAGCTGCGATAGACCGATGCGAAGCGCACAAAGGCCACCTCGTCCAGCTGTCGCAGCTCCTGCATGACCTGCTCGCCGACGATGCGGGACGGCACTTCCCGCTCGCCCGTGGCGCGCAGGTGATTCTTGATTCGATTCATCGCCTCGTCCACCCGCTCTATGCTGACCGGGCGCTTTTCCAGCGCCTTGAGCAGCCCCGAGTGCAGTTTGTTCTCGTCAAAAGGCTCGCGATTGCCGTTCTGCTTGATGATGCGCGGCATCACCAGTTCCGCTGTCTCATAGGTCGTGAAACGCTCGGCGCAGGTAATGCACTCGCGCCGGCGGCGAACCTGATTGCCTTCGGCGACCAGCCGCGAGTCGATCACCTTGGTATCCAGCGCATTGCAGAACGGACATTGCATCGCAGGCTCCGCCGTTTACTTGCCGTAGACCGGGAAACGCTCGCACAGAGCGATCACTTTCTGCTGCACGGCAGCCACTACGCTTTCATCGCCCATCTTGTCCAGAATGTCGCAGATCCAGCCTGCCAGTGCGCTCACTTCCGCTTCCTTGAAGCCACGACGGGTAGCCGCCGGAGAACCGATGCGCAGACCACTGGTCACGAAGGGCGGCAGTGGATCTTTGGGCACGGCATTCTTGTTGACGGTAATGTTGGCGCGACCAAGCGCGGCATCCGCATCTTTTCCTGTGATGCCCTGCTTGACCAGACTGAGGAGGAACAGGTGGTCATCCGTGCCACCGGACACAACTTCATAGCCACGGGCAATGAACGTGGTTGCCATGGCCTGCGCGTTCTTCACTACCTGCTGCTGATAAGCCTTGAACTCGGGGCTCATGGCTTCCTTGAAGCAGACGGCCTTGGCGGCAATCACGTGCATCAGCGGGCCGCCCTGGCTCTCCGGGAACACCGCAAAATTCAGCTTCTTTTCGAGCTCGGGATTGGCTTTGGCCAGGATCACGCCACCGCGCGGTCCACCGAGAGTCTTGTGTGTAGTGGAGGTAGTGACATCAGCGATCTGCACAGGGCTGGGGTATACCCCGGCGGCCACCAGTCCGGCGATGTGCGCCATGTCCACCACGAACCAGGCACCGACTTTGTCGGCGATCACACGGAAGCGCTGCCAGTCGATGATGCGGGAATACGCGGAAAACCCGGCGATGATCATGCGGGGCTTGTGCTCCAGGGCCAGTGCTTCCACTTGCGCGTAGTCGATCTCGCCGGTCACGCTGTCCAGACCGTACTGCACAGCCTTGTAGATGCGGCCTGAGAAACTGACGCTGGCGCCGTGGGTAAGGTGTCCACCGTCTGCCAGGCTCATGCCCAGCAAGGTCTCGCCCGGCTTCAGCAGCGCCATGAACACGGCCGCATTGGCCTGGGATCCGGAGTGGGGCTGGACGTTGGCGTAATCGGCGCCGAACAGGGTCTTGGCACGCTCGATGGCGAGGGTTTCCACGACATCGACATGCTCGCAGCCGCCATAGTAGCGTTTGCCGGGATATCCTTCGGCGTACTTGTTGGTCAGCACGGAACCCTGTGCTTCCATGACACGCGGGCTGGCGTAATTCTCGGAGGCAATCAGTTCGATGTGGTGTTCCTGACGTTCGGCTTCGGCCTTGATGGCGGCGCTGAGCTCAGGATCAAATTCCGCAATTGTCATCTCGCTACTAAACATGCATTTCCCCATTAGGCTGGTCAAGTTTCAATTGCGCGGCATTTTACTGCATGCGGGAGCGCGCGGCACTCACAAAGTGCTTGCGGGCAGAAACAGGCCTGGCGGGCCGAGCCCGGAGTTCGTCGGGACACGCCACAAGTACGTCCCTGTAGGCTCGTCGCGCCAAACTCCGAACTCGGCCCGCCAGGCTCAGGCTCGTTGCCAGCGATGCAACATTGCGCCCCTGCGACTTCAGCAAGAAAGCGGACTTGTGGCGCCATCTCCGCCTCTCTATCGAGGCGCGGAGAGTACTGCGGTGCCAGCCTCTGCGCGGCGGGCAGTGCCTGGCAGGACCGTCTGCCGCCAGGACGGCGGCAGCCGAGCCCCCAGGGATGGGTTCACGGCGTGTCCT
>CAMCRC010000012.1 GCA_945877175.1 Klebsiella pneumoniae | reverse complement strand
TGCCGGCGCCGGCCGGACGCGAGACCCTGGCCTCCCGCATCGAATCGAGCTGGGACAGCGCTGCCTTGCTGGCCGGTATCTATGTGGCGAACGATCTCCCAGCAGCCCTGGCCATTCGCGGCAGCCTCGCGGCCCACGAATCGGTAGTGACACGCCAGGGCATCTGGCTGGGCAAGTCGTGGATCCGCGTGCGCAAGGCCGCTGACGAGAAGGCGGGTCTGCTGGAGCGCAAAGGCGAGATTTCCCGCCTGGAAGAGAACATCGGCTTGCAGCAGTCCCGTGTGGACGAGCTGCTGGAAGCGCAGACTCTGGGCCGGCAGGCCTTGCGGGATCTGGAGACACGCCGTGAGGATCTGCAGCGCCAGATTGCCCAGACCGCCCGGCAGTACAGTGAATACAAGTCCCAGCTGGGCGCCCGCCTGATGAAGGTGGAGCAGACCACGCTTCGCCGCGAACGCCTGCAGCACGAGCTGGACGAACTGCAGCGCCAGCTGGCCATCGAAGAAGAGAACACGGCGCTGGCCCGCTCCAATCTGCAGTCGGCCCTGGATGCCATGGAGCTGGACACCGAACGCAAGGAATTCCTGCTGCAGCAGCGCGACGAGCGCCGCGAAGCCCTGGATCAGATTCGTCAGAAGGCTCGCCACGACAAGGATCAGGCCCATCAGCTGGCGCTGCAGTCCCAGTCGCTGCAATCCCAGCTGAAATCGGTGCGTGACACGCTGGAGCGCATGGCCTCGCAAGTGCAGCGCGCCAAAGAGAAGATCGACTCGCTGACGCGGCAGCTGCAGGAGTCCGACGCGCCCCTGGAGTTCAAGCGCGCGGAACTGGAGGCACTGCTGCAGAAGCGCCTGGAAGTAGAGGCCCAGCTCAATGCCGCCAAGGTGCGGGCCGAAGGCAATGAACACGCCCTGCGCAGCCTGGAGCAGCAGCGCGCGCATTGCGAACGCACAGCCGCCGCGCTGCGCGAGCACCTGATGGAACACCGGCTGCGCTGCGAAGGCGACATGGTCAAGCGCGAAGCCCTGCAGGATCAGCTGCGTGAGAGCCGGTATGACCTGCATACTGTGCTGAATACCTTGCCCGAGGGCGTGGATCAGGCCTTCTGTGAGCGTGAGCTGGAAGCCCTCGCCGGCCGAGTGCAGCGTCTGGGCGCCATCAATCTGGCGGCCATCGACGAATACAAGCAGCAATCCGAGCGCAAGGTGTATCTGGATTCCCAGAACGATGACCTGGAACGTGCCCTGGTCACCCTCGAAAACGCGATCCGCAAGATCGACAAGGAAACCCGCACCCGCTTCAAGGAAACCTTCGACAAGATCAATGCCGGTCTGCAGGAGCTGTTCCCAAAAGTCTTCGGGGGTGGCCATGCCTATCTGGACATGACGGGCGAGGATCTGCTGGACACGGGCGTGACCATCATGGCGCGGCCTCCGGGCAAGCGAAACAGCACCATTCATCTGCTCTCGGGCGGTGAAAAGGCCATGACAGCCATCGCGCTGGTGTTCTCCATCTTCCAGCTCAATCCGTCGCCGTTCTGCATGCTGGACGAAGTCGACGCGCCGCTGGACGACGCCAATGTGGGCCGTTATGCCAATCTGGTGAAGGAGATGTCGCAGTCCGTGCAGTTTGTTTTCATCACCCACAACAAGCTGACCATGGAAATGGCAAACCAGCTGTTGGGTGTTACGATGCACGAACCCGGCGTATCCCGCATCGTGGCTGTGGACATTGCCGAGGCAGCAGAATTGGCCGCCATGTAAAGCCAGATTCACAAGCCAGCGTTTTTGCGTTATAAAACTGACAATTAGACAAAAGACTTAAGGAAAGAGCTGGGATATGGGTCTGCGTGAACTGTTGATACTGCTGTTGATCCTCGCCATTGTCGGCGTGATCCTGCGTGGCCTGTATGTGGCGCTGCGCGCCAGTCGCGGTCAATTGCGCATGGCGCTGGACAAGAACATCCCCCAGTACGATCCCGACGAACTGCTTTCGTCCGAACTTCCCAATGGTGGCGCCCGCCTGGTGCAGCGTTCCTTCGATGAAGTGGTGCGCCGCAATTCTGAGTTCACGTCCCGCGATCAGGCCATTCCCGTGTTGATGGATACGGTGGGTGAGGACGAGCCGTTTGAAGAGGCGCCCCGTCAGTCCAGCGTGGCCACAGCCCGCAACGCGGCCCGTCAGAAGCATGGCATGCGCACTGCCATCAAGCCGGTGCAGCGCCCGATTGATCGCATGGCGGCCGTTGCTGCGGCGGCGCAGGCAGCGAGCCCGGCTGTCATGAGTGCGCCAGCGCCGGACACCCACGCGGCAGAGTATTTTGACGACGCGCTAGACGACGAGCAGTACGAAGAGGAGCAGTACGAAGAGCAGGATGACTTCCGCAGCGAGCCCATGAGTGCTGCCGGTTATCGCGATGACGACGACCGCGATGACGATCTCGATGACGACGACCGTGATGACGATCTCGACGATGATGACTACGAAGACGACCCGCGACATGAGGATGACGACGACTTCGAGGATGACGATGACGATCAGTACGACGACGCTGACCGGGATGATGATGCCGCGGATGACAACGAGGCAGATGATTCTGAAGACCCGGAGGACTTTGAGTCCTGGGAGGAAGATCAGGATGGCGAAGACGACGAATATGAGGCTGAAGAGTTCGAAAGTGTCTATGGCGACGACAACACCGATGAGCCTGAGCAGGAAGTGCGAGCGTCCGGGCTTCCTTCTGTCGAAGAGAAGGCTACCAGCAGTGCCGACACCTGGTACGAGGACGAGGCAGTGCCTCCGGTAGACAACGAAGTTAAAAGTGGTCCGCGCCGCTGGCTGCAATGGGCGGGCGAGAAACTCTCCGGCAAGGGCACCACGGCCCACGATACGTCTGTCCATGTCACCGAGTCCCACGAACGCCCCCATCGCGCGGAGCCCGTGCTCGGGCTTGGCAGCTTCGATGATCAGGAAGAGGTCTCTGCGCCGCGCAATGTGCAGGCGCCAGTCCGCAAGACCCGCGAGCCGCTGGACAAGTCCCGTCAGAAGGAGCTGAGTCTGGATCATCCGGACGACGATATTCTGTTTGACCGTGAAGAGCGGGCGGCGGAAAAAGTCAGTCGAATGGAGAAGCCGGCTCCGCAGAAGGCAGCTCGGGAGCAGGTTCGCGGGCAGGGCCCGCTCCCACAGGGCCCGCTCCCACAGGAACCAGTCCTGCAGGAGGCAGTGCCTGCCGCGAGCAGCGCGCCTGCCCAGGATTTCAGTGAAGTGCTGGTGCTCAATGTGGTGGCCCGACCCAATCATGAGATTGCCGGAGTGGACCTTCTGCAGGTGCTGCTGGCCAACCAGCTGCGCTTCGGCGACATGGCCATTTTCCACAGGCATGTGGATGGCGCTGCACGATCTCCCCTGCTGTTCAGCGTGGCCAATCTTGTCAATCCGGGCACCTTCGATCTCAACAGAATCAGTGAGTTCTCCACGCGCGGGGTCTGCTTCTTCATGACGCTGCCCAGTGTGGGCAACAACATGCAGGCCTTTGACAAGATGCTGGAAGCAGCGCAGCAGGTGCGCATCGCCCTGGATGCCGATTTGAAGGATGACAATCGCAGCGTGATGACGGCGCAAACCATCGAGCATTATCGCCAGCGAGTGCGCGACTTCGATCTCAGGCAGTTGCGACAGCCAAAATGACAGTGGGGTCTCATTCAGAGCAGAGTGAGGAAGAGGGTGTCGGGCAGGCTCAGGTTCGCGGGCAAGGCCCGCTCCCACAGCAAGGCCTGGTCCCACAGCAGGACCTGCAGGCGCTGGCTGACCTGCGTCGTCAGATCAGCCACCACGACTTTCTGTATCACTCCCTCGATGCGCCTGAAATTCCGGATGTGGAATACGACCGGCTGTTCGCTCGGCTTGAGCAGCTCGAAGCGCAGTATCCCCAGTGCATCACCCCCGATTCTCCAACCCAGCGTGTCGGCAGTGCTCCCCTGTCCGGCTTTGCGCAGGTGACGCATGAAGTCCCGATGATGTCCCT
This sequence comes from Klebsiella pneumoniae, assembly GCA_945877175.1. Lineage (GTDB taxonomy): Bacteria > Pseudomonadota > Gammaproteobacteria > Pseudomonadales > Pseudohongiellaceae > UBA5078. The sequence continues at coordinate 45,304 of CAMCRC010000012.1, read as the reverse complement.
GGCCAAAGTGTTCGATGAAACAGACCTGGTGGACTTCGAGGCCCGCATCAAGAAGCGGCTGGACAGCGAAGCAGCGATTGCCTACAGCTGTGAGCCCAAGATCGATGGCGTCGCTGTCAGCCTGCTGTACGAAGAGGGTGTGCTGGTGCGTGCCGCCACCCGCGGCGATGGCGTGACGGGCGAGGACATTACCCACAACGTGCGCACCATTCGCGATGTGCCCTTGCGGCTGCCGGCCAGCTTCCTTGCTGACGCTGAAACGCCCGCCGTGCCCAGACGTCTGGAAGTGCGTGGCGAGATCTACATGAGCCGCTCCGGGTTTGCAGCGGCCAATACCCAGGCCCTGGTTACAGGCGGCAAGACCTTCGTGAACCCCCGCAATGCCGCTGCCGGCACGTTGCGCCAGCTTGACCCGCGCGTTGCCGCCTCACGCCCGCTGCGCATGTTCTGTTATGGCGCCAATATTCTGGAAGGCAGCGAGTCCTTGGTCTGGCCGTCACTGACGGCCACGTTCGCGTGTCTGCAGCAATGGGGGTTTGTGGTGAACCCCGAACTGCAGGCGGTCACGGGCGTGTCGCAATGTCTGGCCTTCGCCCAGGCACTGCTGGCTCGGCGCGATGGGCTGGACTACGAGATCGATGGCGCCGTCATCAAGGTGGACAGGCTGCAGCTGCAGGCCGAGCTGGGCTTCAATGCCCGCACGCCCCGCTGGGCGATGGCTTACAAGTTCCCGGCCGAGGAAGTCGCTACCGAGGTGCGGGATGTGGAGTTCCAGGTGGGTCGCACCGGCACGATCACCCCAGTGGCGAGACTGGAACCTGTCTTTGTGGGCGGTGTCACCGTCAGCAATGCCACGCTGCACAACATGGCCGAGATTGCCCGTTTGGGCCTGCGCATCGGGGATCGCGTCATCATTCGCCGTGCCGGCGATGTGATTCCCAAGGTCGTGAAAGTGGTGGAAGACGTCGCGCACAGCGCCGAGACGCATGCCAAGCGCAGCGAGATTCACATGCCTGCGGAGTGCCCCGCCTGCGGCTCTGCGGTGGAGCCCGATGGCGACATCCTGTTTCGCTGCAGCGGCGGGCTGGTGTGTCCCGCGCAGCGCAAGGAAGCCATCCGGCACTTCTGTGCGCGGGGCGCGCTGGATGTTGAAGGCCTGGGCGACAAGCTGGTGGAGCAGCTGGTGGATGGCGGCCTGATTCACGATGTGGCCGACGTGTTCCATCTGCAGCATGCCCAGCTGGCGGCGCTGGAGCGCATGGGCGACAAGTCGGCTGCCAACCTGATAGCGGCCATCGACAAAGCCCGCAGCACCACGCTGCCGCGCTTTCTGTTTGGTCTGGGTATTCCCGAGGTGGGGGAAGCCACGGCGCTGGCCCTGGCGAGTCACTTCGGCAGTCTCGAGGCCTTGCTGGCCGCCGATGCCGCGACCCTGGAGACCGTCGAAGATGTCGGTCCCATCGTCGCTGCGCGCGTGGCGCATTTTCTGCAGCAAGCCGCCAATCGCGATGTCATCACCCGCTTGCGTGACGCCGGCGTGCATTGGGCCGACCAGGCCGTGGTGGCGCAGTCCGACGTGCTGGCCGGCCAGATCTTCGTGCTCACAGGCACGCTGGAGCGCATGACCCGTGACGATGCCAAGGCTCATCTGCAGTCCCTGGGAGCCAAGGTGGCGGGCAGTGTGTCGAAGAAGACCGACTGGGTCATCGCCGGCCCCGGTGCAGGCTCGAAGCTGGACAAGGCCGTGGAACTGGAAGTGTCAGTAATGGACGAAGATGCCTTCATGGCCTTTCTGGCGGAGCACGGGAAGTGAACAGTGCAGCCGGCCGGTCCATCGCTTGTCACGTTTACCGGAGACCCGGCGACATGCGTTCTGCCCTTCTGATAATTCTTTTGTCTCTGTCACTCAGTGCCTGTCTGAGCAGCCCGGCCCGCAGTGTCGACAACGTGTGTTCGCTCTTCGACGATCAACGTGCCTGGTTCCACGCCGCGGAGCAGAGTCAGCGGCGCTGGGATGTGCCCGTCGGGGTCTCCATGGCTTTTCTCTATCAGGAGTCCGGGTTCCGCTCCCGGGCCAGGCCTGCCCGCAGCCGCATTCTGGGCGTGATCCCCGGACCACGGCCTTCCGATGCTTTCGGTTATGCGCAGGCGCTGGACAGCACCTGGGATGACTATCGCGAGTCCACAGGCAACCGCCTTGCACGGCGCAGCAATTTCGCCCATGCCGTGGACTTCGTGGGCTGGTACAACGCCAACAGCGTCCGGCGCAACAACCTTGCCCGGGACGATGCCCGCAATCTGTATCTGGCCTATCACGAAGGCAATACCGGTTTCGCCCGTGGCTCGTATGCCGACAAGCCCTGGTTGCTGGAGGTCGCCGCCACGGTGCAGCGCAATGCGCAGCGCTATCAGGCGCAATACGAAAAATGTGCCCCGGCGCTACGGCAGAGCTGGTGGCAACGCATATTCAGTTGAAGACAGGTGAACGCATGAACTGGTGGGGCAAGGTATTGGGTGGGACCTTCGGGTTCGTGATGGGCGGACCACTCGGCGCGGTGCTGGGTGCCGCTCTTGGCAATTATTTCGACAAGGGCATGGCGGGAGTGGATGCCGACCCGGCACTGGGCTCACAGGGCAACGAGCGGGTGCAGACGGCGTTCTTCACGGCGGTGTTCTCCATGATGGGACACGTGGCCAAGGCCGATGGCCGTGTCAGTCCGGACGAAATCTCTCTGGCGCAGCAGGTCATGGATCAGATGCGCCTGCAGCCCGAACAGCGCAAGCTGGCCATCGGCCTGTTCGAGCAGGGCAAGCAGGAGCAGTTCCCCTATGCCCAGGTGCTGGAGCAGTTCCGGCGAGAATGCCTGCGCCGTCGCAATCTGATCCAGATGTTTCTGGAAATTCTGACAGCCACGGCGCTGGCCGATGGCGCCATGGACCCGGCGGAGCGGCGCGTTCTGGATGGCATAGCAGTCAGTCTTGGGGTGTCGCAGGCCGAGTATGATCGTCTGGTAATGCGCATGAACGCGCAGTTTCGCTTCAGTACTGACGCGCGACCACAGGACAAACTGCAGGATGCCTACAAGGTGCTTGGACTGGAAAGCGGTGCCGAGACGCCCGAGGTGAAGAAGGCCTATCGCAAACTGATGAGTCAGCACCATCCTGACAAACTCGTCTCCAAAGGCCTGCCGGAAGAGATGATGGAGATTGCCAAGCGCAAGACCCATGAGATCAAGACGGCCTACGACACGATCATGGCCCAGCGCGGCGAGTGAGTCTGTCTCTGCAAATATGAATTCGCTCCCAAAAAAAAGCCCGGTCAAAGGACCGGGCTTAACTGACTACTATCAAGGGAGAGATAAAACGAAACAAAACCCACAATTTTGTCTGCAATCTACCTACAACCAATCAGACTGTATGCCCCTGACTTAGTTCCACGGCCTCTGATATATTTTTCAGGTAATTTCCTCACAATCTACAACTGATTGAAATATTTAGAGAAAATCATTCAGATTGAACGTTCCTCCAAGCCAAGACTCTTCACGGCTTTCGCATTGTTGCTGTTGCTGATCACCCCGATGCTGGCCTGTTCCGGCCGCAGGTACATCTGCGTGACGCGCTGCAGATCTGCCACCTGGGTCTGCAAAACGCGCTGACGATAGGCCAGGCGTGCTTCGCGAGTGCGTCCGAACAAGTCGTTGTAGAACGCCTGTTTCGCTTCGCCAGCCGGCGAAGTGGATTTGTCCATGGCGCTGATCACGCCGAGAATAGCCTCTTCCACCAGACGCCATTCGTGGGCGTCACTCAGCACCCAGTCTATGGCCCTGTCGAAGTCCTGCAGAGTATCGGCCAGACGCGGATCGCGGTAGGAATAGAAACGGAAGGACGCTGAGTTGGCGTCCTGATCTGCACCGCCACCGTAGGCGCCACCCTGTTCCCGGATGCTGCGGTGCAGGAAGCCATTGCGCATGAACCCTGCCAGCACACCCAGCGTGGCGTGGTCGGGGTGTGCCGCCGGTACCGTGGGATAGGCCTTGGCGCAGAAATTCACTTGGGTATTGGTGGTCCAGATCTGCCGCACCTGCTCCCGGACAGGGGGCAGCACCAGGGAGCTGGAGGTCGCTGGCTGCGGTGCACTCTGTTGCCAGTGCTGTTGCAGACTGGCTGTGAGCATATCCTGTGCAGCGGCTTCACCCACCAACAGGAAGCGACGGGGCGCATTGAGCACCTGCTGGTGCAGCGTGCGGAATTTGCCGAGCAGGGCGGCGGCATCGACATCGCTCTTCAGCGATTTGCCGATGGCGCGCAATGTACCAATGCCGGCCAGTCCCGTGAACTCGTGGCTCAGGCGTGCGGTCGGACTCATGCCGCTGCTGGCCAGGGTCATGGCCAGCGAGTGGCCCTGACCGGTAATGCTGCTTTCGCGACGGGCTGCAATCTGGTCAATGATCTCGCGCAGCCGCTGGACTTCGTCGAAGCGTACCTGCGTGAAGGTCTGGTGCAGCAGGTCGGCAAGGGCATCATGGTTGGCCAGCAGAGCCTTGCTGGACAATACCAGAATCGCATGGGTGCGCTGCTCGTCGTCCAGTCGACTGCGGATATTGGCATAGCAATTCACGCCGCCGCTGATTCTGGACTGCCAGGTCTGCACGTCGGTGTAGCTCTGAGCCCCGATGCCGAACTCCGACAGGCAGCTGGCGTAATAGGGCAGTATCCGCAGCAGCTCGTCATCCAGTGCTGGCAGTTCGATCACGATCTGCTGATAGCACAGACCATTGGTGCCCTGGGCATAGAAGCTGACGGGCATGCTGCCGATGCTGGTCTGGGTGGCTGTCAGCAGGGGCAGATCAGCGGGCACATCTTCCAGGCCAACCTTGGGCAGCAGAGACGGGTCATCCACGGCCTCCTGACGCGCCGTGAGCTGCTGGCTGCGGGCAAGTATCGCCTGCGCAGCCTCGGCACTCAGGCTGTCCTTGATGGCCTGCAGACGCTGCACTTCGGCTTCCATCTGCCGGGCCGCCAGGTGCGCATCCGGTGTCATGGTCAGCACCACGTTGTGCGGATTGTCGATCAGTGTGCGGCGGATCAGGCCTTTGATGAAGTCCGGGTTCTTGATCTGTTCGCGCAATTTTGCCAGGGTCGGGTCGATATCCAGCACATTCAGCGGGTCGCCGCCGTGCACAGCGCTGGACAGACTGGCGATGATCAGTTGCAGCCCATAGGGGTGGCTGTCGCCGGTGATCTCGCGCTGGCTCAGTTCCAGCTGATGCAAGGCGGCTTCCACCTGCTCCAGCGGCACGCCGTCCTGTGCCAGGGTTTCCAGCGTGCTGCGAATGAGCGCTTCGACCTTCGGCGTGGCGTCGCTGGCACAGCCTTCCAGGCCGCACAGGAAGCTCATCTCGCGATTGCCATCTTCCAGGCCGCACATGGGCGAGGGGGAGGAGCCCAGTCCGCAGGTTTCCAGCACATTCATCAGCGGGCTGGCGCTGTTGTCCAGCAACACGCTCGACAGCAGCTGAGCCTCGAACATTTCCTGCAGATCAATGCTCTTGCCCAGCAGCCAGGCCATGACCACGTGGGTCTTGTCGCTGCCGCCTTCTTCCTCGTCTTCCTCTTCCCGCAGCGGGTAACTCTCGGTGACATGCACCGGCGCGTAATAGCGCTTCTCGTCTCGCACATGAATGTGCACGTCCAGTTTCTGGAAGCGCGACAGGGCCAGCTCCTCGAAACGCGCCATATGCTCGATGGCAGGAATATCGCCATACGTCATCAGTACGCTGTTGCTGGGGTGATAGTGGGTTTCGTAAAAAGCCTTCAGATCGGCATAGCTCAGGTCGGGAATATGCTCGGGTTCGCCACCGCTGTTGTAGTGATACGTGGTGGTGGGGTAGAGATACTTGCTCACCGTCTGCCAAAGCAGCGAGTTCGTGGAGCTCATGGCGCCCTTCATCTCGTTGTAGACCACGCCCTTGAACTGCAAGGCGCTGTCGGCATTCTGCGGCTCGGCAAATTCAAGACGATGGCCTTCCTGGGCGAAGTCCAGCTCGTGCAGGCGCGAGAAGAACACGGCGTCCAGATAGACCTCCAGCAGATTCTGGAAATCCTTGCGGTTCTTGCTGGCGAACGGGTAAGCCGTCCAGTCGCTGCTGGTGAAAGCATTCATGAAGGTATTGAGCGAGCGGCGAATCATCATGAAGAAGGGATCGCGCACCGGGTACTTCTGGCTGCCGCACAGCACGGTGTGTTCAAGAATGTGGGCCACGCCGGTGGAGTCTATGGGCACCGTGCGCAGTGCCACGAGAAACACATTCTCCGGATCGTCGCTGGCAAGGTGGAAATACTGCGCCCCCGTGGCGCGATGCCGGTATTCCTCCAGGACCACGTTCAGCGTGGGAATGGGCTGACTGCGCAGCCATTCGAAAGCGGGGTGCACGGCCATGGGCATGGCGGTGGCTCGGGTTGGTGTCGCGGTGCCTGCTGTGCTGATCATGCGGTTCACTCCGGTAATGGGCTGGGCTGCGTTTACGCCTTGAAGACAACATGGACAGCGAGCAGTTCGACACTCGCCTGTTTCATGCATTGATGCAGTTGCAGCGTTTGTTCTTTCAGATACGCAAGTTCGGAATCACGGACGTTCGGGTTGACTTGTTTCAATGCCACCAGCCGTTTGATCTCGGCCGTCTGGGTCTGCAGCATGGCCGCAGTGGCATCGGCCACTGTCGTGCGCATGGCCGCCTGCGCTATCTGTTCGCCCTGCTGCAGCAACTGGGCAATCTGGGACTGATTCTCCGACACCAGTGTTGCTGCGTCATGTTTGTCGATGAAACGCAGTTTCGCCCGCACGGGGTCAAGGCTTACAGGCTTGCTGCGCTCCTCGGCATCTTCTGGCACCAGTGTGAAGAAAAAACTGGTGGCCGGCAGATAGCGGGCCATCTGCAGCCGACGCGGCGCCGGTGCCACGATGCGATAGACCGCTTCCACCACCAGCTCCTGGTCATCCAGCCCGGTAGGTTTGCTGTCCCGCGCTGCAAGCAAGCTCACGGCAGCCCCGCCCTGTGGAGAGTCCAGCACCATGTCCAGGGCGCCACGCACCATGGGGTGTTGCCAGGTCAGGAACTGCAGGTCTTCCCGGTGCAGGCTGAGCTGGCGGTCGAAGGCTGCGCCCAGACCCTCGTCGGGTAGTCCTGGGAAAGCCGGCACGATCATCTCTTCCGTAGGCTGAATCGAATAACTATTGTCGGAATTGTGCTCGTAATGGATACCGAAGGCGTCCAACGCCTCCTTCATGTACGCCTCGGGCGTGCAGCCGGACTCGAACTCGCGAATCTGCGCGACGATCTGCTCTGCACGCGGGCGGTTGAAGGAGTTGATCTCCAGCAGTCGGTCACGACCCTGTTCCAGCGCCTGATTCAGGGCCACATTGCTGGTTTGGGCATCCGCCAGGAATTGCTGATATTCCTCGGTATTCGCGGCGCAGGCCAGCAGGTGGGCATGCAAGGGTTCCTGCACATCGCGATACACGCGGTAGGCTGCTGGCGCCACTTGAGCGAATGCATTCAATGCCTGCTGGTACCACTGGAACAAGGCTTCCTGCGCGCTGCCATCGAAGATTGGCAGATGAATCTGGATGGTGTGCTTCTGGCCGATGCGGTCCAGACGCCCGATGCGCTGTTCCAGCAGGTCGGGGTTCAGGGGCAGGTCGAACAGCACCAGATGGCGACAGAACTGGAAGTTGCGCCCTTCGCTGCCAATTTCGGAGCACACCAGAATCTGGGCGCTGCTCTCGGTGCCGGCAAAGTAGGCGGCGGCGCGGTCGCGGTCGATCAGGTCCATGTGCCGATGGAACACACTGCTGCGGATGCCGGCGTTGACCCGCAGGTATTTCTCCAGACTGATGGCCGTCACGTCCTGCGCGCAGATCAACAGGACCTTCTCGCCACGTTTGCTCTGCAGGAATTCCACCAGCCATTTCACGCGCGTGTCGATGGAGGTCCAGGGCAGACTGGTGGCCTGTTCTTCTTCATCCAGCAGCGCGCTGGCGCTGATGTAAGCCATCTCTGGCTTCAGGTGGGTGTCAAGGGACATGGGTCGCAGCTTGCGCAGCTCGTCATAGGCCTCGGGCAAATCCAGCGGGTAGACATTGACTTCGCGGCTGGGGAAGCCCGTCAGCGACTTGCGTGTGTTGCGGAACAGGATGCGGCCAGTGCCATGCTGATCCAGCAGCATGCGGATCAGCTGTTCCCGCGCCATGTCCTTGTCTGCCGCGCCGGCCCTGGCGCCTGGCAGTAGCGGAGCCAGCAGCTGCTCGATGCCTTCCGCGCTGTGATGGCGCGCCAGCACGCTTTGCAACTGCGTCGTGTGCGCAGCACCCAGCGGTTCGCGGCTCACCACCGCATTGATGGTGGCGGCCAGATTGTGATAGTGCGCGTGCTCATCCTTGTAGGAGGCGTAGTCGGTAAAACGGTTGGAATCCAGCAGCTGCAGCAGGGCGAAGTGGTTCTCCTGGCCCATCTGCTCGGGCGTGGCCGTCAGCAGCAGGATACCTTTTGCCGAGTCGGCAATTCGTTTGACCAGCGCATAGTCGGTGGTCTGCTTGCGCCGGGGGTTGACTGGAGTCGGGGTGGCGTCGTCCCGCAGGTGGTGCGCTTCGTCCACGATGCACAGGTCCCATTCGCCCTTGAGGGCGAACTCATACCACGCGGGCTGGCGATGAAACAGGTCCACGCTGGTCAGCACCAGCTGGTCTTCCAGGAAGGGGTTGCGGGTGCTGTTTTCGTCCTCTGCCATGGCCTCCAGAATCTCGGCGCAGCGTTCTTCGTCGTACAGGCTGAAGTGCAGACTGAAGCGACGCAGCATTTCCACCAGCCACTGGTGCAGCAGGGGTTCCGGCACGATCACGAGCACGCGGCTGGCGAGGCCGTTGACCAGCTGCTGCTGCAGAATCAGGCCGGCTTCGATGGTCTTGCCCAGGCCCACTTCGTCGGCCAGCATCACCCGTGGCGCATAGCGCGCCGCGACTTCCGAGGCGATGTAAAGCTGGTGTGCAATCAGATCGGTGCGCCCGCTGCACAGGCCCAGCACGGGGGAGCGCTCTATGTCGGCCAGACGCTCAAGGGTGTGCTTGCGCAGGTAGAACCATTGGGCGGCGTCGGTCTGCCCTGCGAACAGGCGCTCCAGTGGCTTGTTCAGAATCAGTGTGTCACTGAGCAAGGCCTCGGGCAGTTTGATGCTCTGGCTGGGGTCATCCTGCAGATGGGCGTGATAGACAAGAGTGTCTTTGTGGATGCTGACTTCGATGACGGTCAACGCATCGCCATGGCAACTGGTAATGGTGTCGCCAGTGGCAAAGACGATCCGGCTCAAGGGTGCCTGCTGCCGGGCGTAGCGGCGCTGCTGATCGCAGGAACGGAAGGCGATGGTGACCGTGCGGTGGTCGAGGTCGGTGACGATGCCCAGGCCCAGCTCTGGCTCGGTTTCACTCAACCAGCGCTGCCCGAGGGCAAACAAGAAGGATTTCGGCATGGAGTTCGGGGTGTTCCGTGTGGGGTTTGACGAGGGCGGTATGGTAGCCGATCAGCCTGCGCTTGAGAAACGCGATCAGTCTGCGTTTGGTGCTGGCGTCGGCTGCGCAACGGGAGGGCGCTCAAGACTCATGGGGCCGAACCGTCCGGCGCGGTAATCATGAATCAGCAGTTCCGCCACTTTGTGCCAGTCCACGTCACCGTCCTTGCGCACACAGCCGCGCTTGTGGGCCAGAGCCTGCATGAACTGTTCGCCTGTTGGTGGCAGCGTCTCCATGTCGTAACGCTCGCGCAGTCGCTGGGGAAACTGCTCCAGCAGCATCTGCGCGCTGAACAGCGCCACATCGGTAAATTCCATGGCGGTATTGCGAATGGCGCCGGACAGGGCAAGGCGGTACGCGGCCGCCTGATCTTCCAGTTTGGGCCACAGCACGCCGGGGGTGTCCACCAGGTACCAGTGGTCATTCAACCGCACCCGCTGCTGCCCCTTTGTGATGGCGGGCTCATTGCCCGTGCGGGCAATCTTCTTGCCGATCAGCTGGTTCAGGATGGACGACTTGCCGACATTGGGAATACCAACGATCAGGATCTGGTGCTTCTTGTGCTCCTGCTTCCAGGCGCGCAGCGCGGCAACATCAGGATTGTCCGTGGGGTTGACGACCGGGACCGGCTTGCCTGCGTTGGCCTTGCGCATCAGCTTCTGACACAGGTACAGCACATCGGCGGTTTCGATGCGCTTGTCTTTGGCACTGCTGGCGGCGAATGACAGTGGCTCGCGATTGAAGTGATCCAGCCAGTCCCGCGTAATGTGGGGGTTGGCCAGGTCGGCCTTGTTGAGAATGCGCAGACAGGGTTTGCCCTGACGCATGGACTGCAGCAGGGGGTTGGAGCTGGCTTGCGGCATGCGGGCATCCAGCACTTCGATCACCACATCGATGTCATTGATGAGTGCGGCCATTTCCTTGTTGGCCTTGTGCATATGCCCGGGATACCAGGAAATTGCCATATGTAAGTCGTGTCCGCTGCAGAAAAAGTGCGCGGATTCTAGCATCAGACGCCTGCACTTGCTCAGCAAATGCGCTGGCATCAGGCAGACGCCTGACTTGAATTCATGCCGCCAAGGCTCGACACTTGGCGCCATTCGAAGTCATCCTCAGCACTTCCGACACGCCCGACAGGACTCAGTCATGAACATGCAGAACAGTATCGAATTCAACCTGCGCGCTGCACTGGCGCTGGAACATCTCGATATCCTCAACGAAAGTCACAAGCACGCCGGGCCGGGTACCGAGACGCATTTCAAGGTCACTGCCGTGTCACCCGAGTTCGAAGGCATGGGGCCTGTCAAGCGCCATCAGCGGATGTACCAGTTGCTGACGACTCAGCTCAATGAAGGTGTACACGCCCTTGCGCTGCATACCTATACGCCGGCGGAGTGGGCGCGAAAGAATGGAGTAGCGCCGCGGTCTCCTGAGTGTGCGGGTGGCAAGCACTAATAAGCCCCGCTGGTTTGCAAAAACAGGCCTTTTCGCGTAGGGTCGCGCTGACTTTGTTCACCAATTACGACAATACGGTACCTGATTTGTCCTTTCTGAGACTGTTTGCATATCCCCGCACCTCCACACTTTTACAGGTGTGCACGGGAGTTATCTTGCTGGCGTTGATTGCTGCCCTGCAGCTGCGCGCCTGGCGCGACAGCCCTGAGGAAGTGTTGCCGCGGCCTGTCGAAAGTGCAGAACAGACCCGCGAAGCCTTGCCCGATTTCGAAGCCATCACCAGCATAGAAGCCAAGAAGGACGCGTTCTTTTCCTATTTCCACGCCTATATCGAAGAAGAAAATGTCCACATTCTGAGAAGTCGCGAGCGGCTGCTGGATTTTCGCGCCATTCTGGCAGGAGGCGCTCTGCTCAGTCCTGCCGAGCGCCATGCGCTTGACCTGATCGCCGCCGAGTACCGCATTCCCCGCAATGACCTGCCGATCGTCGACATGGTGGAGGAGTTGCTGCTGCGGGTAGACATCATTCCCCCGTCTCTTGCGCTGGCACAGGCAGCAACGGAATCGGCGTGGGGCACGTCGCGTTTTGCGAAGGAAGGCAACAATATCTTTGGACAATGGTGTTTCGATGAGGGCTGTGGACTGATCCCTGGTCAACGTGCTGATGATGCCAGCCACGAAGTACGCGCCTTTGCCTCCGTCCATGCCGCCGTGAAGGCCTATTACCGCAATCTGAATTCCAATCCCACCTACGAGTATTTCCGCGAGTTGCGGGCCCATATGCGCCTGCATGACAAGCCTCTGAATTCCCACCAGCTGGCCGACGGACTGACCCGCTACTCGGAACGTGGCCGCGCCTATGTAGCCGAGATACGCGACATGATTCGCATCAATGAGCTGCACAAGCACGACCAGCGTGGTTGATCTTCAGTCCCGATTGGCGGGCGTCGAGCGCGTCCAGTCCTTCGAATACCAATAGAATCGGTTCGAATCCCGCAACGGTGCCGTACACAGATAGCGGAAGCGCCGCAAGTTGAAGGTCTGTTCCGTGCTCAGTTTCACCAACCCGTTCTCCTGATCCAGCCATTCCATCTGCATGGGTTGACCGCCTGCGTAGCAGCCTACCTGCCGGAAATTGAAATCCCCCGGGGCGAACTGCAGCGTGACGTCGGGGCTGGTGTTATCGGTGATTGTGTCCTCGGGGTCGACTTGCAGCAGGTGGAACGCCAAGGTCTGCACCTTTTGTGCGAAGTCGCTGAGCTCGATGAAACTGCCTCCAAACGGAAAGCGGGGCAGGGCCAGAAAATCTGAATCGAAGCCCACAGCTCCGGACTGTTGCCCGAGCGCGATGAATCCCAGCTCCCGAATCATGGCCTTGTTGGACAGGTCATATTCGCCATAGGGATAAGCCATGAATCGGTGGTCCTGGCCCGTCTCGGCCTTGATGCGCGCCTGGGCACGCAGGAATTCTTCACGCAGTCGCGCTGTGCGGCCTGCCTGATCTTCTCCAGGCAGTGCGTCGACCATGTGCGGGTGGTTCTCCGTGTGATTGGCGATAGTGACACCTGCGTCAGACATCTCCCGTATCTGCGCCCAGCTCATGAAACCCGGCTGATTGTCGTCATGGGGCTGCGTGTTGATGAATACGGTGAACGGGAAGCCGTACTCCTGCAGCATCGGAAAGGCGGTGTCGTAGATCGAGATGTAGCCATCGTCAAACGTGATGGCCACGGTCTTGTCGGGCACAGGCTGGCGGGACTGCAGTGCCGACAACAGTGCCGGCAGCGCCATGACATTGAATCCGTTGTCCCGCAGGTGATTCATATGCTCCCGGAAACGGGCAGGGGGCACGCTGGTGGAGGGCGGTGTGGACTCGGAAATATGGTGATACAGCACGATCGTGGCGTGTTCGGCTGCCTGGGTGCAACCGGACCACAGCAGCAGGGCTGCAATTGTGAAACTCGGAAACTTCATTGACTGCCTCTCCTAGCGTTATTTACGGGCTATTCTGATGGAAGCGAGGCCGGCAAGACAAGGCACAGCTGCCCTCGGCGTCCTGTCTATGGCTCAGGAGTTTGACTATAATGCCGGCCACTTTCACGCACGGCGGAGTCGCCCCCATGTACCACGGAAATGCCTTGCAACTGACACGCCTCGCGTCCGGCATCGGCCATCTGTGTTTCGATCTGCAGGGCTCTGCTGTCAACAAATTCAACCGACTGACGCTGGACGAACTGCGTGATGTGCTGGTGCTTGTCGGCGCCAGCGATCTGCGTGGTCTGGTGTGCAGCAGTGCCAAAGGCAGTTTCATCGTCGGTGCCGACATCGCCGAGTTTGCGAGCTTGTTCCAGCAACCGGCGCAAGTCCTCAAGGCGTGGGGGCTGCAATGCAATGCGCTCTTTACGGCGCTGGCTGGACTGCCCATACCAACTGCGTGTCTGGTGGATGGCCAGGCACTGGGAGGCGGCTTCGAATTCTGTCTGGCCACCGACTATCGCGTGGCCAGCGAGGCGGCCGTATTCGGATTTCCGGAAGTGGGGCTGGGCATTTGTCCTGGCTTTGGCGGGACAGTCCGCGCTCCGCGGGTGATGGACCTGCAGCCGGCACTGTCCTGGATACTGTCCGGCACCTCGCAAAGCGCTGCAGACGCATTGGCCGCGGGTGCCATCGACGCGCTGGTGGACAGCAATCTGCTGATGGATGCCGCGCTGGAGTACCTTGAAGAGGCCCTGCAGTCGCCCGCAGACTGGCAGGCACGTCGCGCCCGCAAACAGGCAGCCGTTGCGCAGGAAGGGCCCGGGCTGAGCCAGGTCCTGGCCGAGGCCCACGCGCTTTTGCACTCTGCACGCAATCCTCACAACCCGGCCCCGCTGTCGACACAGCGCAGCCTGGAGCAGAGTGTGCTGTTGCCCGCTGCCCAGGCGTTGGAGCTTGAATCAGCTTGTTTTGTCGCGCTTGCCCAGAGCAATGTGGCAACCAACCTGATCGGCCTGTTCACCGGTGAGCAATGGTTGCGGCAAAAGACCCGGCAATGGCAGGCTCAGGCACTGCCCGTCAAACGCGTGGCAGTGCTCGGCGCCGGCATCATGGGCGGTGGCATTGCTTATCAGGCAGCGCTCAAGGGTCTGCCGGTCGTGATGAAGGACATCGCGCAGACGGGGCTGGATGCCGGTATGAAAGAAGCAGGACAACTATTACAAAAGCAGGTACAGAAGGGCCGCCTCAGCGCCGGCACTGCGCAGGACGTCCTGGGCAGCATCCAGCCCACCCTGGACTACACGGGTTTCGACGGCGTCGATCTGGTGGTAGAGGCAGTGGTCGAGAATCAAAACGTCAAACAGAAAGTGCTGGCAAAGGTGGAAAGCCGGCTCGCTCCGGGAGCAGTGCTGGCCTCCAATACGTCGACCATTTCCATCACGGCACTAGCCCGCAGCCTGGCGCGGCCGGAGCAGTTCTGCGGCATGCACTTCTTCAACCCAGTGCCGCTGATGCCGCTTGTGGAAGTCATTCGCGGCGAGCACAGCAGCGCAGCCGCCATTGCGACGACCGTTGCCTGCGCCCAGCGCATGGGCAAGACGCCCATCGTGGTAAGGGACTGCCCGGGCTTTCTCGTCAACCGCATCCTGTTTCCCTATTTCGGGGCCTTCTCCATGCTGCTGCGGGACGGTGCGGACTACCGCGAGATTGACGCAGCAATGGAAGCCTTCGGCTGGCCGATGGGCCCGGCCTGGCTGTTGGATGTTGTCGGCATCGACACCGCCGTCCATGCTCAGGCCGTCATGGCGGCCGGCTTCCCGGAGCGCATGCACTACGAATTCAAAAGCGCGATGCAACTGTTGTTCGAGGCAGGCCAGCTCGGGCAGAAGACAGGCTCGGGTTTCTATCGCTACACCGCAGACAAGACTGGCCGCCTGCAAAAGCAGCTGGACGAGGACTGCCTGGCCCGCATCCGCGTGGTGCAAGGCCCGGCGCGACAGTTCACCGCAGGCGAGATTGTCGAGCGCATGATGCTGGCAATGTGCCTGGAAACCGCCCGTTGTCTGGAAGACGGCATCGTCGACACGGCTGTCGAGGCGGATATGAGTCTGGTACTGGGACTTGGTTTTCCGCGCTTTCGAGGGGGAGCACTGCGCTATATTGACAGCATGGGCGCGCGCGCCTTCTGCGCCCAGGCCGACCGCCGCGCCGCGCTTGGCCCCCTGTATTTTCCCACTGCAGGACTGCGTGCCATGGCGGCCGCAGATTCCCGTTTTTACGCATGAATGTTACAGGTGACGCAATGACGACGACAGACATCTCCAGTTCCCCTGCCGCCAGCGCCGACGCAGAAAGCCAGGCCCTGCGCCGCCAGCGTCTGCTCAACCGCAGCCACAAGAATCTCCGGCGCGACGTGGGGCGGGCCATCGCCGACTACAACATGATCGAGGAGGGCGACTATGTCATGGTCTGCATGTCCGGCGGCAAGGACTCCTACACCATGCTGGACATCCTGTTGAGTCTGCAGAAGCATGCGCCTATCGATTTCCGCCTGATCGCCGTGAACCTTGACCAGAAGCAGCCGGGTTTTCCTGAACACGTCCTGCCCGATTACCTGAGCAAGCTTGGCGTGGAGTACCACATCATCGAGCAGGACACCTATTCGATCGTCAAGGAGAAGACGCCCGAGGGCAAGACCTTCTGCGGCCTGTGTTCACGTCTGCGCCGGGGCAGTCTTTACAGCTATGCCAAACAGATCGGTGCCACCAAGGTGGCCCTCGGCCATCACCGTGAAGACATCGTCGAGACGCTGTTCCTGAACATGTTCTTCGGCGGCACGCTCAAGGCCATGCCTCCCAAGCTGCTCAGTGACGACAAGCAGAACGTGCTGATTCGTCCGCTTGCCTACTGCAGCGAGCAGGAAATTGCGCGCTATGCGAAGCTGAAGGAGTTTCCGATCATCCCGTGCAATCTCTGCGGCACCCAGGAGAACATGCAGCGGCGCACCATCAAGGAGATGCTCAAGCAGTGGGACCGCGAGTACCCCGGTCGCGTCGAGAGCATCTTCCGCAGCATTGCCAATGTGGCGCCTTCTCAGTTGGCTGATCCGCGCCTGTTCCCGTTCTCGGGTCTCAAGGCCATCAGTGATGAAGCCACACCCATCGATATCACGAACATCGGCTGAGGCCTTCCATGCAGATTCCGTGGCAGCAGTTGGCCCCTGATACCGTGACGGCAATTCTCGAGGAATTCGCCACGCGTGAGGGCACCGACTATGGCCATGAGCAGTACACGCTGGCGCAGAAAGTAAGCATGCTGCGCCGGCAGCTGGAGCGTGGCGATGTCGCAGTGAGCTTCGACACCCAGACCGAGACCTGTTCCCTGATCAGCCTGCGCTGAAGGGCGCCATTGCCAGAGCGAGTGCGTTGCATGACCGAAAATACCTCTGCTGTTCCCGAGCCGACTGTCCAACTGGATGCCTGCGGTCTGTTCTGCCCCGAGCCCGTGATGCTGCTGCACAACCGCATCAGAGACATGGCCTCGGGCGCTGTGCTGGAGGTCATCGCCACGGATCCTTCCACGACGCGCGACGTGCCGAAGTTCTGTCTGTTTCTGGGCCATGAGCTGCTGAAAAGTTCACAGCACAATGATCGTTACCATTATCTGATCCGCAAGGCCTGACGCCATGACGCCGCGGCCAACTGACCCCCTGTACCTGGTGGATGCGTCCATCTACATCTTTCAGGCCTGGTTCTCGCCGCATTATGAAGTGCTCTCGAAAGATGGCCGCGACCTGAGTGCCTTCTTCGGCTTCGCTCAGTTTCTGAACCGCTTCCTGCGCCAGACCCGCCCCCGGTCCATCGCCATTGCCTTCGACGAAAGTCTGTTCTGCGGCTTCCGCCATACGCTGTACCCGGCGTACAAGGCCAACCGTGAATTGCCTGATGAGGAACTCGCGCGGCAACTGCACGCCTGCGCGGCGCTGGCGCCACTCATGGGCGTGGCAGCGTGGGGCAGCAAGGTCTACGAGGCCGACGACATCATTGGCACGCTGGCGTCTGTGGGAGCGGGCCCTGCCCCTGTGGGAGCGGGCCTTGCCCTTGTGGGAGCGGGCCTTGCCCCTGTGGGAGCGGGCCCTGCCCGCGAACAGAACAAGCGCGAGCACCCCATCTGCATCGTCTCCCGCGACAAAGACCTCGCCCAGCTGCTGCACAGCGATGCGGACCACCTCTGGGACTACACTGGCAACACCCGTCGCTACCGCAAAGACATACAACGGCAGTACGGTATTCGCCCCGAGCAGATTCCCGACTACCTGGGGCTGGTAGGTGACGCCGTGGACAGCATTCCCGGGGTGCCCGGCATCGGCCCGGTGGCTGCCACGAGCCTGTTGCAACACTTTGAGTCCATTCCACTGCTTTACGAGAATCTGCAGGACGTGGGCAGTCTGCGCTATCGCGGTGCCAGCAAGGGGGCCGATCTGCTGCGCCGTCACGAAGCGCAGGCACGCCTGAGCCGCACACTGGCCACTATCGTTGAGGATGTCGATGACCCTGCTGAAGGCTTCTCGCAGGCAGATATCACGGACTTGCAGTGGCAACGCCCGGACGTGGAGGGCGTGGCTGCGCTGCTGGAGCAAATGGCTGTTGAGGAGCTCGCACGCGAGCGCTTTCTAACCTTGTTGCAGGGTTTGCAGCCAGCAGCCGCAGGAGACCCCGCATGAAAATCGTTGCTGATGAAAACATTGTGGCGGTGGCCGCTCTCTATCGCTGCCATGGTGAGCTGCTGCTGATGCCTGGCCGGGCCATAGCACGAGAGCATGTGCGGGATGCCGACGTGCTGCTGGTGCGTTCCATTACGCGGGTGGATCGCGCGCTGCTGGAAGGCTCAAGCGTGCGCTTTGTGGCGACGGCCACCAGTGGCACCGATCACCTGGACCTGCTCTGGCTGGCGCAGCAGGGCATCGCCGTGGTTGAAGCGGCCGGCAGCAATGCCAATGCCGTGGTGGAGTACTGTCTTGCCAGCCTTGCCGAGCTGGTGCTGCGAGGCAATCTCACTCTGCAGGGGCGCTCCGTGGCCATTATCGGCTTCGGGCAGGTGGGCTCGCGTTTGCACACCGCGCTGCACACACTGGGCATTGAGGCCCTGGTCTGTGATCCCTTCGTGGAAAGGGAGAGCCGTCGGGATGGCCGCCACTCCCGCGTGCAATTCTGCTCCATGGAAGAGGCTCTGCAGGCATCAATCATCAGTCTGCACACGCCGCTGACGCGCGATGTTTCGCACGCCACCCGGCACCTGCTGGACAGGGCGCGCATCGATTCCTTGCCGGCTGGCACTGTGCTGATCAATGCGGCCCGCGGTGGCGTAGTGTGCAATGCGTCGCTGCTGGCACGTTTGCAGCGTCGCAATGATCTTCACTGCATTCTGGATGTGTGGGAGAACGAGCCCGAGATTTCTTCAGCCTTGTTGCAACACGTGGCCCTGGGGACTCCGCATATTGCAGGCTACAGCGTGGAAGCGAAGGCGAGTGCCAGTGAGCGCAATTACCGGGATTTCCTGCAGCATTTCGCGTTGCCGGATGCGCGTGCGGTGCCTGCTGCGGCTGCGGAGCGTGTGACACTGCAGGTCGATCTTGGCGGAGCCGGGACCGACGAGTTGGCCTTGGCACGCTGTCTGCGAGCGGCCTTGCCAGTGGCGCAGATCGATAGGGAATTGCGCGCGTCAGAACCAGGGGCAGACCTGTTCGACGCGATTCGCAAACGCATCAGTGAGCGGCGCGAGTTCGCGCATTACACCCTGCAGGTGACCGGGATGGAGGAGGGGAGAGTCAGTGCCGCTCTTGCATCGCAAGTGACGGCACTGGGCTTTCAATGGGAGGTAGCGCGGTCTGACTGATCAGAATTCCGCGCGGGACAGGAAGCGCTCGATCTTGCCGATGGCCTGCGTCAGCACGTCGCTGTTGGGCAGGAACACGATGCGGAAATGCTGGGTGTCCGTGACGTTGAAGGCACTGCCCTGCACCAGCAGAATCTTTTCCTTCTCCAGCAGATCGAACACGAATTTCGCGTCGTCCTTGACGGGGTACACCTGCGGGTCCAGCTTCGGGAACATGTAGATTGCGCCCTTGGGCTTCACGCAGCTGACACCTGGGATGGAGGTAATCAGGTTCCACGCCAGATCGCGCTGCTCACGCAGACGTCCGCCGGGCAGAATCAGTTCGTTGATGCTCTGGTAGCCGCCCAGTGCTGTCTGCACGGCAAACTGGGCAGGCACGTTGGCACACAGCCGCATGTTCGACAGAATCTCCAAGCCTTCGATGTAGTTCTCCGCCTTGTCCTTGGCACCACTCAGAATCATCCAGCCGGAGCGGAATCCTGCCAGGCGGTAAGCCTTGGACAGTCCATTGAAGGTGATGAAGAACAGGTCGTCACACAGAGACGCAATGGGAATGTGCCTGGCATCGTCGTACAGAATCTTGCTGTAGATTTCGTCCGAGAACACCACCAGCTTGTGCTTGCGGGCCACGCGGATGAGGTCTTCCAGAATCTCCTTGCTGTACACCGCCCCGGTGGGATTGTTGGGGTTGATGATCACGATGGCCTTGGTGTTGGCTATGATCTTCTTTTCAATGTCCTTGATGTCCGGGAACCAGTCAGCGGCTTCGTCGCACACATAGTGCACGGGGGTGCCGCCTGCCAGACTCACGGCGGCCGTCCACAAGGGATAATCCGGGGCAGGGATGAGGACTTCGTCGCCGTTGTTGAGAAGGGCCTGCATGGCCATGACGATCAGCTCGCTGACGCCGTTGCCCAGATAGATGTCGTTGATGTCGACACCCTTGATCTGCAGTTGCTGGCATTCCTGCATGATGGCCTTGCGCGCAGAGAACAGGCCTTTGGAATCGCTGTAGCCCTGGGCATTGGAGAGGTTGCGGATCACGTCCTGGATGATCTCGTCGGGTGCCTCGAAGCCAAAGGGCGCCGGGTTGCCGATGTTGAGCTTGAGGATGCGGTGGCCTTCTTCTTCGAGGCGCTTGGCTTCCACCAGTGCCGGACCACGGATGTCGTAACAGACCTTGTTCAGCTTGTCGGACTGCCTGATCTTCTTCATAGCGATGATTCTCTGCCTTCACAGTCCCTGAGGGTGATCTGTGCGAATGGATTGCGCCGTATGCCTTGTGCAGCGGACGTCAGGGCGGCTATTGTAAACCCCCGCAGCGAAATTGACAGCGCACAGAATGGGCTGTTTTTGCGAGTACAGCATTGAGGAGCAGGGCATGAAGGACACCGAAATACGCATCCGCAGCGAAGAGGAACTGCGCCAGAGCCTTGGCGAAGAGGGCTATCGCATCGTGCGCCAGAAGGGCACGGAACGCGCTTTCACCGGCCGCTACTGGAACAGCAAGACGCCGGGTCTGTACCGCTGCTCGGTGTGCTCGAACCCCTTGTTCGATTCCGCCACCAAGTACGACTCCGGCAGTGGCTGGCCCAGTTACTGGCAGCCGGTGGCACCCGGTCATGTGAAGGAAGAAACAGACCGCAGTCACGGCATGCTGCGCACGGAAGTCTTGTGCGCCCATTGCCAGGCGCATCTGGGCCATGTGTTTCCCGATGGGCCTGCGCCCACCGGGTTGCGCTACTGCATCAATTCGGCGTCGCTGGAGCTGGATTCTGAGATTTGATTCACCAGCTCGGCTGAGTATCGTTGCCTGAATCAGCAGCCGCCGGAAATTTCGTAATCCTTCTGCAATGTGAACACTCCCTGTACCGAGTTCGGAGTGGTCGGGGCAGAGTCGCGGAGATCAAATGCGCCAACAAACCCGTTGCCATTGGCACCCGTGAACGCGCCTCCGAGATTCGCGGATGCACCGCCGATCAGTGGCACGTTGGCGCTCGTGCCTACATCGGTGATGGTCAGGCTGCCGTAGTCAGGGTCCAATCTCACGCCTAAGGCATTGATGACACCATTAAAGTGAAGGTGCCATTTCTGCGCGACCGTGCCTGAGATTACCTCCAGGTGACCATTGGTGATGGTGCCGTCATCAAAGTCCATATCGAAGCGGGCGTCGACATCGCTGAAGGTACCTGCGGAAGACCCGGTCCCGTACCCGGAGCCATCAGACAACCCGTATCGCCACTCTCCCTTCAGCTGGTTGATTACAAACTCCGGAGTCAACTGCAAGCCGGCAAACAGGTTGTTTGCGTCTGTCTCAATAGCTCCGCTGAGATTGGCGATGGTCGAATTGTTCCAGTCGCCCCAGTCAACCGTCAGGTTTTCCTTGCCTAGCGCGGCGGTTCCGCTGACGTATTGGCCAGCCCCCTCATCGTTCTTGAACGCAAAGGCTGCAACGGCCTGATTGCCACTGTTGATGAACATTCCGCCGATGTTGCCGCTGATATTGGTGCTTTGATAGTCAACGCCTGCCTTGAGGCTGGTGCCGCTCATACTGAGGCTGATAAACGGTCCGAAGGTGCCGGTCTTGCTGCGGGCCTGACCATTGAAAGCGGTAGTCCAGATATTGTCGCCGGTGTAGATTTTCAACTTGCCGTTGCTGATGGCACCGGTATCCAGATTCAGTGTGAAGCCGAATGTGCTGAGATTGCCGCTGTTGATTTCTCCCTCGTTGCCGCCACCCTGTGCCGCGAGCACCGAGGAGTAACTTGCGTATTTGCCTGCCAGCTGCCCTGGGGCGCTGGGTGTCGCAATGAACCAGAAGGCATCCTGGGTCAGCTCAGAGTCTGTTGAATTCAGTGAGTCGCGAACAATCCGGGCCCCGGATTCCGAATCCCATTCTCCCCACGTGAGCAGACTTCCCAGTCCACCCACGTTGGTGACAACAGTCGGGTTTGCCCCGCCTTTACGGAAAATCTGTTGTGGCCGGTCAATATGAAACTGCGAGTCGTCGTACCAGGAATCTGCTGTGAGGGCATTGTCGGCGAGCAGATAATTGCTGGAATTGCCTCTGCGTTGAGCATGCCCGCCGAAAAGCCCCGCGAAGCCTCCGGCCACGCCATTCGCTGTTGCCAGAATGCCGTACTCGCCCAGATCGAAGCCGATGATTTCGTCGGCACTCAGATAGTTGCCAACGCCAAGCAGGTAGGCGGCGCGCAGATGGTCGCTGATTGCTGACAATCTGTGACAGTGCCTGGTGCGGCACTGCTGTTTTTGGTTTTTTCCCGTTACTGCGTGAAAAATTTCGTTCTGGACGAAATAATTAATTTATTGTCGTAACTTTACCTGTAATAAATCATTTTTCAAACGCAGGTCATTAATTCCGTGGGAAATTTGTGATGAGCTTCGAATCCCTGGTGGTCATTCACCATTTTCCATGTCAGAAGTGTCGGCATCCGGCGTGAAAACTTTGACATCCCCAGTGGCGGTCGGTACTTTGCCTTGCCACCAGGAGACGTCTCAATGTTAAGGTTTGTGATTGCCATACCGGTTGCTGCCGCCGTATTTCACTCCTCCGCAAGCAGTGCGCAGAATGTGCCTGCATTGCCAAACAATGTTGCGACGGGCGCCTACTTCAGTACAGGTGATTATGGTCTGCCTGATGACACGTCCATCTACTTCATTCCCCTGTCTTATGAGCGCAGCGTTGGCAACTGGAACCTGCAGGTGTCAGCGGCGCACCTGCAGATCTCCGGCTATGGCAATGTGCTGGTGAATGTTGGCGGTGTCGGCCGCACCGAGTTTGTCGAACTTGAGCAAGACTTGCAGACCACGAGGACGCGCGGTGTCGGCGATACGTTGCTTTCTGCCACCTACCAATGGCCGACCTATTCAGAAAATGCGGTATTCATGGATCTGGGCTTCGAGGTCAAGCTACCGACGGCCGATGAATATGCAGGACATGGGACGGGGGAGGTAGATTACGGTGTGCAGCTTGATGTCTACAAGCTGCTCGGGACTACGACTCTGTTCGGCACGCTGGGATACAAATTCCGCGGGCAATCCACGCTGTTTGACCAGATGTCCGATTCAGGTCTTGTGTCTCTTGGGTTTTCGCAGCCCCTGAGCGAGCGCTGGAGCTATGGCGTGATCTACGATTTTCGGGAGGCTGCATCGACCAGTTCGGGTGAAACGCATGAAATTCTGCCGTATCTCTCCTGGTCGCCTGTCCCGGCGTGGTCTG
Organism: Klebsiella pneumoniae; assembly: GCA_945877175.1. GTDB lineage: Bacteria > Pseudomonadota > Gammaproteobacteria > Pseudomonadales > Pseudohongiellaceae > UBA5078. The sequence continues at coordinate 22,176 of CAMCRC010000012.1, read as the reverse complement.
TCATGTTCTACACCGCAAAGGGCTTTACACAGGACAGTCCCGACATCGCAGTGGGAGCGCAACTCGGCTACCGCTGGTAAGACGATCGACATCCCGCAATCAGATGCGCATGGGCTGCACCCGACTGGGTAGCAGAGAAGGGCGCTCTACTGGTCGGATTCTCTGAAACGGTGGCAGGTCCGGTCGTTGAATGCGTTCCGGCATGTTGTCGCGTGCGATGTTTTCCTGTGACTCTTCTTCTTCCGATTCATGGGCAACAGTCATTGCTTCTGCTGGAATTACAGAGGGTTCCACTGTTGCATCAAGCATGCCTGGCGTTGCTTGCTCGGCCGTTTCGAAAGTAGCCACGGCATGCTGTTCCGCCAAGGGAGTGACAGTCTCAATGATGAGGGGCTGTGGCTCGGTGCCCGCAATCTCGGCAGGTGGCTCCTGACGTTCAATTGGTAATTGTACCTGCGGTGGCGCTTCGGCCAGCTGCTGTGTCAATTGTTCATCGGATTCTATCGCAATCACTTCCTGCGCTATGTCATCGAAGCTGACCGCATTGCTTTGCGCTTGTTGCGTCAACGCATTCTGTTCCAGCGCTTGAGTGAGTTCTGTCTTGACCTCTGCGATTGCTGGATCTCCAACGTGATTGGGAGCAGCATTTTCATGCTGTTCAATATCATTTGCGGACGTGAAAAAGGGAGAAGGACCGCCTGTTCCGCCGAAGCCACTGCCTCCGAACTCGCCCGACTTGCCAGTCCCTCCGATACCACTGCCCCCGTCACCGTCATCACCACCGCCACTTCCAACGGTACCGAGACTGCTTGCCGTCATGACAAGGGTGGCAAGGAATAGCACTATCGCGAGCAGCATGGTCGCTGGATAGCGGCGCAAGGCGAGAATGGCTCTAGGCATTTTGGCTGTCCTCGTCTGAACTTCGTTGTGCTGGCAGATCTGCGCTGAAATGGAATACACCGAAGTTCATACGATGGTGTCTGTCCTCACCGGAAATGTCCTTTTTCTGTAATTGCAGCGCAGTGCGGTTCATGGTGGTCAGGGCATTCATGCCGGTTTCCCTGGCGAGCTCGGTCAGCGTCTGAATCGACTCCAGGCTGAGGTTGTCATAATAGACGCTTCTGTCGAAATAGGAAGGCGAGTGGCCGAGCAGGTTGTGCGCGCCCGCGCTGATGTGGTCGTGAATATTCTTGCCGAAGAAAAACGCCTTTTCGTCAAATCCTTTTGCAGGTGTGAATGCCCCGGTATTCAAGACAACTCGATTGGCGTCGTCCTGTGTGGCAATCCCCAGATTCAACCATTCATCAAGAATCACCCGGGGGCGAATGTCCTGCCTGCAGACGATTTCCACAAGATCATCGAAGGTCTTGCCGAGGACAGGCCTGGAGGTTGATCGCAGCGGCAGCGGCAGGGGAGCGCCGGTGTCGTCCAGAAATTCTGGTGATCCGAGCCAGACGCCAATAACTTGAGCACCTACAGAAACGTTTCGGGGAGTATTGCGATCGTCGGCGGCTTCGCTACGCAGGCGTTTGACGTCTTTGCGGTGCACACCGGTCAGAAGATTGATGCGGCTGTCGGTCTGGCGTTTGCTGTCGACTTGAAACTCCTGGTCAGCGACTTCGACATAGACGGATTTAAGCAGGTTGATCAAATAGGGGTAAGTGATCTGATAGGAAAGCAGCAGTCGCACCAGCGGACGCAAAATCTTCCGGAGTGCAGACACTAGTGCGGCGGGAGGCTGCCCCAGTGCGTTGACGCTGTCATCTGAGAGGTTCATGAGGTCAGTATATCGCAAGGGTGGGAATTGTTCCCACATGTTTATGGTGAGTGGAGGAGCTCTGGGCTGATTGACGTGGGAATTATTCCCACCTATGATGTACGCCAGCTACCAGAACTCCAGGTCACCGGGCAGAGCTGACGCATCTCCCCTCGGGCCACCCAAGGTAAACATGACTTCGCATTCACTTACTCAGTCCCGTAGCGATACACGAAGTGCACACTCCGAGCGCGGTGCAGCTCAGCGATTCAACCTGAATGACGGAAGGCAACTGGCGTACGCTGAGTATGGTGCTGTCAGAGGATTCCCCTTGCTGTATGTACATGACTCCGAAAGTTCGCGTCTGGAGGCTGCCTTTTTTGATGTCGAGGCGCGTCGAAAGGGATTTCGACTTGTGGCGCTGGATCGTCCCGGTGTCGGAGAATCAGATTCGCATGCCGCTTTTACCAGGGAGTCCTGTGCTGAGGACATTCTGCAACTTGCCGATCACCTGGATTGCGACCACTTTGGTATCCTCGTCACTGGGGCGGGGTGTGGTATAGCGCTGGTAACTGCGTCTATGGCGCCCAATCGCGTTGCCATGGTGCTGGGGCTGTCCAGTCAGTTGCCAGTCTGTGGTGGTCAGTCTGGCCTGTTCTGCAGCCTTTTGAGAAGGTTGTTTGGAACGTTCCTGCAGGGGACTGTAAGTCTGCGGCTGTTGCTACGCAAATCCAATCCAGAACACTACATACAGCGTCTGCGTGAGTCCCTTGCCTACCCCGACAGGCAGCTGCTTGAAAATCCGAGAATCAGCAATCAGTTGATCGAGGTGGGATTGGAGGCTGTGAGATGCGGCGCTACTGGCGTCTCACGGGATGCGGTTCTGGCAATGACTCCGCTGCACCTGGACTTGCAAAAATTGAGGATGCCTGTGCACTTTTGGCAGGGAGGGTGTGAGGTATCCACTTTGCACAACTCTTTGCGAGGTATTGCTGCTGCTCTGCCTGCTGGAACGCTGCATCGCCTCAACAACAGAGGGCGATTCTTTTTCTGGCGCCATACGGAAGAAGTGTTTGCTGTGGCTCATGCTGCGTTGCGATGCAAGGAATCACCCGTCTTGACAACGACTATTCGCAAGGATCGGTTCGTTCCGGATGACGATGTGATTTCTGTTGCCATGGCAAGCTAGTGCTTTACATGCAGATCAAAATCACACACATGATGGTTGTAATGAAGCCCGCCGTTGTATCCTTCTGAATTGCTCTTTCCTTCAATGGTCTTGTAAGCAGCACTTTCGATGAAAACGTTGATCAAACTCTGATCGATAGCGCCTGCTTTTGCCTCTTTCTGGAGAATGTCCAGCGCAAACTCTGCAGGTACCGCCGCTTTGTAAGGTCTGTCAGAGGCAGTCAGTGCATCGAAAATATCGCAGATCGTCATGATCTTCGATGCGAATGGAATTTCCAGGGCGCCTTTTCCTGAAGGATATCCGCTGCCGTCGAGCTTCTCATGATGGGACCCTGCAATCTCGGGAACATTGCGGAATTCTTCAGTCCAGGGGATCAATTGCAGGAAATTTCTCGTATGTGTGACATGCGACTCAATTTCCAGGCGCTCCTCCAGCGAAAGACTACCCTTGGGAATTGCGAGCATTGCAAATTCGTAGTCGTTGACAATGGAGAAGCCATGGCGCCTTTCAAATGGAGGGCAGTAGGCCGCAATTCGATTGAGGTCAGTAGCACGCGCGCTTTCCAGAAGGCTGGGTTCGTTGGCTGCCACAATCGTTTCGAAGAAATGATCCAGCTGTTTCAATTCAAGCATCAATGTATGGTCAATTTTCTGAGCTTTCTCTGCTGAGTAACTTCCTTTTCGATACAGTTGAAGCTGCTGTTGCAGTGCCCTGTTCTTGAGCTTTTCCTTGGCCAGCATGATTCTGCATTGAATATTGCCGATATTCTCCATGCTCAATTTCTTGGACTTCACCAACACGGACTCGCGCACGCCTACCTTGCCGAAGTCGTGCAACAGCGCGGCGTAGCGCAGCTCTCGAATCTGCGCTTCAGAATGCACATGGCAGTAGTGTTCCGGATGGGAATTGCAATTGACAGCGCGTGCCAGCGCCACGCAAAGATCTGCAACTCTGAAGGAGTGACTGCTTGTAGTGGGATCGCGTTGTTCAATTGCCATGACTGCTGCGTTGACGAAGCCTTCAAACAATTTCCGAATGTCGTTGTGCAGAATAGCATTCTCGATTGCTACGCCAGCCTGGCCTGCAAGGGCCTGCAGTAGTCGAAATGTTACATCGTCAAAAGGAAGTATGTGCTGCTGTGTATCTGAGCCCGGGGTAAGCGCAATGTCACGCTGCTTTTTACGATTGATTAATTGCAATACGGCAATAATGTTCTTGTTCTTGTTAAGTGCAGGCAGCGTCAACATGCTGACGGTGCGATATCCTGTGCTTTCGTCAAAATTCTTGTTGAAGCCAAAGGGCGCATTGTGTGGGAGTTCGTATGCATCGCCGATGTTGAGCGGTTGCTTCGTGAGCGCCACATATCCCGCAATCGAGGCTGAACTGAGAGGGAATCGCCGCTCTTCAAATGGAAAATCAATGGAGTCATTCTGAGTAAGCTTGAATGTTATCTGCTGGCCCTCTGCATCAACCAGAAACAATGAGGCTGCATCACAGTTGGATATATTCTGTCCCTCCGACAGAATTTTTCGCAGCAAGGTCGCAAGGTCATTCTCTGCAGACAAGGCTATTCCCACACTGGCGAGCTGGTCGAGATTATCTTCGATTGCAGCCAGCGCCTGCTGGCTGTCTGCCAGACGTTTGCGCGCAATCCATGCTTCGCAGGCACTTTGGAGCATTTTTCGGGACTGCACCACTGGGAATCCGTCGCTAAAGATCAGGTCACATTTTTCGATGGATTCATCTGAGCTCATCAATATCGCGGACGGAAATGCGTTCCGCCATTCGTGTTCGGTGGCGTATTCGAGCAGAGTACTGTCCAGAAGAATCAAGGCCGGGGAATATGTGCCTGCCTCGGCAACAGAGTAAACGTGCCTGAGAGCCAATTGAGGGATATCCAGTTCTCGCCAGAATCTCGCGGCAAGAGCAGAGGTACTGAGACAGACAGTCAGTACAGTAGTGGGTACTTCCATGTGGCTCTCAGAGTGTCTTCGCACGGCTGACTCGCTCATGGGGGGCTCGCCCGTAACCGAGGCGAGTGTTGGGAAGAATGGGGCGAGTGTAACTCAGGAAACCGGGGAAGGCGATCGTGCGAAAAATTGACTTCAGGACATCAGCTCAAACACTGACGTCCTGTACTCAAGAAACAACTTTGGCTCAGGGTCAATTCCCAAAGCCCATCGCTCCCATGCTTCCGCGAGCACTTCTGGCGATGGCATTCAGGCGAAAACGCGGCTTGCCGGACTTTGCTGCAACAACATCCGCTGCCTGCATGTCGCGAATGAAATTTTGCAGCATCTGGCGTGCTTCAGACTGATAACGGAACGGGCCGATACTGCCGCGTTCGCGTGTTCGGAAGTACCAAAGGCCGCCATTGTCGTACACACGTTCTGTACGTTCGGGAATTATTCGATCTGTGCGGTCTTGCTTGCGAAGGATTGCCATTTTCTTGATCCTCATGTTGTCTCCGTCAACTCAGGACCGCTTGGTCGCAAGGATTCTTTCCTCATGATCCACGCATGGCCCTGAGTTGACTAGTGATCAGAAAATAGTACGAGTAATTTGGGCTGAGAAGAGCGCAATTACTATGCCATTCCTGTGAGGCTTGCAGAGTGCCATGGCATTCTTTGGAATTTGTAAAAAGCTTTTATTTCAATATGTTGAGAAAATAATCGTTAGATCACATACTCGTGAAATTCTTCGATTCATCAAGATGTTAGAGCTGGAATCTAACCGAGCTGATTTCCAACGTTTCTTACCGTTGTTTGGCTTGAGTTACGAGTTCTTCTACTCAAGAGTTACTTTCGATTCAAAGAGTTGGAAAAGAAATGGGAAATATAAATTTTTAATGCCGATTTTTGGCTGCCATGCATCATCAATCGTGGGTGAACTGTTCAGCAAATGTCCTTGCCAAGATCATATCTTCAGGTGAGTTGAGGTTCAGGTAATAGCCTGGCTTCGTTTCGGCTAGAACCAGAAGTGAATTTGAATGCGACCTTGTGAAGGCCATGGGACTGTAGTGACCGCGCTCCAATGCCAAGGCAAGCAGTTTTTCCATGCGTATGTCCCACACCGAAAAAAGCGGCTGGTGTTGCTGTTCAGTTTGCAACCAGCCTATCTGAGTCCGCTCATGCCTCATCAGGTCAAGCACGCGCTGCACGTAGTCATGGTCGAACCATGGAACATCGCCGGGAAAACAGGCGACGTGGGTGCATCCTGGGTGATTGGTCAGGCTCCAGAGCATTGCAGCATGCAGACCTGCAAGTGGGCCTGGGTCATTGCTGAAGGAGTCAGAGATCAGGGGCAGGCCGAACTCCGCGTAGCGCTCGGCCGCTTTGTTGACGTTGATTAGAAGCTGGGAAACTTGCGGAATCGCTGATTGAAGGATCCAATCCATGACGCGCCTGTTGCCGAGCGGCAGCAAGGGTTTTTCCTGGAATTGCATGCGGGAGCCTTTGCCGCCAGCCAGAATGACACCATTGACACAGATATTTGCAGGATTCACGAGCGCCTCTGCAGCAACACAAATGGCCAGCGAGAATAGTTCAGCCGGTCAGTACTCACAATATTCACAATTGAATATAAGCAGGCAGTATGGGAGAATCGCGCACTTCAGAAACCGGGAAATACATCTTAAGCCGTTGAATTATAAGCACTTAAATGGAGTGTTTTGGGGCGGGCAAAGTTGTATGAGTCCTGGAATTCAGTTTTCACTGCGAATTTGCTGGGTCAGAGCTGTGATCCGGGCGAATTCTTTCCAGAATGACAATGAAAGGTCGACACAACAGGTCTGCCGATAGTAGAGGGTAATCCATGCAAGTTTCCATCGAGACAATTTCCGAACTCGAGCGTCGTATGACCGTAGGAGTTCCCGCAGCAGTCGTTGAAAGCGCTGTCATGGCGCGACTTCAAGAAGCCGCTGGCAACGTCCGACTCAATGGTTTCCGTAAAGGCAAGATTCCTTTGAAGTTAATCAAGGGGCGCTATGGCAAGGGAGTTCGCCAGGAAGTAGTTGGCGAAGTCATGAGCAAGACCTACTACCAGGCTATCGCGGAACAGAATTTGAAGCCTGCTGGCCAGCCTCGCATCGAGCCCAAATCGCTTGCGGAGGGCAAGGATCTTGAGTATGTCGCATTGTTCGAAGTTTTCCCCGAAGTCACGCTGGCTGATTTCAAGGAATTGAAAGTTGAGAAACTGGTTGCGCAGGTCGAAGAAGAAAATATAGACAAGATGATCGAGACACTGCGCCAGCAGCGGCAGACATGGGATCCCGTAACGCGTCAGAGCAAGACCAAAGATCGATTGAATATTGATTATACCGGCACCATGAATGGTGAAGGCTTTGCCGGCGGCTCTGCACAGGGCGCCAATCTCGTGCTGGGTTCCCAGCGTATGATTGAAGGCTTCGAAAAAGGCCTTACCAAGAAGAAGTCAGGCGATGATGTCGTTCTCGAATTGGTATTTCCTGAGGATTATCAGAACAAGGACCTCGCCGGGAAGCCTGTGAAATTCGAGATCAAGATCAATTCCGTGAGTGCACCGGTACTTCCCGAATTGAATGAAGAATTCTTTGCTGTCTTTGGAATCGATGAAGGGGGTCTTGAGGCTTTCCGCAAGGAAGTGGCGGCCAATATGGAGCGCGAACTCAAGAACGCCAGCAAGGCTAAAGTGAAAAGTCGTGTAATGGAGCAATTGCTGGCTCAGAACAAAGTAGCCCTGCCCAACAGTCTGGTACTGGGCGAGATTGGGTCCCTGCGTCAGCAGGCCATGCAGCAGTTCGGCGGTGGCAAGCAGAGCATCGATCCCTCCATGCTGCCGGACGAACTTTTCCGTGAACAAGCTGAGAAGCGCATTGCTCTTGGCCTGATTCTCGGGGAAGTCATCAAGAGCAAGAGTCTGAAAGCAGATCCTGTACTCGTTAAATCGACTATTGAAGATATTGCTTCTACTTACGAAACCCCTGAGCAGGTGGTGCGTTGGTACTACAGCAACAAGGATCAACTTGCCACGGTGGAGTCTTCCGTGCTCGAGGATCAGGCCTTTGAAGCGATTCTGGCGGAAGCCAAAGTGAAGGAAAAGCGCGTCAGTTATGATGACGTCATCAAGCCGGAAACGGCAAAAGCAGCCAAATAACGAGTCTATATGGATCACACGCAGGAATTGATTGTGTCTACACTGGTGCCGATGGTTGTTGAACAGACTGCCCGGGGTGAGCGCTCCTATGACATCTATTCGCGCCTTCTCAAGGAGCGGGTGATCTTTATGGTGGGGCAGGTTGAAGACTACATGGCCAACCTCGTCGTGGCACAGTTGTTGTTCCTGGAGTCAGAGAATCCCGACAAGGACATTCATTTGTACATCAATTCGCCTGGTGGGTCCGTCACCGCGGGCTTGTCGATTTATGACACAATGCAGTTCATCAAGCCTGACGTAAGCACCATGTGTATCGGTCAGGCCGCGAGCATGGGTGCACTTCTGCTGGCAGGCGGCGCTAAAGGCAAACGATTTGCCTTGCCTCATTCCCGCATGATGATTCATCAGCCCAGTGGCGGTGCACAAGGGCAAGCTTCGGATATCGAGATTCAGGCAAATGAAATCATCAAGTTGCGCCATCAGCTTAACAACATCATGGCCATGCATACCGGAAAAGACCTTGAAACCATCGCGCGCGATACTGAACGCGACAACTTCATGAGCGCTGATGAAGGCGTCAAATACGGCCTCATCGACAAGGTCTTGAGCCATCGTGTGATGTAAATCCGGTAAATGCTCCGAAAAACACTCGTGCACGACGATTTTCTGCCGATTACCTGCTTCGAGAGCCCGAAATGCCGTGTCTATGGCAGTGGCACAAGTATTGGAGACTGCCCGAAAGTCCTGTAATCTGGACCGGCGTCGAATTTGAGGATAAGTTTAATGTCAGATGATCGTTTCAACAAAGGCGATGACAGCGGCAAGTTGCTGTATTGCTCATTCTGCGGCAAGAGCCAGCATGAAGTCCGGAAACTGATCGCTGGTCCCTCAGTCTTTGTTTGCGACGAGTGCGTAGACCTTTGCAATGACATTATTCGCGAAGAGATCCAGGAAAAGGACTCCGAAGGAGGTAACAAGAAGTTACCTATCCCCGAAGAAATCAAGAGCACCCTCGACGAATATGTCATCGGACAAGAGCGAGCCAAAAAAGTACTGGCTGTTGCTGTTTACAATCATTACAAACGTCTGAACTATGAACATTCTTCCGGTGGTGTCGAGCTTGGGAAAAGCAATATTCTCATGGTCGGTCCTACTGGCACAGGCAAAACGCTACTTGCCGAAACGCTTGCCAGGCTGCTGGATGTCCCCTTTACGATCGCAGACGCTACCACCTTGACAGAAGCGGGGTATGTTGGCGAAGACGTCGAAAACATTATTCAGAAGTTGCTTCAGAAATGTGATTACGATGTCGAGAAGGCGCAGATCGGTATTGTATACATAGACGAAATCGACAAAATTTCCCGCAAGTCCGACAATCCCTCCATTACACGCGATGTGTCGGGAGAGGGTGTGCAACAAGCATTGCTCAAGTTGATCGAAGGTACCGTAGCGTCAGTTCCTCCTCAGGGTGGTCGCAAGCATCCGCAACAGGAATTTCTTCAGGTTGATACCTCCAATATCCTGTTCATTTGTGGCGGCGCATTTGCAGGCCTTGAGAAGATCATTCGAGATCGGTCCGAGAAAGGCGGAATTGGCTTCGGTGCTGAAGTGCGCAGCAAGGACCTGGATCATAAGACCGGAGAAACACTTCGGGATGTAGAGCCGGAAGATCTTGTGAAATATGGTTTGATCCCTGAATTTGTTGGCCGATTGCCCATGATTGCCACGTTGGACGAGCTTGATCTGGATGCTCTGATGCGCATTTTGAAAGAGCCAAAGAACGCGCTGATCAAGCAATATCAGAAGCTTTTCGAAATGGAAGGTGTGGAAATCCAGTTTCGGGATGAAGCCCTGAAGGCAGTGGCTCAGAAAGCCAGGGAAAGAAAGACAGGTGCGCGCGGATTGCGCTCTATAATGGAGAGCGTGTTGCTCGATACGATGTACAAAATACCCTCCATGGACAAGGTGAGTAAAGTCATAATTGATGCTGCCGTCATAAATGGAGAATCAGAACCCCTTCTCGTCTACGAGAATCGGGAGCAGCAAAGCAGGACAGCATCTGAAGAACATTGAGGGTTTTCCCTTCTGCTTTTCATTCAAACGCAATTGAATTTGAGTTGCGTGCCCCAAGAATTGAGTCTGAAAGCCATTGAGTGTGATTTTCCACTCCTAACCTCCAGGATGTATTTATGGGTCTTCTTTCAGAGTCCTCCGAAGTCGCGAAGAATGTGTTGCCACTATTGCCTCTTCGTGATGTTGTCGTTTATCCGCAGATTGTACAGCCACTCTTCGTTGGGCGGCCCAAGTCCATAAAAGCTCTTGAAGTTGCCATGAGCACTGGAAAGCAGGTCCTGCTGGTTGCGCAAAAAAATCCTACCGAAGATGACCCCAGTATTCGCGATGTCTTTGAGATCGGGACAATAGCCAGCATCTTGCAGCTGATTCGTTTGCCGGACGGCACTGTAAAGGTTCTGGTGGAGGGCGTGAATCGCGCGCGCATCAAGTCCGTTGATTTCGATGCTGAGTATTTTCAGGCTCAGATTTCTGTGCTTGTCGCTGAGCCGCTGATGGAAAAGCAATCCGAACTTCTCGTGCGTTCGCTGCTTGCGCAGTTCGAGCAGTATGTACAACTCAGCAAGAAAATACCGCCCGAAGTCATGACCTCCATTTCAAGCATCGATGAGCCAGGCAGGCTCGTTGATACAATAGCATCGCACATGACATTGCAGATTCAGGAAAAACAGAATCTTCTGGAACTGGTCAGTCTGCAGCCGCGCATAGAACACCTCATGAGTTTGATCGAATCCGAAATCGACCTTTTTCAGGTCGAGAAGCGCATTCGTGGTCGTGTAAAAAAGCAGATGGAGAAGAGTCAGCGTGAGTACTATCTGAATGAGCAAATGAAAGCTATTCAGAAAGAAATGGGCGAGCTGGACGACTCTCCGAATGAGGCCGAAGAGCTCAGGCAGAAAATTGATGCTGCCGGCATGCCGACCGAAGCAAAAGACAAAGCCCTGTCGGAATTGAACAAGTTGCGTATGATGTCTCCCATGTCATCAGAAGCGTCTGTGGTTCGGACGTATATTGACTGGATGGTTAATATACCTTGGAAGGCGCGCAGCAAAGTCCGCTTCGACCTGGACAAGGCAGAGCAGGTGCTCGAGAACGATCATTACGGGCTCGACGAAGTCAAAACACGCATTCTCGAGTATCTGGCGGTGCAGAAGCGGGTTAAGAAATTGAAAGGCCCCATACTCTGTCTCGTAGGCCCGCCCGGCGTAGGTAAAACATCACTTGGGGAGTCGATCGCACGTGCAACGAATCGTAAATTCGTACGAATGGCATTGGGTGGCGTGCGAGACGAAGCTGAAATACGGGGGCACCGCCGCACCTACATTGGTTCCTTGCCAGGTAAATTGCTGCAGAAGCTTGCGAAAGTAGGCGTCAGGAATCCACTGTTTCTGTTGGATGAAATCGACAAGATGGGCATGGACAATCGCGGCGACCCCGCGTCGGCGCTGTTGGAGGTTCTCGATCCTGAGCAGAACCACAGTTTCAATGATCACTATCTGGAAGTGGATTACGACCTTTCGGAAGTGATGTTCGTCTGCACATCCAATACCATGAATATTCCGGGGCCGCTTCTGGACCGTATGGAAATCATCCGACTTCCTGGCTATACCGAAGATGAGAAGATCAATATCGCGACGCGTTATCTTGTGCCCAAGCAGCAGGAAAACAACGGTATTCGTCCCGGCGAATTGATCATTGGTGAGGAGCCGGTCAAAGACCTGGTGCGCTATTACACGCGGGAAGCTGGCGTACGTGGTCTTGAGCGCGAGATCGCAAAAATATGCCGAAAGGTAGTCAAGGAGCATTCTGCTCAGAAGCATTCAGAGCCAGTGTTGCTGACGGGTGAGCTCCTTGAGAAATATTCTGGTGTCCGCAAGTATGATTTTGGAATCGCGGAAGAACACAACCTTGTTGGACAGGTCAATGGACTGGCGTGGACGCAGGTAGGCGGAGAGCTCTTGACGATTGAGGCTGTTGCCTTGGAAGGCAAGGGCAAAACTATCAAGACGGGCTCTCTTGGCGATGTCATGCAAGAGTCCATACAAGCAGCCATTACTGTTGTGCGAAGCAGGGCCGCGGCTTTGGGTCTGAAGCCTGGCTTTCATGAGACCATCGATTTGCACATACATGTCCCGGAAGGCGCGACGCCCAAAGATGGGCCAAGCGCAGGGGTAGGGATGTGTACTGCTCTGGTATCGGCGTTGACTGGCATTCCAGTAAGGGCGGATGTGGCCATGACAGGGGAAATAACGCTGCGTGGCCAGGTATTGCGTATTGGTGGACTTAAAGAAAAGTTGCTGGCTGCTCACCGTGGAAACATCAAGACGGTCATCATTCCTGCAGACAACGAGCGGGACTTGCGTGAGATACCGGATAACGTGAAGGCTGAACTGGACATCCGTCCTGTGCGCTGGATAGATCAGGTTCTGGAGCTTGCGCTGGAGTATCAGCCAGTTCCAATTTCAAGCGATCTTGCAAGCAAACCGGCCATAGGTTCCGCTGCAGAGGATGCAGACAAAAACAAGGAAGAAATGCCTGTAAATACGCACTGAATCACATTGGGGGCCGGCGTTTTCAGTTGACACGGCTTTCCGTGGCTTGGTATAAAGTGCCGGTCGTATTGGTTATCAAGCCATTTCTTGGATAAAAAATCAGACAGAATATGTACACTCAGGGCGGGATTTGAACTTTCATTTCACCGCCCGAGTTTCTTGTAATAATTCAACTTAGAAAAATAAGGGGATAACGTGAACAAGTCAGAATTAATCGATGCTGTGGCAGCAGGTGCCGATATACCAAAAGCAACAGCTGGACGAGTGATAGATGCAATGATCGATGCGATCACTGACTCACTGAAGAAAAGCGATCCAGTTGTGCTGGTTGGCTTTGGTACATTTACAACTAAAGAGCGTGCTGCTCGCCAAGGCAGAAATCCCCAGACTGGTGCCACAATCCAGATCAAGGCAGCCAAAGTGCCTACATTCAAAGCAGGCAAAGCGTTGAAAGATTCTGTCAATCTTTAACTGGACATTCTAAATTCGTGAGCACAGGCGCCGGCTGATGAGACGGTTGCGATTCGGACAGTGACACTTCCGGGTGCTGCGGAAACACAAAGAGCCGCAGGCTTACGAATTTACAAGGCGCATCTTCGATGCGCCTTTTTAGTTTAAAAAGGGACGTCAATTTCACATTTTTGTGATGACCTCCTGGGTTCACCTCCAGTATCACGACAGGGTTAGATATGCTGCAAACAATTCGCGAAAATTCCCAAGGTCTTGTCGCCAAAGTTATTATCGGCTTCATTATCGCCATCATGGCATTGTTCGGTGTTGAGTCCATAATGAACGGATTCATCACTAATCCAACCGTTGCAGAAGTGAACGGCGAGGAAATTACTGAGCCGGAGCTGCAGACAAGCGTCCAGAATCTCATTGCGTCCGTTGGTGGCAATCTGGAATCTCTCGATGAGGATCTGATTCGCCAGGTTGCGCTCAATCAGATTATTGAAGACCGATTGCTGCGCCAATCTTCCAAAGACGCCGGACTGATCATATCCAGCGATGCAATTGATCTTCAGATCATCAGCAATCCTCAGTTCCAGGTTGGCGGTGTTTTCAATTCCGATCTTGCTGTTCGAACCATGGCCACCCAGGGCTTTACAGTTGCAGGCTACCGGCAGGCCTTGGCAGATCAGATGGTGGTAGGGCAGATCGCCAATGCTTATGCTTCGTCCGGATTCGTCACGCAGAGTGAGATGGAGCGTATTGCGGCTTTGTCTTCTCAAACTCGTGATTTTCGTTTTGTTTCTGTCACTTTGGGCAATCGTACTGGTGGTGAAGCAATACCTGCCGATCAGGTCGAGTCTTATTATCAGAACAATCAGTCCCAGTTCATGGTCGAAGAAGAAGTGGCTATCGACTACGTAGTGCTGGACAAAGCCACTATTTTTTCTGAAGTCGAAGTCGGTGAGGCCGATGTTCTGGCCAAGTACGAAGAGGAGCGCGCTGCATCCAGTTCCACTACGCAGCGCCGCGCGTCACACATTCTTCTCGAAATAGGCACAGGAGACACTGAAGAGTCGGTAATCTCAGAAGCGAGCGCATTGAAGACTCGTCTGGATCAAGGTGAAGATTTTGGCACTATTGCACTAGCTGCCTCCTCAGATACAGTTTCTGCCGAGCAGGGCGGTGATATTGGTTATTCCGATGGTTCCGCTTTTCCGGCAGGAATTGAGCAAGCCCTCTTGAGCATGGAAGTCGGCCAGGTTTCCGACCCGGTAGTCACAGAGTTCGGAGTGCATCTCGTCAAGTTGACTGAATTCGATGTCAATGAATACCCAACATTGGAAGAGTCGGCCGAGCGTATTCGCCGGGACCTGAGCAGCGCAGAAGTTGACGAGATCTATTTCGCACGACTGGAATCTCTTGCAAATCTGGCTTTCGAAACGACTGATCTTGTTGAAATTTCTGAGGAATTGTCGCTCCCGATAGAGCAAAGCGAATTGTTCTCCCGTGGTGGCGGCTTTAGTGAAATCACTACCAATGCCAATGTCATTGCAGCTGCATTTGCAGACGAAGTTCTGGTGGAGGGGAACAACAGTGACGTTGTCGAAATGGGCAATGACCGTGCACTGGTGCTCAATATCAATACGCACAATGAAGAGTCACTTCGGACGTTGGATGAGGTTCGCGGTGAAATTGCCGCAATTCTCAGGACAGAGCTGGAGAAGGAAAGAGCGGCAGCGCTGGGTGAGCAACTTCTTGCCTCGCTGCGCAATGGAGAGTCCATCGACGAGACCATGCAGGCCAACGAGCTGCAGTGGATTGTCCAGTCCAACGCATCCCGAGATCAGACTGGTCTCAATTCCGAAGTCATGCAAAACGTATTCGCGTTGTCCACGCCAGCGGAAGGGGACTCTGCCTATAGCGGCTTCGCTTTGACCAATGGCACTTACATTGTTGTTGAACTTCAAAAAGTGAACCGTGGTTCGCTTGCTCAGATGGAGGAGGAAGCGAAACAAACTATGGTGAGTTCTTACGTAGAGCGAGACGGGAGAGCCGCGTTTGATGCCTTCCTCGCAAATACGCGCAACAACTCTGAAATTACCGAGAACCTGACTCCCATCGAGACCTTCTAGACACAATAGACTCTCAGTTGAGTTTTCCTGTGCCCGGGTAAAGCATCAGTGCTTGCCCGGGATGAATCAAATCACCAGCTCCAATGCTGTTCCATGCAGCCAAATCTGCAACCCCCACTCCAAATTGCTGAGCAATCCGGGAAAGTGAATCACCTGATCTGACATTGTATATCAGGGGGGAGCTTGCATCAGTGGGGCTGCCGGATTGGACAATGGCTGTATCGGTCTTAACATTCAAAACCTGGCCTGGTTTGAGAACATCGTTCAATGCAATGTTGTTCATTCCTGCCAGTTCGCCGACCTTGAGGTTGTAACGACTGGCTATGCGCCAAAGTGTATCGCCGGAACGAACCGTATATTGCGGACTGGCATCCGGTGGGGCGACAAGAGTGGCGGGCGTTGATGAATACTGAGGCGCATTCGGTACCGGTAGCGTGGTACCTGCTGCATAAGCGCGAGGAATCAGAAGTGACTCGCCTGCAATGATGCGATTGCCATCCAAGCCATTGGCCTGCTGCAGGGCACCTACCTCGGTTCCGAACTGGCGTGCAATTTTGCTGAGACTGTCTCCTCGTTGTACTAGATAGCGATCCCAGGTCACCTGCGGACGCTCAGGCGCATTGGCAAGGGCGCTCATGAAAGCCTCTTTGCGCTCGATAGGCAACAACAAGCTGTGTGGGCCGTCCGGGTGAGTCGCCCACTGCCGATATCCCGGATTCAACTGATAAAGTTCAACCGGGTCCAGGCCTGCAAGGGCAGCGGCAAATTGCAGATCCATTTGGTAGCCGATCTCGATGCGCTCTACGACCGCAGTATTTTCAATATCGGCAAGCTCTACACCAAAGTGGTCACGAGCTGCTACAAGCTGGCTTAACGCAATCAGTTTGGGAATGTATTCCTTGGTAACTGAAGGCAAATTCAGAGACCAGAAGTCAGTTGGGCGATCACGTGAAGCATTACGATCTATAGCCTTCTGAATATTGCCCGGACCTGCATTGTACGCTGCCAGGGCCAGCAGCCAGTCGCTGTCAAACATTTCATAGAGGGTTTCAAGGTAGTCCAGCGCGGCCTTAGTAGAGGCAAGCGGGTCTCGACGTCCGTCGTACCACCAGTCCTGCTTCAGCCCGAGACTGCGTCCCGTCGAACCCTGTATCTGCCACATGCCGACAACGTTGCCAGGTGCTGCGGCATTGGGATTGAAAGCACTTTCCACAATAGGCAGCAGGGCAAGCTCTGCCGGCATGCCGCGATGCTCCAGAGCCTGTGCAATTTCAAACATGAAGGGCTCGGCGCGCTCGGAGCCAACTCTTAGCAAGTTTGCGTTCTTCTGATAGAACGCGATCTGATCCTGTACCTGTTTATTGTCGAATTCGTGGGCAAATTGAAAACCATGAGTGAGCCTGCTCCAGATATCCTCGAATACCATGGCGTCAGATGGCAGTTCGTCACCTGGATTTATCTGTACGCGGGCTGCAGAGCCTCGGTTGGAGATTGCGCGCCCAATAACCTGTTCGTTGCTCGACAGTGACGCTTCCTCTGAATATGTCCCGGAACCGTCATCCACCACTGAACATGCGCCTAGAAATAGCGCTGATGCAATGGATAGAGTCAGTTTATTCAAGCGAAGTGTGTGACGTTGGATCAAAATATTTCCCGAATAAAAACAATCAACTGGATCATAAATTTGAGAGAAACTCTGCAATTGCACAAATGGAATTCACGCTGGGAAATTGTCTTTCCATTGGCGCAGTTGCGTAAAAACATCAAGCTCACTGGCGAGAAGAGGCCCGAATTGTGTCTGGATTATTGCAGAGACACTGTCACTATGACAACGCAGGAACGGATTAGTTCGCAATTCCACTCCGATGGTTGAAGGCAAAGTAGGATGCCCTTCGGAACGCAAGATGGTGCATTCCTTCATGCGTTTCAAGTAGTCGATATTATCCGGTTCGACATGCAAGGCAAAGCGCAGGTTGCTCAATGTGTATTCGTGAGTGCAGTAGACTCGCGTTTTCTCTGGTAGTGCGGCCAGTCGTTGCAGTGAGTTCAACAACTGGGCATAAGTGCCTTCGCGCAATCTTCCACAACCAGAAGAAAAGAGTGTATCTCCACAAAATACAACAGGCTGCAAATCATTTGTGTCCCCTTCTGTGAAGAAGGCGATGTGGTCCAAGGTGTGACCAGGAACCGCCAGTACCTGGAAATTACAGCCAAGAATTGCTATTTCCTCATTGTCTTGCACCCGCATTGTGAGTGCTGGAATTCTGTCGTTGTCCGGGCCAATCACATGAGCCTCAGGAAAGGCTGTCAGGAGTTCTCGAATTCCACCGGTGTGATCAGGATGGTGGTGGGTGACAAGAATATCAGTCAGAGTCCTGCCACTTTTCTTCAGCCAAGCAAGTACTGGAGTTGCGTCTCCGGGATCCACCACTGCGACATCACTGCGTCCTCCACACCCTATTACCCAGATGTAATTGTCTTCGAATGCCGCAATGGCAGTGATATGCAACGTCATAAGATTTGATTTTCAAGGAGGAAGGACGCGATCATAGTGCACACTCTGAATTAGACAAGTCAAAATTCCCCATGCGCCTGCTTAAACCATTTGCCGATCGCCTTAATCGTCGCCGTAGACTCCCGGAGCCAGCTGCATTGTATCGCGATATGGAAGCGTGGCTTTCCTCTCCTATAGGTCAAGCTTTGGTGGAAAGTGAGAAAAAGGTACTGGAGCCGATAATCGCCCGTATTTTCGGCTACCACTTCCTGCAGATAGGAGTCAGCACCGATTCGTTGCTTGATGAAAGTCCTGTAGGCCATCGATTTCTCTTTGTGCCTGATGCCAGCTCGACAACAAGATACGCAATTGCCAGCAATGAGGCTCTGCCAGTGCAGTCGGAGAGCGTCGATGCTGTCCTTATTCATCATGCGCTCGACTACACTCCCGACTGTCACCGACTTCTTCGTGAAGCTTCAAGAGTGCTCATGCCGGGAGGAAAACTCCTGATCGCGGGCTTCAATCCTTTGAGTACCTGGGGCTTGCGGAGCATCTTCCGGGTTGGCAATCGCTTGCCATGGAGTGCTCGTTTCATTTCCAGCGCGCGCGTTTGTGACTGGCTCAAACTGCTCGAATTCAGTGTGGACAAAATTGCATACAGTGGGTATTTGCTGCCTTTTACACATCCCCGAGTGGTCCGGTTTGCATCTGGACTGGAACAATTCGGGCAACGCTCTGCGTTGCCAGTGGGAGCGGCGTACGTGATCGTTGCCTGCAAACAAGTCATGCCTGTGACGCCAATTACACCGCGTTGGCCCATGATTGCACGCCCGATTATTGCTCGCACCCTTGGCGAGCCCGCGCGATCACGGCCCCAGGCCGTCGAATCTGATACCCAGCATTGAGTGCGAATACACTCATTGCCTCCACCATGGAAGCTGCCAATGTGTCAAAACTGATCGAACTGTTTACCGACGGCGCTTGCAAGGGCAATCCCGGGAAAGGCGGATGGGGTGTCCTTCTGCGCTACAACGGTCACGAAAAGCGCTTGTATGGTGGGGAAGCTCATACCACGAACAATCGCATGGAGCTAATGGCCGTCATCAAGGGGCTTGGCGCTCTCAAGCGCGATGACTGCGAAGTGCGTGTAGTCAGTGATTCGGTCTATGTTCTGAAGGGTATAAGTGAATGGCTTCCCCAATGGAAAAAGCGCGGTTGGAAAACAGCAGCGAAGAAGCCTGTGCTCAATGCGGACCTGTGGATGCAACTTGACGACCTGGCTGCCCGACACAAAGTGGAGTGGAAATGGGTAAAAGGGCACAGTGGCCACAGCGAAAATGAGATAGCAGATGAGCTGGCCAATCTTGGAATTGAGGCGCTTGCCAGCGCCCTTGATTGAGCAACGATTTTCTGGATGAATTGGAAACTTATGCGAGAAATCGTACTGGATACTGAAACGACTGGCCTCGATTCGGCACAAGGGCATCGTGTCATTGAAATTGGCTGTGTGGAAATAGAGAATCGCCGACTTACGGGGAGGCACTTCCATTGCTACCTCAATCCTGACAGGGCTATTGATGAAGGAGCTGTGCAGGTGCATGGCATCACTTCGCAATTTCTGGCAGACAAACCTCGTTTTGCACAGATTGCAGCGGATTTTCTTCACTTCGTTTCCGGTGCAGAGCTGGTCATTCACAATGCGCCGTTCGACCTCAGCTTTCTAAACAGCGAACTGATGCTTGCGGGATTCACTCAGGAGTCTTTGCAGGATCTGTGTACCATTACAGATACCTTGGTGATGGCGCGCAGAAAGCATCCCGGTCAACGCAATAGCCTGGATGCCTTGTGCAAGCGCTATGAAGTCGACAATTCTCAGCGTGAATTGCACGGGGCCTTGCTGGATGCGGAAATACTGGCCGATGTCTACCTGTTGATGACAGGGGGGCAGACCATGTTGCATCTGGCCACGGAGGAATCTTCTGTAGAAGCGAAGGAATCCGCGCACGGGAAATTGACGGGAGTACCTGGACCCTTGCCGTTGACGATGCCGGACGATGAAGAGCTGCAGGCGCATGCGCGATTTCTCGAGCGCATCCAGAAGTCCAGCAAGAGCAAATGCATATGGCTGAATTCATCAAGACCGCAAAGCGCTACTGACATCGCATGAACGTTTCATTGTCCTGTGTTCTTCCGCTCCAGGATGTCGCCGCGCCGGCCAGCCTGATCTTGTTTCAGGGTGGTGATCTGCTGGTGGGAGCTGCCGGATATGTGTGGCCATTGGATCTTGCTGCGAAACTCCAGCCGCGCTTGCGTACGGCCGTCCTGATTGATGCATCGGCCTATGTTCCCTGCTATGCCGTGGCGCTGGATGCCGACGATGACATCGCCTGGCTGGAGGGCGAGCTGCGCCAGCCCAGGCAGATCCTGATGGCCGGCTCCTTTGCCGACTTCTTGCCAATTGGGAAAGCGATGCAGCTGTTGCACTGGGTAAAAAGTCACCGTTTCTGCGGGTACTGCGGTGCTGAAATGCAGGGTCATCTTGCCGAGAGGGCGTTGTGCTGTTCTCGATGTGATCTGCGTGTGTATCCCCGGATAAGCCCTTGCGTGATTGTACTCATCACCCGCGGTGATGAAATTTTGCTGGCGCGACATGTCGGACGTGGAGGCTCATGGTTCAGCTGCCTGGCAGGTTTCATGGAAGTGGGGGAAACGCCCGAGGAAACAATTCGCAGGGAAGTGCGGGAAGAGACAGCCATTGAAGTAACGAATATCCGCTATGTCAGCAGTCAGTCGTGGCCATTTCCTTCGCAATTGATGCTGGGATTTTTTGCCGACTATGCTGGTGGTGAACTCCAGGTTGATGGAAATGAAATAGCGGAAGCAGGCTGGTTCTTGCCCAAGGATCTTCCGAAAACGCCTGGGCCTGGCATCAGTGTCGCAGGGCAACTCATTGAGCTATTCTTGAAATCAAGAAGCAAACGATCAACCTAATGCAAATGCAAGGAGTAGATTTTTGGAGTACTTTATTGAATACGGACTGTTTCTCGCGAAGCTTGTTACTTTGGTCATTGCCTTCGTTTTTGTACTCACTGTTATTGTCTCGGCAGGTAGCAAGAACAGAAAGGGAGGTGAGCGGGGCCACATCGCTATTACTCACCTGAATGAAGAGCTCGACGAAATGCGCGAGTCCATGAAGAAGGCGATTTATGACAAGGCTTCCTACAAGTACGAGCAGAAACAAGAGAAAAAGCGCCTGAAGCTGGAGGAGCGAGAACGAAAGCAGCAATTGAAGCTTGCGGCGGCGGCATCCGAGGATCTTGAAGACAACGCTAGAAAGAGAGTGTATGTCGTTGATTTCAATGGCGACATAGAAGCAAGCGATGTGGAGTCACTGCGCGAGGAGATAACGGCAATTTTGTCTCTTGCGACTCCGCGGGACGAGGTGCTGCTCCGCCTCGAGAGCCCCGGTGGTATGGTGCACGCCTACGGACTGGCGTCTGCCCAGCTTGAGAGAATCAAGTCGCAGCAGGTTTCACTTACCATCTGTGTTGACAAGGTGGCTGCAAGCGGCGGATACATGATGGCCTGTCTGGCTGATCGACTCGTGGCTGCACCTTTCGCCATTCTTGGCTCGATCGGAGTTCTCGTGCAGCTGCCCAATTTCAATCGGCTACTGCGCAAGCACGAAGTTGACTACGAAACCATCAGCGCCGGCGAGTTCAAGACCACGCTGACGACATTTGGCGAGATCACGCAAAAGGGTCGTGACAAGGTCAAGGAAGACGTCGAGGAAATGCATGTTCTGTTCAAGTCCTGGGTCAAGGATCATCGCCCGTCCGTCAATATAGACAATATCGCCACAGGAGAAACCTGGGTCGGCCTGCAGGCCTTGGAAAAATCCATGGTCGATGAGCTCATGACCAGCGATGAGTGCATTGTCAAAGCTTGCGAAGATGCCGATGTGTACGAGGTACGCTTCGAGATTCGCAGAACTCTGGGCGACAAGATCGGCGCCGCCATCTACAAGACTGCAGACCGCACGGTGCTGGCATGGATCAAGCGAGCTCGCGAGAGCTCTTTCTACTCTTGAGATACAGTCAAGGCGCTGCATGATCGACGAAACCCTGGAATTCAAAGCCTTCGAAGTGAGCGAATTCACGGGCAATGCTGCGCCAACATTCTCGGGACACATTGTGCAACGCACGGTGCGTGATCTGCCGCTGGGCAACGTCCTGGTCAGGGTCTCTGACCTGCCTGGGTATTTTCGGACCAGTTAAAACTTGAGAGTATGGCTCCCTCAACCGAGGTGAGACATGAAGAAGAGTCGATTTACTGAAGAACAGATTGTGAAGATGTTGCGCGAAGCCGATCGCACGACAGTGGCCGCTGTATCA
>CAMCRC010000011.1 GCA_945877175.1 Klebsiella pneumoniae | reverse complement strand
CACCACTGGCCGCCCTGCGCAGCGCAGGGCGTGACTCACCAGGTCAAATTCCTCGACATTGGTCTGAATCAGTCGCGCGCCGGCCATTTGTGCCAGCGGGCGCAGATCAATCAGGAAGTCGTCTTCATGGGCGTGCCCGGTGATGAAAGCCGGCAATGCGCCGGAGTATGGCGTGTCGACATCACGGGAGATCAGTGTGACATCAAGACCCGGCACGGGGCTCCGGGCCAGACTCATGAGCACGGCCAGATGGCTGTGCCCGCCCCCGAGCAGGACAAGGCGCTTCTTGAGGGGGACGGGTTGTCGGTGGTTCATGCCAGCGTCACTTGCGTGTGCAGATATCGGTTGCCCGGCGTGACACTCAGAGGGAGCGGATGTCCGAACCTGTGTACAGGGCGCTTGGTCGCATGATCCTGTTGTCGATGCGCGACTCCAGGAAGTGCGCGAGCCAGCCTACACTGCGTGCCATGGCGAAGCCAGCAGTGAAGTAGGTGGCGGGAATGCCGATCGCGAGGTTTACGGGGCCTTTGTAGAACTCCAGGTTGGCCCAGACTTCCTTACCCTTTTTCTGCATTTCGGCATTGAATTCTTTCTCAATTTCCTTGAGCGTCATGAACACATTTTCGAAATCTGTGCCTTTGCAAAGCGCTTCCGCCATGGGTTTGAGGATTGCGGCGCGGGGGTCCAGCTTCTTGTATTCGCGGTGGCCCATGCCCATCAGGCGTCCCTTGTTGGCCAGCAGGTCCAGCACATAGGCACGGGCCTTGTCGGGCGAGCCTACTTTGATGGCTTCGTTCAGAGCCGCTTCATCGGCGCCGCCGTGCAGCGTGCCATAGAGAGAACCGACTGCGGATGACAGTGCTGATTCGACCGGTGCCAGGGTGCTTGCGGTCACGCGACAGGTGAACGTACCGGCATTGAAGCTGTGCTCCAGCTGCAGAATTTGAAGGCGCGCCAGGCAATGCACATGTTCGGGCGTTGCGGGTCTGTCGTGGAACATGGTCAGGAAGTTGGCGAGGTACTGTTTGCCGGCATCATAGACAGGCACTTCGTTGGCGACCTGCAGGCGACGGAAGGTGGCGAGCAAAGTCGGAATCTTGGCAACTACTGACAGGCCACGATAGCCGTCAGGGTTCGTGAACGGCAACTCCTGCGGGCCGATGGGTGCTGTGTTGAGCATGGGAATCATCGTCTGCAACATGCGCATTGTGTGCAGATCACGAGGCAGGCTCTGCAGTGTCGCTATTTCGCTTGCACTCAAGGCCCCATTGCGCTGCAGGTAATGCTGCAGTCGTACCTCTTCCTCGGGGCTCGCCAGCTCGCCGAAAAGCACCAGCCACACGACGCGGGTGAAGGACTGCGGCACCAGTTGTTCGATTGTGTAGCCGCGATAACTCAAACGGCCGATGTCGCCTTCCACGTTGCTGATGCTGGTTTCGTCGGCGATGACGCCTTCAAGGCCTTTGGAGTATTCGACAGTCATTTCTCGATCCTTCTCTGCGCTGTGTGCATGTCCGAACGGGCATGGCTGACAGCTATTATAGGAATGGCCATTTTGACGGTAAAATTAGCACGACTTATTGGCGATTAAGGTATGCTTATGAAAATTGGCTCGTAGCGACACAGGCAAGAGACTCCCCGGCATGTTGTCTTCACATCTGGAAATCCATGAAATTCGTGTCTTCAAGACCGTTTGCGATACAGGCGGCTTCAAGTCGGCAGCTGATCGCCTGCATGTTACGCAATCCGCCGTCAGTCAGACCATCGCGAGCCTGGAGCGCAAACTCAGCACACGGCTGATTGAGCGGGGCAAGCCCATCGCGCTGACGGAGTCCGGCACGCGATTGCAAGTGTATGCCGCACGCGTCCTGCAGGAGGAGCACTCGGTGTTGGCAGACATTGCCGACATTCGGCAAGGGGTGGCGTCCACGCTGCAGATTGCCATGAGCGGGTCTGTCAGCCAGCTGTATGGCAACGAATTGCTGGAGGACTATTGTGACAGCAATCCGCTGACCCGTCTGAAGGTGGATGTGATGCCCAGCCGCAAGATCATCCAGGGCGTCCTGGCAGACTCTCTGGAGCTGGGCTTTGGCCCCTTCCAGCAGCAAATGCCGGCACTGTTGGAGACGGTGCCTCTGTTTCAGGAGTCGCGCAAGTTGGTGATCAGTCGCCTTCATCCGCGTCTGGCCAGATTGCTGCAGGACCCGGAGGACACCATCCGGGAAATCCCGCTCATGGTTTCCCACCTTGAGGACCCTGACGTGCGTCCTGCCATCGAAAAGCTGCGCAACGAGTTCGGCACCATCTGGGAGATCAGCAACCTGTCACTGCGCTTGAACATGGCGGCCAAGAACATTGGCATGTGCTACGTGGACCAGCGTGTGTTGCAGGCCAACGCGGTTTGCGCCGATTTCGTGCCACTGCAGGGGTTGGCCTTCTCCCACATCGACCTGACCTTCGGGCTGTATTTCCGCAAGCGGCGACTGCTTTCCACCGGTGCCCGCCAGTTCATCGACATCTGCAATTCTTTCTCTTTCGACACGCCGCAGGCCAGGAAGCCCTCACGATGACAGCTCTGCAATTGTATGCCGGGCCGACAGCCCTGGCGTCCATACAACGTGATGGGCTGAGCCCGGAGCAATTCCGCACCATCGTGGGCGCGTCTGGTGGGCCGAAATGGTTCGTGCTTTACGGACTGGACCGCTATCTGGCCGGGGAGTTCTTTGCAGGACGTCGGCAACCCTTGGAAACCATTGGCTCGTCGGCGGGCGCCTGGCGCCTGAGCTGCCTTGGTCTTGCTGATCCGCTGGCGGGCATCGACAGATTGGCCTGGCACTATTCCCGCGAGCGCTACTCCGCCCGGCCGACGGCTCTGGAAATTACCGCGGCAGCGGCGCGTCTTGTCACGCTGGTGCTCGGCCCTGAGGGAGCCGCGCAGATTGCGGGCAACCCTCTGGTGCGCGTGCATATTGTGGCAGACCGCGCACGCACCTTGGTCAGCTCCGACCGCAAACTGCTGCTGGCAGCCGGACTGGGCCTGAGCGCGCTGGGCAATGCTCTGAGTCGCCGCCTGCTGGGGCAATTCTTCCAGCGCGTGGTGTTCCATGCGGGGCCCGTGTCGCAGGCGGTTGAGCAGTGGCATGAGTTCAATACGGTCTGTGTGCCACTGAGGTCGGACAATGTCGCGGCTGCGCTGCTGGCCAGTGGTGCAATTCCCATCATTATTGACGGCGTACGTGACATTCCGGGAGCGCCGCCGGGCGTCTACCGCGATGGCGGCATCACCGATTATCACTTCGACGCGCCGCTGCGCCAGGGCGATGGACTGGTGCTCTATCCGCATTTCTATTCAAGGTTCACGCCGGGCTGGTTCGACAAGTCGCTGCCATGGCGTCGTGCAGACCCCTCACACTTCGACAATGTGCTGGTCCTGGCGCCTTCGCCGGCATTCGTGGCGGGCCTTCCTTATGGCAAGATTCCGGATCGCAGGGACTTTGAAACGCTCGACGATGCCACTCGCTTTGCTTACTGGCAGACTGTGTTGTCGGAAAGTGCCAGGCTGGCCGACGAATTCTCCACCATGGTGCGCACCGGTCAGGGGCTGGAGCGCATCCTGCCCCTGGCGGCGGCACCCCACTGAAGGAAAGAACCCATGACCGCACGCTTGCTGTTGAAAAATACTATCAAGGCGTTGCTCGCTGCAGCATTGTTGCTGCAGACAGGCTGCCTGGGTGCGGTGGTTGGCACCGCTGTGGATGTCACCGTGGAAGTCGCCAAAGTGCCGTTCAAAGTGGCAGGCGCCGTGGTGGATGTCGCGACGCCCGACGATGATGACGAAGATGACTGAGGACGAGCGCCTTCAGTAGCGAAGGGTATTGCGCGGCTTGAGAGGTGCCAGCAGGAAATAGAAGATCCACGCAAACCATGACAGGAACACGATGGCCAGAATCCAGGCGAATTTCTCGCCACCGCTGGTCACGTCCGATCCCAGGATCAGAAGGATTGGCAGGAACCACACGAAGAAGCAACCTGCCACCACCATGAGGGCAAGACCGGCGGTCAGGACAGGAATCATCATCAGGATAATGGCGCAAATGATCACGAACGTAAGCAACGCGGAAAGTAGTTTCATGGTGTGACTGTGGTGCCTCCTGTGGACGTGGGAAGATTCCCGGCAATGTCAGGTATCAGCGAATTTCGTGCCATAAAATAAGCGCTTGTAAATCATGTTGTTATAGAAAATGAGTGCGGCCGGACTGGCGCCGTCTGAGCTTTCTCGCCAGAGTCTGGCGGATTTCTTCATCGTGTCCTCTTGCGGCGGACGCCCGCTTGCCGGGGAGATGCGGCGAGTCAGGCACAGTGTATCCCTGCCCTCGCCGGTGCGTCATACAGTGTTGTACTGTATAAATAGATAGTGTATATATATATACAGTAAATGACTGTACAGAACCTCTAGACGAACTGAAATCCAAGAGCGAGAACGACCATGAGCATGAATCAAAGCGTACGAAACCAAGACTTTTCAGAGACTTACAATGGCGTGCTGGATGCCTCCGTGCAGGAGCAGGAGATCTGGCAGATCGCCGCCCATCTGCCGCATACCACGGTGCACGAGATCCGGCAGCGTTTGTTGAATCTGGCGCGGGACCAGCGTTTCGTCATGAACTACTGGCTGAAGGTGTGCAAACTGCGTGCAGTACGTGGTCTTCCGATGCCGTGGGATGCGATTCATTGAAAAATTACTTTCGATGAATCCTGAGCTTACATGAGCTTCTTCATGTGGCTATTTAAAATCCTTGCTTGATCGAACCGGTTTGTTTGATATGATTGCCGCCAGTCGCCCCGCACGGGCCTGGCCCAACAACCCGATCCTCACGGCAGCTCATCGATCATTGACTCCTTTCGACGCTAAATTCAGCCTCATTCCCTGCTTGCAGCGCTGCACAGGACGAGTGGCCAGACTTCTGCGAATGCTGACTGTGACGGCCAGCTGTCTGCTGGCTGGCGCGAGTCTGCACGCAGCGGACGAAATGGTGAATGGCACAGAGGGACTGCCGGAAATCACCAGCCCGCAGTCCATCCGTTTGCCAGCGGATTTGAGTCAGGTCGACTTTTACCTGGTCACCGTCGATGTTGGCGACAACATCTGGGACAATTTCGGACACACCGCATTGCGCGTGGTGGATCGCTCCAGCAATTCCGATCTCGTGTTCAACTGGGGCCTGTTCGACGCCAGCGTCGGCAATGTCACCTTTGCCAGCAACTTCTTCCAGGGCATTCTCAATTACCAGCTGGGGGTGTCGCCGCCAGCCTGGGAGTTCGGGCGTTATGAGCGTGAGCAACGCTCCGTCTGGCAGGATCACCTGAATCTCACCACCGCCCAGAAAGCCACGCTTTACCGCCGCCTGGCGTGGAATCTGCGCGAAGAGAACATCGTTTACTCCTACCAATACTTCTTTGACAACTGCACTACCCGTGTCCGGGACTACCTTGACGAGGCCCTCGGCGGCCGGCTGGCCGAGCAGAGCCGCGCTCAGGTGCCGCGCACCTTCCGCGACGAAGTCCTGTCCCACTACGCGACTGTACCTCCTGTCGCTGTGTCTCTTGATATCCTGATGAACGAGCGCATCGACAGGCGCATGACGCGCTGGGAGTCGATGTTTCTGCCAGCGACCTTGCGCACAGAATTGTTGGCGTTCTCCGCCGATGTCATGAATGGCATGCAGCGCCAGCCTCTGCTGGACGAACCACAGGTAGTCATGGAATTCACGCCACCGGCTGCAGGGCCAAATGCCTATCATGTGCTCGGTGCAGCGCTGTTTGGCGCAGTACTGTTTCTGTTTTTGACGCTCAAGCGCATCCCGATCTCCTCCTTTTCCAGCCGCACGGGATTCACGCTGCGGCTGCCGGGGCTCAGTTACCGGGTGATGGGGATCATGGCGCTGTTGCTGTGCCTGGTGTGTGGCAGCTACGGCCTCATCATGGCGGCAGCGTGGCAGGAATCTGCGCACCTGGATCTGCACAACAATCTTAATCTGCTGCTGTTCTGGCCTACCGATATCCTCGGCCTGCTGTTCAGTCTGCGCTGGCTGGTATCGGGGCGGGTATGCCAGCTTGGCAAGACGACGGTCACCCTGATCAAGTTGTATTTGCTGCTCCACCTCTTCGCGGCCATCGTCTATGTGTTTTTGGCGCTTGCTGGCATTGCGTCTCAGGACGTTGTCTCGCTGCTCATTTTTGTCGTTCCTGCGCTCATGGGTTTCGCCGTTCTGGTCTGGAATGCCGGGTTCAGTGCCATCAGGCGCATCCGCTTCTCCTGAGTACCGTACACAAGCAACTGGTCCGGGCAGGGTTGCTGCTGGACAGGCTTGCAATTCCTGTCTATTTCTTGAAGTACAGAATTTCGTCCAGGGAGCAGAACATGCGCATGCAAAGGAATGCAGAGGCGCCGGGGGCCGATCATTTGCGCGGGCCGGTGGTCAGGGACATTACGCAGGATGGCAAGACCGTTCGCGTCATCGCCGAGTCAGCAGGCCCCCGTGGCTGGCTGCTGCGGGTAATCGGCAGGCGCGGGCAAGTATCTGAATGGACGGAATATTTCGACAGTGCAGCCGAGGCCATCACGACTGCGCTCACCGCCATTCGCTATGAAGGTATCGAAGATTTCTACGATGATCCGGTGTTTCAGGCCCTCGAAAACCCCTGCAAGCACTGAGTCACGGAAAGGTGCTAGAGTCGGCGCACTGAAGCGCATTGCTTCCGCTGTTGCGGCGGATCGTCTCTGCAGCATGTCCACAGGAGAGTTCGTGTGAACGCCGCCTTTACCCCCGCAGAACTGGAATTCCAGGAAGAAGTGCGCGCCTTTCTGGCGGCGGAGTTCCCCAGTGAAATCCGCCACAAAATTGCGCGTCACGTGCCGCTGGAAAAAGACGATTTCGTGCGCTGGCAGAAAGTGCTCCATCGCAAGGGCTGGGCCGCACCCAATTGGCCCGTTGCGTTCGGCGGCACGGGCTGGACAGCTTCGCAGAAATACATCTTCGCGCAGGAGATGGCGAAGGCCGGCGCACCTGAGCCGGTGCCATTCGGTATGAAGATGGTGGCGCCCGTCATCATCACCTATGGCAACGACGAGCAGAAACAGCGCTTCCTGCCCGACATCCTCGCCAGCAATGTCTGGTGGTGTCAGGGCTATTCCGAGCCCAATGCCGGTTCTGACCTGGCCTCACTGAAAACGACGGCAGTGCGCGAGGGCAATCACTATGTCGTCAATGGCACCAAGACCTGGAACACGCTCGGGCAGTATGCCGACTGGATATTCTGCCTGGTGCGCACGGATCTCACCGCCAGAAAGCAGGAGGGCATCAGCTTTCTGCTGATCGACATGAAGTCGCCGGGCATCAAGGTGTCTCCCATTTACCTGCTGGACGGCACCCCCGAAGTGAATGAAGTGCACTTCGACAATGTGCGTGTCCCGGTCGAGAACCGCATCGGCGAGGAGAACCAGGGCTGGACGTATGCAAAAGTGCTGCTGACCCATGAGCGCACCAATATTGCCGGTGTGCCGCGCTCCAAGGTGCGGCTGGAAGAACTCAAGGCCGGTGCAGCCGCCGCGCCGGACGGGCAAGGTGGCAACCTGCTGCAGGACCCGGTGTTTGCTCACAAGATTGCCGAAACCGAGATCCAGATTCTGGCCCTGGAATATGCAGAGCTGCGCGCACTTGCGGCCGTCAGTGTCGGCAAGGCGCCGGGACCCGAATCCTCCATTCTCAAGATAGTGGGCACAGAGGCTGCGCAGCGTATTGATGAACTGGCCATGGAGCTGGCGGCGCTGCAAGGCCTGCCTTTCGTGCCCGAGCAGTTTGAGGACGGTTTTGACGGCGAACTGATCGGTGCGGAAGGCGCGGCCAGTACCATGCTCACTTACTTCAACAATCGCAAGCAATCGATCTTTGGCGGGTCCAACGAGATCCAGAAGAACATCATCAGCAAGGCCGTACTCGGACTTTGAATTGCGCCCGGGACGAGTGAGGACACAACGTGGATTTTTCATTCAGTGATGAGCAGCAGATGCTGCAGGAAAGCGTGCAGAAATTCGTGCACCGCCATTACGCCTTCGATGCGCGCCGCGCCATTCTGGCCAGCGCTGCAGGGTACAGTGCCGAACACTGGGCGCTGTTTGCCGAGCTGGGCTGGCTGACAGTGCCTTTCTCGGAAGCCGATGGCGGGTTCGGAGGTCTGGCCACTGACCTGATGGTGCTGATGGAAGAATTCGGCAAGGCGCTGGTTGTCGAGCCGTTTGTGGCGGGTGTCGTCCTGGGCGGCGGGCTTGTCAGTGCGCTGGGCAGCCCGGCGCAAAAAGAGCACCTGCTGCCGGAGCTCATGGCTGGCAGTCTGCAGCTGGCATGCGCGCTTTACGAAGAACAGGGCCGCTACAACCTCGCGAGTGTGGCGACGACGGCGCAGGTTTCTGGCAGCCATTTCCTGGTGAATGGCACCAAGGTGCTGGTGCTCAATGGGCCAGTTGCCGATGCGCTGCTGGTGTCGGTGCGCACGGCTGGCAGCGAGCGCGATGTGGAAGGCATTTCCGTTGTGATGATCGCATCGAACACCCCGGGCATCGTGCGCCGTGACTACACGACCGTGGATGGGCATCGCGCGGCCCAGATCCGCTTTGACAATGTGCAGGTACCCGTCAGTGCGCTGCTGGGCCAACAGGGCGCTGCATTGCCTGCCCTGCAACAGAGCGTCGACCGCGCCACGCTGTGCGTGTGTGCAGAAGCCGTTGGCGCGCTGGACATGCTGTTGCACAAGACTGTCGAATACAGCAAGACGCGCCAGCAGTTTGGTGCCCCAATAGGCAGTTTCCAGGCGCTGCAGCATCGCATGGCAGACATGTTCATCGAATGCGAATTGGCACGCTCCATCGTGATGATGGCGGCGATGACGCTGGATGCCGACGTGCCCGAAGCGCAGAAGCAACGCGCCGTTTCCGCCGCCAAGAGCCGGGTTGGCAAGGCCGCGCGCAAAGTGGGCCAGGAGGCGGTGCAGCTGCATGGCGGCATCGGCATGACTGACGAGCTGGATGTCAGTCACTACTTCAAACGTGTCACGGCCATTGACGCGATGTTTGGCAATGCTGATTTCCACACCGCGCGATTTGCGCGTCTTTGAGGCGGCTGCATGGGTGAACTGATCTTTGTCCGGCATGGCCAGGCGTCCTTCGGCGCACAGTCCTACGACAAGCTGAGCCCGCTGGGCGAGGAACAGGTGCAGCTGCTGGCGGCGCACTGGCGCGAGACTGGCGAGCACTTCGATCACCTGTACAGTGGCGCGCTGCTGCGGCAGCGGGAAACAGCACAGATTCTGCGCCCGCTTGTGGCTGAGGAGGCAGGCTCTGCCCGTATCCACACCGGCTTCAACGAATACGACGGCACGCCGCTGACGACATCTACCTGCGCGACCACCATCCGGCGGACGAGCCCTTGAGCCTGCCCATCCACGATCGCACGCTGTTTCAGCGCGTCTTCGAAGGCGCCACGGCGCGCTGGATTGCGGGCGAACTCACGCCCACCTTCCGGGATAGCGGATTCGAACATTGGCGGGATTTTCAGGCGCGTGTGCATGGCGCCATGGATGAGCTGATGGCCACTCACGAAGACGGAGAGCGAGTGCTGGTCTCGACCTCGGGAGGGGTGATTGCACTGGCCTTGCAGCGTGCGCTGGCATTGCCGGATTCCCAGGTCATCGCCACCAACTGGATGGTCAACAACAGTTCAGTCACGCGTCTGCGCTTTGGCGACGGCAAGGTGTCACTGGCGCAGTTCAATGCGCTGGCGCATCTGGAGAAACCGGGATTGCGTGACAAGATTACCTTCCGGTGACCCACCTGCTGTCGGCAGCCGAGCACTCATGGGCTCGCCGTGCTTCCTTGACCCTCTTCCGGAGATAACGTATTTTCAGGCTCCCATGAGCTTTCACCCTTTATCCGCCACCAACAAGAAGAGCCCAGCGTGACTGAGACCGCCAAGAAATCCCTGCTGCAGAACATCATCGTGTGTGCCGGCTTCATCAACGGCTTTGTGATCATGACGATCGAGCTGCTTGGAGGCCGCGTCCTGTCGCCGTATTTCGGCACCAGCGTCTATGTCTGGGGCAGCATCATCACCATTTTCATGCTCTCCCTGTCCCTGGGCTATCTGTGGGGCGGGCGGCTGTCTTCCCGCAATCCCAACCCGAATACCTTCGCGCTGTTCTTCCTGCTGGCTGCCATCCTGTCGCTGCCCATCATTTTCGTGGGGGAATGGACGATGACACAGGTGTTTCTGAGCATCGAAGATCCGCGCTACGGCTCACTGGTTGCGGCCACGCTCCTGTACTTCCTGCCCATCTTCTTCATGGGCATGGTGTCGCCCTACTCCATCCGCCTGCTGGTAAGCTCGGAGGAGAACAGCGGACGCATGGCTGGCCTGCTGTATTTCGTGTCTACCCTTGGCAGTGCTCTGGGCACCCTGATGACCTCGTTCTACTTCGTGCTCTGGTTCGAGATCGACCAGATCATGTGGGGCGCGATCGCTGCGCTGCTGCTGTGTGGCGCCGCCGTTGCCCTGATTCACCGCATTCCCGTGAAAGACACTTCCGGAGTACATCGCTATGAGAATTGAAGAGATGGTTCGCGGCTGGCGCCAGGCCGCTGTCATGCTGCTGGCCATGGTGGGCGTCAACGTCAACGCCGCCGAAGTGCTGCATGAGGAGCGTTCCGTCTACCGCAACATCTTTGTGACGGAAGAGAGTGGTCGCCGCTGTCTGCTGTTCAACGCCGTGCGCGGCGAGCGCAACCAGACCTGCATGAACACCGCCAATCCGCGCGAGTTCGTGTTCCACTATGCCAAGATGAGCATGGCGGGCCTGCTGGTGAACCCCAATCCGCAGAACATCCTGATCGCCGGGCTCGGTGGCGGCACGCTGCCCACGGCGCTGCACGAGATGTTCCCAAACGCCAACATCGAAGTGCTGGAGATCGACCAGGCGGTGGTCAATGTGGCCCGTGACTTCTTCCACTATGTGGAGAACGACAAGGTCAGCACCCACGTAGTGGATGCCCGGGTGTTCATAAAGCGTGCCGGTCTGGCAGGCCGCAAGTTCGACTTCATCGTGCTGGATGCCTTTACCGGCGAATACATTCCCGAGCACATGCTGACCCAGGAGTTTCTGGAGGAAGTGAAGCAGATCCTCACGCCCGAAGGCGTGGTAGTGGCGAATACCTTTTCGACCAGTGCGCTTTACGACCACGAGTCCGAGACGTACCGCGCCGTGTTTGGCGATTTCTTCAACATGAAGATGAGCGGTTCTGGCAACCGCGTGATCATCGCCCAGCAGCAGCCGCTGCCCAATGCCGCCGTGCTGCGCGCCAATGCCCAGCCGCTGTACGAGCCACTCCAGCCTTATGCGGTGGACATTCTGGAGTTCCCGGCCCGCATGAGCACCCGCCCGGACTGGGACCAGAGCCGCCGAGTCCTCACGGACCAGTTCTCGCCCGCGAACCTGCTGGGCCAGTAACAGCGGGTGGAGGAAGTGCCATGAATCTGCGCATGTCCCGGTTCAAGACGTGCGCGCTGCCTGCGCCATGCTGCTGAGTATTGCCGATGGTGTTCACCGTGGACTATGCCGCGCTGAACACCATCGGCAACTTCTCCATGTCCACCCGCGTGCGCAGCGTATCGCCGTCGACCACGACGACATTCGAAATGCAGGGCATTCAGTTGCGGTGACAGATTTGTTGCGCGGGCCGGCCGTGAAGTCGACGCGGCCCGCAGCAGACATTCTGTCTCAGGGCTCTTCCGATCCCGTCACCAGCACCACCACGCGGCGATCCGGCGCCAGGCACGCAATCTGCGCCTGGGGCGAGCCTGTGCCACGGCAGTCTTCAGGTCGGGTGACGGGATCATCGCTGTTCACCCCGCGGGTGGTGATGCGGTCTGCCGGAATGCCGGCGTTCACCAGATAGGCCTTCACGGCATCGGCGCGGCGCTGCGACAGGCCCAGGTTGTAGTCGCGCGAACCGATGCGGTCGGTGTGGCCGGTCACCAGCACCAGCTCATAGTCCAGCGTGCGCAAGTCCGCGACCAGCTTGTCCAGCGCCTGAGCTCCCTCGGGCTTGATTTCGGTTCTGTCGAAGTCGAAGAGGGAGGCGGCGCTCAGTGTCAGTTCGATCGGCAGGGCGGCGGGCGGTGCGGGGGTCGGGGTCGGCGCGACGCTCACCGGTGCCCGTTCTGCCGGGGCCTCTGGCTCGAGGGCACCGAAGCGGTAGACCACGCCCAGCGTGAAGGTCTCCACATTGTCCTTGAGCACCGCATTGTCTTCCAGGTCGTAGCGTTCCAGCTCCGCGCGCAGCGCCAGGGTGTCGCTAATGGCATAGCTCAGGCCCACGCCGTACTTCTGGTTCCAGCCGCGCTCCGAATCATTGAGGAGCCCGGTGCCTGTGGCCGTGCCGCTGAAGCGCTGCCCTGCCTTGGCATTGTTCACACCCAGGCGGGCAAAGGCGGACCATTGGTCCTGCAGGGGCAGCGTGCCCACCAGGTCCACGGCGAAGCCATTGATGCTGCCGGCCTTGCCACTCTGCGTGGCAGCGGGCAGCAGGTCCGCGTCGAAGTCGAAGCTGCCCAGATTGAAGTAGCTGCCCTCCAGTGCGAAGTGCGGATGGAAGGAATAGCCGGCCAGCACCTTGTAGTGGTTGCCGTCATCCGCGGTGCTCAGGCGGCTGACGCCGTAGCCGCCGGATTGCAGGGTTGAGGTGATGCCGCTGTCGTCAATCTCGGCGCTGACGCGGCCCGCGCCGAGGCCGACGTAAGCGCCCGTGTCCTGAGCGGAGGCTGGCAGTGGCAGGGCGGCCGCGATGGCGAGAACAAGAGGGCAGGCGGGGCTGATGCGGAGCAAGGCAGTGAGATTCATGGGCGCTCTCCTTGAGAATGTGGAATGGTCACAGGGTGACTTCCCGTTCATCGCCGCGTGGAGACCATTCCTTTTCCACAGGACTCCGACAGGTTACGCCAAACTCGCCGTTTTGCGTTGCGCTGGATCAAGAATTGACCAAGCGTTTCCGGAAGGTCAGCAGATACAGCAGGGCTGAGGACAGCCAGCAGACATACAGCGACCACAGGTCATGGGACAGGAAGTGCGCGCCCCGCCATTGCTGGGCAACGCCGAAGACGAGCCCGAGGGTCAGCGGCACCAGCGCCGCCGGCAGTTGCCAGCGCGGGGCCATTCTGCGCGCGACAAAGAACAGCCCCAGCCAGCAATAGCCGGCGCTGGCGTGGCCGGCGGGAAAGCAGCGCCCGGGCTCTTGGGTCGCAATCCGCTCGCCGAACAGCGGCACGTATATATTCGTCCCGCCATAGCGTGCCAGGTCCCAGGGGCAGTCCACCTGGGTCACTTCCTTCAACATGTTCACCAGCGCTGCGCCGAGAAATGCTGCACAGAACGCAAACATCAGACTGGCGCGCCAGCGGGCCAGGGGTCGATGGAACAAGCTCAACACGATTGCTGTCAGCAGCGCCACGGCAATTACTCCCACCAGCGTGCGGCCGCCATCGTGTATCAGCGCATTGGTGAGCCAGGCATTGCGGAACACCCAGCCTTTGTCGCCAAAAGCATAGATGGCGTCGGCCAGCAGCAGGTCAGCGTTGGTGGCATACAACAGCAGCAGGGCGATGGCGAAGAGAATACTTGGGTAGCCTACATAGCGCAGGGCGTTGGCGCGAAGGGAATTCTGCATTAGAGGGTCTGGACCTGGCGTGAATGACAGGCCGCCATGTTAACGAGAGCACTCTTAAGTTTTCCTTAAGGCGCACAGACGATAATGCACTTTCGAGTCTCCGGGAGTTCCCAGCATGCGCAGTGTGTACCGAGGCAGTACCCTTCCCGTGCTGGTGGTCGCAGTAGTCTTCGCTGTCTGCTACAACGCCGCATTCTTTCGTAATTCACTGGCAGTCTATCCCTTGCTGGAGAACCCCTTGTTCTTCCTGTCGTTTGCCTTGCTGCTGACGACCACCATTGCCTTGTTTCTCAGCCTGGTGCTGAACCGGCTGACCTTCAAACCCCTGCTGGTGCTGCTGTTCCCGCTGGCTGCCATGGCTGCCTACTTCATGGACAGCTACAACGTGGTGATCGACGATTCCATGATTCGCAACAGTGCGATGACCGACATGCGCGAAACAGGCGACCTGCTCAATGCCAGGCTGCTGCTGTACTTCCTCGGTCTGGGCGTGCTGCCGGCGTGGCTGGTCTACCGCTGGAAAGTGCAGTGCAGGCCCTTTCGCGAGGAATTGGCCAGCCGCGTGAAACTGATCTTGTTGCTGGTGGCGCTGACGGGCGGCAATGTGTTTGCCATGAGCGAGGAATACACGGGCTTCATTCGCGAACACAAAGCGTTGCGTTACTACTCCAATCCCTTGTCGATGATCTACGGGGCGAGCCGGTTCCTGAATCAGGAAATCGGCACGCAAGGCGTGCTTGTGCGACAGTCCGTGGGGCTCGACGCGCACGTGACGCGCACTGACACCCGCCGCAAGCTGCTCATACTGGTGGCCGGCGAGGCGGCCCGAGGCGATCATTGGCAACTGAACGGTTATGAACGCAATACCAACCCCTTGCTCGCTGCAGAAGGCGTGGTCAGTTTCAAGAATGCACATTCCTGTGCTACCTCCACAGCCTACTCGCTGCCCTGCATGTTTTCGGCTGTTGAGCAATCCGACTTCGATCTGCAAACCACCCTGGCGCAGGAGAACGTGCTGGATGTGCTGGCCCACGCCGGCACCCGCGTGCTGTGGCGGGACAACAATTCCGATTCGAAAGGCGTGGCAACCGGCGTGGCGTTTACAGACTTTCGCAGCCCGGACGTCAACCCGGCCTGCGATACCGAGTGTCGCGACGTGGGCATGTTGAGTGGCCTGGATGCGTTCATCCGCGAAACGCCCAGAGGCGACGTCGTTGTGGTGCTGCATCAGATGGGCAATCACGGGCCTGCGTACTTCAAGCGCTACCCGGCGGACTTCGCGACGTTTACGCCCACCTGCAACACCAATGAGCTGAGCGCCTGCACGCAGGAAGAGATTCGCAACGCCTACGACAATGCGCTGGTATACACCGACTATTTCCTCACGCAGGTGATCGGCTTTCTGAAACCGTATGAAGGGGAGTTCGCCACCTCGATGCTGTACATGAGTGACCACGGCGAATCGCTGGGGGAGTACGGCGTGTACCTGCACGGCCTGCCTTACCGGTTGGCGCCGGAAGCACAGACCCATGTGTCAGCGTTCTTCTGGCGGGGCCAGCCGTTCACGACCGGGGAGCGTGCAGCCTTGGTGCTGGGCAGTGTGCAGCCCGTGAGCCATGACAACTACTTCCATACCGTGCTGGGCCTGCTGGACGTGGAGACCAGCGTCTACAAGCCGTCGCTCGACATGCTGAGTGCCCTTGCCTGGTGAGTGACCCTAGAGGGTAAGCGCCAGACGCGTCGCCTGATCGATTGCCCGCTTGGCATCCAGTTCGGTGGCCACGTCGGCGCCGCCGATCAGGTGGAAGGGCTTGTGCAGGCCTTCGGTGAGTTCGCGCCGGGGTTCCTGCCCGGCACACACCACGATGTGGTCCACGGCAAGAGTGCGCGGTTCGCCATTGATCAGCAGGTGCAGGCCGGCGTCGTCGATGCGCTGGTACGCGCAGCCCGACAACATTTCCACGCGTTTCTTCAACAGGCCCAGGCGGTGAATCCAGCCGGTGGTCTTGCCCAGCCCGGTCCCCACTTTCGTCTGCTTGCGCTGCAACAGGAAGATCTGCCTTGGCGAGGGCTCGACCTCGGCACGCACGCCTTCGATGCCGCCCCGGGCCTGCAGGCTGCTGTCCACGCCCCACTCGCGCAGGAACACGGGAATGTCCTGACTCGGGCGCTCGTGGCCATGGCTGAGCAGTTCTGCCACGTCGAAACCGATGCCCCCGGCGCCTATCAGTGCCACGCGCCGTCCTGCAACTGCCCGCCCCGCGACCACATCCGCATAGCGCAGCACACTGGGGTGGTCGATGCCAGGAATCTCCGGCGTGCGCGGCGTGATGCCGGTGGCCAGGATAATGGCGTCGGCGTCACTGGCATTCAGCGCCGCCACTGTGACCCGCTGGTTCAGGTGCACGGTGACGCCCAGCATTTGCAGGCGCGTGCGGAAATAACGCAGGGTCTCGCTGAACTCTTCCTTGCCGGGAATGCGCCGCGCCAGGTTGAACTGGCCGCCGATCTCGCACGCCGCATCAAAGAGGCTCACATGGTGCCCGCGCTCGGCGGCGGTGGTAGCAAAGGCGAGCCCAGCCGGGCCGGCGCCCACCACGACGAAGCGGCGCGGTGTGGTGGCTGGGGTGCTCACGAGTTCCTGTTCGTGGCAGGCGCGGGGGTTCACGAGACAACTGGTCAGACGGCCGTTGAAGATGTGATCCAGACAGGCCTGATTGCAGCCGATGCAGGTGTTGATCTCGGCGCTGCGATTGCGTGCGGCCTTGGCGACAAACTGCGGGTCGGCCAGGAAAGGGCGTGCCATGGACACCATGTCGGCATCGCCCCGTGCCAGCACGTCTTCGGCCACCTCGGGCGTGTTGATGCGGTTGGAGGTAATCACCGGCACGGGCAGATGCGCGCGGAATTTTGCGGTGACCCAGCTGAAAGCGGCACGTGGCACCTTGGTGGCGATGGTGGGAATCTGCGCTTCGTGCCAGCCGATGCCGGTGTTGATCAGCGTGACGCCCGCCGCGGCCAGGGACTGACCCAGCTGCACGGTTTCCTCGAAGCTGCTGCCACCCTCTACCAGGTCCAGCATCGACAGCCGGAAGATCAGGATGAACTCACGGCCCACGCGCTCGCGGGTGCGGCGCACGATCTCCAATGCCAGGCGCGAGCGGTTCTCGAAACTGCCGCCCCAGCGATCCTGGCGCTGATTGGTGCGCGTGGCCAGGAACTCGTTGATGAAATAGCCCTCGGAGCCCATGATCTCCACGCCGTCATACCCCGCCTGCTGACAGAACAGCGCGAACTGTGCGAAGTCCTCGATCTGCTGCAGGATCTGGGCGTCAGTGGCCTCTGCCGGCACAAAGCGGCTGATGGGCGCCTGAATGGCGGACGGCGCGATCATGGAAGGGCTGAGGGCATAGCGCCCCGTGTGCAGAATCTGCAGGCAGATCTTGCCGCCTTCCCGGTGCACGGCGTCGGTAATGAAACGATGGTTCTCGAGCGCGCCTGCCTGCGCATACACCGGCAGCTCGCCGTCGGGCAGGCAGTGGGCGTTGGGCATGTAGCCGCCCGTGACGATCAGGGCCACCCCGCCAGCCGCCCGCTCGGCATAGAAGGCAGCCAGACGTTCGTGATTGTTCGGAATATCCTCCAGCCCCGTGTGCATCGAGCCCATCAGCACGCGGTTGCGCAGCTGCGTGAACCCGAGGTCCAGCGGTTGCAGCAGATGCGGGTACGGGGCCAGTGTGCTCATTCGCCCACGCGGACAGTGAGGATGTCGCAATGCGCGCCGTGCAACACCTTGTTGGCGGTGGAGCCCAGCAGCAGTTTCCAGCCGGAGCGGCCGTGGCTGCCGATGACGATCAGGTCGGCCACCCGCTCTTCGGCCAGCACCCGGATTTCTGTGGCGGCCGAGCCCATAAGGGTGTGTTGGCGCTCAGCAGGAATGTCGAACTGCTTGCCGATGTCCTGCATGCGCTCATTGGCAATCTCCAACGCCTCTTCCTGCATCCGGCTGATGTTGATGGCGTAGGCGTCGATGGGATAGGCCGCCGCGACGGGCTCGACAACGTGGACCAGACTGAGCTTGCTGCTGTCTCCGCCCACCAGTTCGCGGGCCTTGGCGATGACTTTGGCGGATTCATTGGACAGGTCGATGGCAATCAGAACGTTCTTGTAGGTGCTCATGACGGGATTCCTCTTGAGTGGCCTCCGGCAGGTGCCGGAAGTGGCCATGAATCGAGTGTAATCGACAAGCACCTGCCATTAGAAGCGGCACGGGCCCAGCCTTTGACATGCCTCAAAGATAGGGTGAGAACAGCCACGCGAGGGAGTCCCGCAGCTGCTCCAGCAGCGGACGCTTGCTGATTTCGTCCTCCGTCACCGGGTGCGAGAGAGCCTTGCGGCCCTCGAAGTAAGTCGCCAGCTGCGCATTCACGGGAGCACTGAACAGCTCCACGCCCAGCTCGTAATTCAGGCGCAGACTGCGCGGATCCATGTTGGCCGAGCCGATCAGCGAGTAATGCGAGTCGATCAGCAGCAACTTGCTGTGGATGAAGGGTGGCGGCTGGTAGTGGATGGGGATGTCGTTCGCGAGCAACTGCCGCAGGATGTTGCGCGAGGCCCAGTGGGCCGGCTTGATGTTGTTGACGCCCGGCAGCAGGATCTGCACGTCGACACCGCGCAGTCGCGCGCCGATCAGGGCGCCGATCAAGTCCAGGCCAGGCAGAAAATAGGGCGTCATGATCCACACCCGCTGCTGCGCCGCACTGATCACGCCTATCATCAGATCATTGAGACGGTCGAGCGCCTTGTTGGGGCCGTCCAGCACCAGCCGGCTCCACACCGGGGCATCCGGGCGCGGCGGATTGGTGTGGGTGAAGGGGCGCAGCTGGCGCGTCTCCTTGCAGTAATGCCAGTCGCGGCGGAAGGCCCATTCCAGTTCATCGACAATGCGCCCGCGCAGCCGGAAGTGGATGTCCAGCACACGGTGAGGGCTGTCGGTGCGCCCCGCCAGGTGACGGTCGCCGATGTTGGCACCGCCGGTGAAGGCAAAGTCATTGTCGATGATCAGCAGTTTGCGGTGGCTGCGCAGGTTCAGGTTCAGGGCCGGCGGGTACAGCGTCACGGGGTTGAAGCGCGTGAACTCCAGCCCGCACTTCTTCAGCACGGGGCCAATGCGCCCGGCGCTCAGCCACTCGCCCATGCCGTCGATGATCACCTTGACCTCCAGTCCCCGGTCGCGTGCCGCGCATAGCGCATCGACAAATTGCGCCCCCGTGTTGTCCCTGTCGAACAGATAGGTGTAAAGCAGCACCTTGTGGCGCGCCTGGGCGATGGCTTCCAGCATGGCGGGATACAGCGCTTCGCCATTTTCCAGCACCAGCACTTCGTCGCAGGCGGTCAGGCCCTTGCCCACCACGTTCTCACCGACCAGCGACAGCGGACGGAACTGCGTGCCGCTGGGCGTAGGGAACGTGCCTGTCGCGTCCTTGGGCAGCTTGGTGATGTAGTGGCGGCGCGCCGCGGCGTTCACGCGGTTGATGCCGAAGATCAGATAGAGGATCGGCCCACCCAAAGGCAGGCTCATGCACACGGCAATCCAGCCGAAGGCGGCGCGGGAATCGCGCTTGTTGAGCAGTGCATGGGCTGACGCCAGCAGCGAGATGACCAGCAGAACGGGCGGGGCAATCCAGAGCAGGGCCGTAGTCGTGTTCATGAGGCCCGCTCCGTGATCACAGAGGTCTGGGGCACCACTGGAGTGAATTCCAGCAGCAGGTCTGTTACCAGCGCCCGGTGGTCGGAAAAATTGCGCCAGTGCTCCCCGGCGATGCTGCGGCAGTGGCCGATGCGCAGCCCGCGCACATAGATGCGGTCCATGGCCAGGAGTGGCAGAAAGGCAGGATAGGTGCGTGCGGGCTTGCCCATGATGGCCTCGTGCACTTCTTCCACGCCCAGGGCGTCGACAAGGCGGCGGTGCCCCTGCAGGCGCCAGTCATTGAAGTCGCCGGCCAGAATCAGCGGCTCGTCCGGCCCCACCGTGCGGGTGATGTGTTCGATCAGATGCGCGATCTGCAGCTGCCGCTCGCGCTCGAACAGCCCCAGATGCACGCAGATCAGGTGCATGCCGCCCTCGATGGTGCCGTGCAGGAAGCCGCGCTGCGAGAAACTCAGGATCGACGCGTCGATGTTGTCCCAGCGCACGAAGGGCAGCTCGCTGAGTATGGCGTTGCCGTGATGCCCGTGCTGGTAGATGGCGTTCTTGCCGTAGGCATGGTGCGTCCACACCGTGTCGGCCAGATATTCCAGCTGCGTTTGCGAAGGCCAGGCCCGCACGTTCTTCTGGTGCCGGGCATTGGCGCCAATCACTTCCTGCAGAAACACGATGCTGGCGCCGCTCTCGCGCAGGCACTCACGAATCTTGCTCAGCACAAAGCGCTTGGGGCCCAGGGCGAAGCCTTTGTGGATGTTGAGGCTGAGGACGCGGAATTCGTGGGGGGGCACAGGACAGCTCGACTGATGGGATTGCTGCTGATCTTATCTGAAAGTGCGGCGTGAGGTGAGGCAGTGTTGGTGTCCAGTGCAAGCGTCCTTGCGGAGAGCAACGCGTACCACCAGCACAGCAACTTTTTCGTCATCAATGTTGCAGATAATGCGCCAGGCCCGGACGCGATAACGCCACAATCCGGCACGAAGCGCGTCACGTTGGCCGCCCGCTGGTCCAGCAATTTCTGGTCGCGAACAATGTAAAAAGCCTTGATTGTCAATATGTTGCGAAATGCCAAGTGCTGTGCCTGGCGAATTCCACCTCTTGCAGGCCGTGTGCTACCATGGCCGCCCCTGTCGCCCCCGGAGTGAGCAGCGCCATCATGACTGAAATTCTGGACGCCTATGTGTACGACGGCGCACGCAGCGCCTTCGGTCGTCAGGGAGGTGCGCTGGCAGCACTGCGCCCCGATGACCTCCTCGCCCATGTTCTCAAGACGCTCGTGGCTCGCAACGCCTTTCCCGGCGCGGCCTATGAAGACGTCATCATCGGCAACACCAATCAGGCCGGCGAAGACTGCCGCAATGTGGGCCGCTTCGCTGCGCAGCTGGCCGGACTGCCCGCCAGTGTGGGCGGGCTGACCGTGAACCGGCTGTGCGGCTCGGGCCTGGCGGCGGTGCTGGACGCCGCGCGGGGGGTGAAGTGCCGCGAGGGCGGGCTGTTCATCGCGGGTGGCGTGGAGTCCATGAGCCGCGCGCCCCTTATCCTTTCCAAGGCCACCAGTGCCTATGACCGCGGCCAGCAGCTGGCCGACAGCACCCTGGGTGCCCGCTTCACCAACCCGCGTTTCGCCGCCGCCTTCGGCAGCGACACCATGCCCCAGACAGCCGACAACATCGCCCGCGAGCTGGGCATCTCCCGCGTCGACAGCGATGCTTTCGCGGCTCTTTCCCAGGCCCGCTATGAACTGGCGCGCGTCGCCGGGTTCTTTCAGGGCGAGATCATCCCCACCGAGGTGCCCCAGGGGCGCAAGCAGCCGTCGCTGGTCGTCAGTGAAGACGAGCATCCGCGTCCGGAGTCCACGCTGCAGGCCCTGGAGCGTCTTTCGCCACTGTTCGACGGCGGTGTGGTGACGGCGGGTAATGCCTCGGGCATCAACGATGGCGCCGCCGCGCTGATCATTGGCAATCGCGCCATCGGCGAAGCCCGCGGCGCGCGGCCACGGGCTCGTCTCGTGGCTGGCGCCATTGCCGGAGTGGAGCCACGACTGATGGGCCTGGGCCCGGTGTTCGCCGCGCGCAAGGCGCTGGCTCGTGCCGGACTGACCCTGGGCGATATGGATGTCATCGAGATCAACGAAGCGTTTGCCACCCAGGTGCTGGGCTGTCTGCGGCAACTGGGCATCGACTTTGCCGACCCGCGTGTCAACCCCAATGGCGGGGCCATCGCCGTGGGTCACCCGCTGGGGGCCTCGGGCGCCAGGCTGGTGCTTACCGCGCTGCGGCAGCTGGAACGCACGGGCGGG
Organism: Klebsiella pneumoniae; assembly: GCA_945877175.1. Lineage (GTDB taxonomy): Bacteria > Pseudomonadota > Gammaproteobacteria > Pseudomonadales > Pseudohongiellaceae > UBA5078. The sequence continues at coordinate 27,825 of CAMCRC010000011.1, read as the reverse complement.
AATTTCGCGCTGGTGAGTCTGTGTATCGGCATCGGTCAGGGAGTGGCCGTGATTATTGAACGACTCTAGGAAAACACGCACGACAACACTCACACGCGTGAAAAGGGGGGCACTCATGTCCAGCGTGGTCAGTTACGAACTCATCGACACCATTGGCGTCATCACCGTCAACAATCCACCCGTGAACGCGCTCTCCCAGGCGCTGCGGCAGGGACTGCTCGACGCGATCACCGCCGCCCAGAAGGATGCCAGCGAGGGGCTGGTGCTGCTGTGCGCCGGCCGCACCTTCATTGCCGGGGCTGACATCACCGAGTTCGGCAAGCCGCCCCTGGCGCCGTTCCTGCCCGACGTGCTGGCCGCGCTGGAGAACTCCCGCAAGCTGATCGTGGCGGCCATTCACGGCACGGCCCTGGGTGGCGGTTTCGAGACCGCGCTGGCCTGTCATTACCGCTGCGCCGTGCCCTCTGCCAAGGTGGGCCTGCCGGAAGTGAAGCTGGGCCTGCTGCCCGGCGCCGGGGGCACGCAGCGTGTGCCGCGTCTTGCCGGTGTGAAGGCTGCGCTGGAGATCATCACCAGTGGCAATCCCCTGAGTGCCGCCGAGGCAGCCGACCTGAACCTGATCGACGAAGTGCTGCCGGACGAGAATCTGCGCGAGAGCGCCATCGCCTATGCCCGCGACCTGGTGGACTCTGGCGCCCTGCTCAAGCGCGTGCGCGACATCACCCTCAATGCCCACACGCTGGAACCCGGCTTCTTCGACAACTACCGGCGCAAGCTGGCCGAACGCGCCCGCGGGCAGATTGCGCCCGACCGCATCGTGAGTGCCGTGGAAGCCGCCGTGACCCTGCCGATGGACCACGGCCTGATTCGTGAACGCGACCTGTTCCTTGAGCTGCTGAACTCTTCCGAGTCCCGTGCCATGCGGCACATTTTCTTCGCCGAGCGCGAAGCAGCGAAGATCAAGGACTTGCCGGCCGACACGCCGGTGCGGGACATCCGGCGCGTCGCCATCATCGGCGGCGGCACCATGGGAGGCGGCATCGCCATGTGTTTCGCCAATGTGGGCGTGCCGGTCACGCTGCTGGAGATCGGTCAGGAGGCACTGGAACGGGGCCTGGGCATCATCCGCAAGAATTACGCGATCACCGTGCAGAAAGGCAAGATGAGCGAAGCCGAGATGCAGCAGCGCCTGCAGCTGATCACCGGCAGCACGGCCTATGAGGACCTTGCCGACATGGACCTGGTGATCGAGGCAGTGTTCGAGAACCCTGACGTGAAGAAGGAGGTGTTCCGCAAGCTGGACGCCGTGTGCAAGCGCGGCGCCATCCTGGCCTCGAACACGTCGTACCAGAACATCGACGACATCGGCGCCGTGACCAGCCGGCCCCAGGACGTGCTGGGCATGCACTTCTTCAGTCCGGCCAATGTGATGAAACTGCTGGAAGTGGTGCGCGGCGAAAAGACGGCGAACGACGTGCTGGCCACGGCCATGCAGGTGGGCCGCAAGATTGGCAAGGTCTGTGCGCTCTCACGCGTGTGCTATGGCTTTATTGGCAACCGCATGCTTGAGGGCTACGGGCGTCAGGCGCACATGCTGCTGCTGGACGGCGCCAGTCCTGCCCAGGTGGACGCCGCCGCCGAGGCTTTCGGCATGGCCATGGGCCCGCTGGCGATGAGCGATCTGGCCGGCCTGGACATCGGCTACAAGGCGCGGCAGGCCCGCGAGGCGGTGGGGGAAGTGATTGATCCGGCCACCCATTGTGTGGGCTCGGCGCTGGTGGAATCGGGACGACTGGGCCAGAAATCCGGAGCGGGCTATTACCGTTACGACCCGCAGACCCGCGCCCGCCAAAGTGACCCCGAGGTGGATGCGCTGATCCGCGCACATGCTGACAGGCTGGGCATCGTGCGCCGCGAGATCAGCCAGGACGAGATCGTCGCGCGGCTGTTCTATCCGCTGATCAACGAGGGCGCGCTGATCCTGGAAGAGGGCATAGCGCAGCGCCCGGGCGACATCGACATCGTGTATGTGTACGGCTATGCGTTCCCGAGCGCGAAGGGCGGGCCAATGTTCTTCGCGGACGAGGTGGGTCTGAAGTCCGTGTACGACACCATCGTGCGGTTCGGCAGGGAGCTGGGCGAAGAGTACTGGAAGCCGGCGCCCTTGCTGGAGAGGCTGGCGCGCAGTGGAAGCACCTTCTCTGAGCGGGACGCAAACCGGTAGGGGGCAGGGGGTGTGGCCTTCTCGTTGAGCCTGGCAGTCGGGGAGGATTTCGCAGACACGCCGTGAATCCATCCATGGAGGCTCGGTGGCCGCCATCCAGGCGGCCAACGGTCTGCGAAATTCTCCCCGACTGCCAGGCTCCACCACTGTGCCGCGTCCCCCTGCGCCTACCCCCTGCCGGTCTGGCTGGGGGAGCGGAGTGGCTTCGTGCCCCCCCCGGGGGTGTGAGGAAGATTTCCGGAAGATGGCACTGAGTAGGGGGTGCTATGGTTGAGAAGCAGTTCGCTGGCGACTATCGGGGCTCCCCGATGCCGTTCGAAGCTGCACTGAAACCCGGATTCAGGCAGTTCGCGGGCAAGGCCCGCTCCCACACAGACCCGCTCCCACACAGACCCGCTCCTGCACACCTGCTAATCCACCGCGTCGTACAGGAGCTCCTTGCTCTTCAAATGCAGCTCCCGCACATAACGCAGATTGCGATTCTGGATCATGCCGACAAAAACAAGATCTTCCGCCGGATCAATCCAGAACCACGAGCCCGCAATGCCCCACCACCAGTAGCTGCCCGCCGACATCCCGCCGTTGCTGGCCGGGTCGGTCACTATCGCGAAGTCCAGACCAAAGGCATTGCCGGGGTAGCCGGGAATTTCCGTGATGCCCTCGGGCAGCTGGCTGGTGCGCATCAGTTCGACGGTCTCCGGCGTGAGGATGCGCACGCCGTCGAGTTCGCCGCCATTGGCCAGCATCTGGGCAAAGTGCAGGTAGTCGGCTGCAGTGCCGGTCAGGCCGGCGCCTCCCGAGAGGAAGGTGGGCGCTTCGATGAACGCGCTGTTCTCCGGGCTGCGCAGGCCGTCGGGGCCAGAGGTGTACTCGCGCGAGAAGCGCTGCGCCTTGTCGCGACCCACATGGAAGCGCGTGTCCACCATACCCAGCGGGTCGAACAGACGCTGCTGCAGGAACTCGTCGAAGCCCATGCCGGAGAGCTTCTCCACCAGATAGCCCTGCACATCCACCGACACGCTGTAGTGCCAGGCGCTGCCGGGCTGCTGCCGCAGCGGAATCTGCGCCAGCTTGTCGATCATGTCCTGAAGGGTACCGTTGCCATCGAGTACGTTCACCTCGCCATACAGTGTGTCCACCCGTGAGCGCGAGAAGCTGCCATAGGTCAGGCCGCCGGTGTGGCTCATCAGCTCACGCATGGTCATCTTGTGATGGGGCAGTTCAGCCATGGGGATGCCATTGGGCACGTCTTCCTGGGCCACCACCAGATTGGTGAACTCCGGAATGTAGTACTCCACCGGGTCATCCAGCGCGAATTTCCCTTCCTCGTAGAGCATCATCATGGCCACGCCGGTAATGGGTTTGGTCATCGAAAAAATGCGGAAGATGGTGTCTTCCGCCATGGGTACCTGGTTTTCCAGATCCTGCCAGCCATAGGTGTCCTTGTGCACGAGCTTGCCGTGGCGGGCCACCATGGTGACGATGCCGGCCAGCTGGCCGTTGTCCACTTCGGCACGCAGTCCGGCCTGGAATGCAGCGATGCCGTCGCGGCTCATGCCCACGTCGGCAGGGTCGGCCTGGGCGAGATTGCGTTCGGTGTTCTGTGCAAACGACAGGCTGCCAAGCAGCGTGGCGAAGGTGAGGAGCAACGCCTGACTGGTGTGCTTGATACGAGTGTGATGCAAAAAGTGGCGTCGATGAGTCATGGGTTCTCCGGAGCGTGAAAACACAGGCGGGCAGCCTGCTTGAAGTGCCCGGATCAAACCATACCCTCAGGCGAATCTCAATTCCCTGACACGCCACCCTCAGTGCTGGCGCAAAGAGCCATGTCAGGCCAGCGACCACGTCAAGGTGGTTCCCAGCCATGCAGAGCATCAATATCTAGAAACTATCTCCCCGAGCCCGCCGCCCGTTGTGCATCCCATTCTTCGCGGCGTGCACCGGCCAGAATGCCTTCCAGACCATAGTTGCCTTCGTGGCAGGAATACTCGTAGATCAGCTCGCCGGGGGGCTTGCGGGAAAGAGTCAGCTCTTCGGTAAAGGGCTGGGTGTAGACCAGCGGGTCGGTAACGGTGACGGAATAGTAGATCTCGTTTTCGCCAACGATCTCGAAACGCTCAGTCAATTCCAGCTGGTCGGTGGAGATCAGGCGGAAGTGCGAAATCTCGGGCCGGAAGTTCTTCGAGTGGACTACCAGCGTGTCGCCCTCCCAGTAGCCGACCGAGTCGCCAAGCCAGGTCTTGTGGTCGAAGGGAAGGTGGTCCTTGTTCAGGCGGATGATGCGGGCATCGTGCACCATCTCGCCCATCAGCATCACATAGTCCTGGTTCTGCACGATCTGGAAATTGTTGTTGTAGGGCGTTACCGCGATGGGCGGGATGCCCCGCGCCAGGCAGCGATCGCCGGGCGTACGTGCTTCCGGGCCATCTGAAGGCCCGAGGCCCTGTGCCGTCCACTTCGCAAAGATGTCCTGCTGGCGTCCGTCCGGGCGGAACGGGAAGCGGCCATCGGGCGGATCGATGATCATCGACGTGCGGTATTCGCCTTTGACCTGGAGCACATTGACGAACACATCGCTGAAGTTGATGTCGGCTTCCTGGCCGATGGCCCCGCCCAAAGGAGGGGGCGCGCGGTCAGCATCCAGGGGCTCGGCCTTCTGTTGTTCGAAATCACGGGCGGCCTGCTCAAGCGCAGCCACTTCATCTGCGGAATAGACACGCTGCGTGCCCAGCGCGACAGGACGCTCGATGGTGGTTTGTGTGGTATTGGTCCAGAACCCTTGCAGATTCGGATGTCCATATTCCGTGCGAGGAACTGTCCAGTTTCCGTCTTGCGTCAGCCCCTGCTGGGCCACACACAGGGCACCGAGGACGGCACATCGCAGCAGTTTTTTCATTGAGTGGTCTCTTGTTTCAGGCGTTCATCGTGCTCGACCTGGCGGGCGCCGCGCAGAATGATCTCCATGGAATAATTGCCTTCGTGACAGGCGAATTCATACATCAGCTCCCCCGGCTCCATGCGGTGCAGCAACATTTCCACCGTGTAGGGCTGCTTGTAGATCTCAGGGTCGGTGACAGTGTAGGTATAGAAAATCTCCTTGTCGTTGACCAGGGTCAAACGTTCATCAACCTGCAGCTCGCCCGAGGACACGATGCGGAAGTTGGAAATCTCCGGCCGGTAGTTGCGCGTGTGCACCACCAGAGTGTCGCCTTCCCAGTGGCCAACCGAGTCGCCGAACCAGGTCTTCACGTGTTCGGGCTGATGCTCGCCATTGAGTCGGATGATGCGGGCGTCGTGCACCATCTCGCCCATGATCATCACGTAGTCCTGGTTCTGCACAATCTGCACGTTCGAGTTGTAAGGCAGCAGTGCCATGGGCGGCATGGTGCCTATGGCCGATAGACAGCGCTCTCCGGCCGGGCGGATCTCGGGGCCGTCAAACTCGCCGAAACCCTGGGCGCGCCATTGTCCGTAGATGTCACGGGTCCGGCCATTGTCATCGCGGTAGGGGAAGCGGCCATCGGGCGGTTCCACCACGAGGGAGGTGCGGTATTGGCCGTTGATGCGGGTAAAGCCCACCTCGAAATCGGTGTTTTCCAGCTCGGCTTCCTGCCCGACGCGCGCGCCGGCTTCAGGCGCGGGCCGGTTCGGGTCGAGCATGGTGACGGCTCCGTCCAGACGCTCCCGCAGCCCCTGTTCCAGCGAACGGGCCTCTTCCGCCGAGTAAACCGGCTGGTCCATCAGCTCGGTGGGCCGCTCCATCGGCGTCTGAGTCTGATTGCCCCACAGGCCCTGCAGATTGGGATGACCGTACTCAGTGCGCGGCATTTCCCACTCGGGAGGCGCGTCGAAGTTCTGGGCTGAGACAGTGCCAAGTGGCAGCAGGGCGAGGAGCACCGCGGCCAGTGCAGCGGCAGGCGTTGGAAAATGACTGTTCATGATGGTGTTTTAACCAGTAATTGGAGTAAACGACAGGGGCCAGGCTGCGGCCGATTGCCGCAGCGCAGGCCACACGAAGCCTGTGGGTCGGGGCGGAAATTAGCCAGTTTCACCGGCGCTGTCCAGCACGGGCGGCGCCAGCAAGCCGTGGCCAATGTTGTACACTACGCGCGCGCTCTGCAGAGGGCCCCCACTACTCACCCGATCAACGGAAGCCTTGCCCATGTCCAGCCCCATGCACAGTCCTGATACCAGCCAGCGATTCATCTTCGAGAACGCCGATGTGCGCGGCGAGATCGTGCGGCTGCACAAGAGTTTCGCCGTGGCCGTGCAGGGCAAGCACTATCCGGACCCGGTGGCGATGCTGTTGGGGCAGTTTCTGGCGGCAAGCGCCCTGTTGAGCACCACCATCAAGTTCGATGGCCGGCTGGTGCTGCAGGTGCGCAGTCAGGGCGAAGTGGCGCTGATGATGGCGGAGTGCACCAGTGACGGCGAACTGCGGGGCATCGCCCGCTACGCCGAGACACCCACGGGCCATGAATTTCGGGAGCTGCTGCGGGACGGCACCCTGGTCATCACCATTGATACGCGCAAGGGCGAGCCCTATCAGGGCATCGTGAGTCTGGAAGGCAATTCCCTGGCGGAGTGTCTGCAGGAGTATTTCCGGCAGTCGGAGCAGCTGGGCACGGAGTTCTATTTCGCGGCCGATCGTGACGGCGTGGCGGCGCTGCTGCTGCAGCAGCTGCCGGCTCAGCTGCACAAGGAAGAGGCGACGCGCCAGAGCCACTGGGAGCATTTCTCCACCCTGGCCCGCACGCTGACCGACGACGAGATGCTGACATTGTCCAACGCCGAGATCCTGCACCGGCTCTACCATCAGGAAGAGCTGCGGGTGTTCCCGACCCGCGATCTGGTGTTCAAGTGCAGTTGTTCCCGTGAGCGGACGGCGCGGGCCCTGACGGCGCTGGGGCGCGAGGAGCTGGACAGTATTGTGGCGGAGAAGGGTGGGGTGGAGATCAGCTGTGAGTTTTGTGGGACCGAGTACAATTTTGGCCCGGGCGAGGTGGCGCTTCTGTTTGAGCACGCGGAGGGCGGGGCGACGCACTGAGGGCTTGTGGTACTTCGTAGTGGGGCTGGAGGGGCGGGTGCGTCCATTCAGGACACGCCGTGAACCCATCCATGGGGGCTCGGCTGCCGCCGTCCTGGCGGCAGACGGTCCTGAATGGACGCACCCGCCCCTCCAACCTCAGCGCTGCAGTAGCGACCGGAATCCGCGCTCAGTGCGTCGCCCCGCCCTCCGCGTGATTGAGCTGCAGCGCCACACTCGCAGCAGCGGGCTGCGGCGGAGGCAGCTCGTAGCACAGCGTTGTCGGCTGGCGCTGTCCCCCCCAACGCTCTGGCCAGATTCAAACCATAGTCAGGCCCGCGCCACCCCGACCTCCGCCCCGGCCGCCCGCGCGTGGCCATAGCTCATCCAGATCAGGAACTGCAATCCGAACAACAGCGACGCCCCCACCAGATGCAGCGGCTGCACAAACGCCGGCATACCCAGATGGCCCAATGTCGCCCCAGTGACCACCGACAGTACGATGACGCCTATCATTGCTGCCGTCATCCGCGTCAGCGCGTGTTGCCAGCCCAGCGAGCGCAGCAGCAGCCAGCCCAGCCACAGGTTCGCGAACAGCACTACCGCCGAGAAGCTGCGGTGCACGTAGAAAAACCAGGGCAGGGCCGCCACCCAGGCCGAACGCTCGGTGCCCTGCTGATGGTTCAGATAGTCCACCATTTCCCGTACCTGCGTGCCCATGGCCACCTGCAGCACCGTCATCCCCATGACGATGTACAGCCACTTCTCGAAACGCGGGTCGATGGTGCCGACGGACTCCGCCATCATGATGCCGCGTCGTGCTCTGGCCACTGCGAACAGCAGCGTGCCGACGATGGCCAGTGCCATCAGCATGTGCAGCGTGATCATGCCCGGCTGCAGATTCGAGGCCACCACCTGTGCCCCCAGCCAGCCCTGGAAGCCCACCATCAGGAAGGCTGCCACCGAGGCCGTGAGAATGGACTTGTCATGGGACCTCACTGACCAGGAGTAGATGGCTGTCAGCAGAATCATGAAGCCAATCGTCACGCCCGTGAGTCGGTTCAGATATTCCGTCCAGGTTTTCACCACATTGAATTCCGTCTCGGCATAGCCCAGGTCGGCGTATATTTCCTGGTAATTGGCCGGGAGCTGCTCGACGCTTGTGGGCGGTATCCAGTTGCCGAAGCAGGTTGGCCAGTCGGGGCAGCCCATGCCGGCGCCGGAGGCGCGCACGCTGGCACCCACCATGATCAGGAAGTAAAGGGCTGCAAGGGTGATCCAGGCCATGCGGCGGTAGCGCGACAGCGCGGGGGTGTCCAGGGGCAATGAAGACTGTGACGAAGCAGTGGCGATAGTCATGGCGATGGGATGCTCGTGTCTGAAGGATGTCTGGTTGCGGGCTATTGTCAGTCAAGACCCCCGTGCACCACAACCGCGCAGGGAGGCCTGATTCATACGTCGCACCGCGGCTCTCAGTTCACGGGCGAGGGCGCAGGCGACAGTGCATCAGTCTCCCTTTCCTGCGGCTCGGTCAGGGGTGCGAACGGCCGTTCTGCCGGCCCGCCCAGCACCATGATCATGCGCATCGCGGCCAGCGTGACGCGATCTTCGGAGATGGCCTGCATGCGGCTCTGGTAGTCGGAATCAATGACGATGCCTTCCATGCGCGTCTTCAGGCGCTCGCTGCGCAACACGGCTGCCTTGATTTCATCGGGGTACACAAAGTCGCGCAGCAGAACCCGGCTTTCCTGCAGCCACTGGGTGGGGTTCAGCGACAGGCTGCGCAGATCAGCCTGCTGAGCCGTGACCACCATGCGCCGCAGGGTGTCTTCAAAGGCCTGGTTGCGCAGGGCCTCGTCCCACTCCGAATGCAGGTTGCCATTGCGGGTGGGGATGCCATTGCCGCCACGGTCGCCCGACTGGAACAGGGTGGTGGAGACCAGCGCGCCGGAGTGCAGGGGCTGATGGATGTCGCCCGCCAGGTGCAGCACCCAGCAAAGCGCGATGGCACGGACGGCCGGGGGCTGGGACGCATCATTGAGCAGGTCGGTGTTGTACTCCAGAGCCAGCACGACATTGTCGATATCGCGTTCGTCCGTGGTCCGGCCCGGGGGCGCTCCCACAATGGCGGGCTGCGGGTCAACGCCAACGTAGACATTGCCCTGCACGCCTTCGCCGCGCAGCCAGGCGCCGTCGATGTAATGCCAGGTGGGGCGGTCGTAGCGGATGCGTTCCTCCTCACTCAGGCCGCGGGCGACATCGGGCCAGACGGCGGCTTGTCCCAGCGTCCAGCGCAATTTCTCTTCGTCGCTGCCCACCAGCACCGTCAGTGGCATCTGTTCGACAAAATCCTGCTGGTAGCGGGGGTGGGACTCCAGAAGGGCCAGCAGTTCCGCGCGCCGCTCCGGCGCGAGGATTTCCCAGACGACATAGGCGCTGAGCCGGTGGCCGGTGGCGTCCCAGGCGTGGGCTATCGAGCCCAGCAGCAGCCCCAGGCACAGCAGCACGGACTGACCGAGGCGGGCAACAGACAGAAGGCGGCAGGACATCATCAAGTGTAGCTCCGGCTGGGATTGCGGGCGGTACTGTAACCCGTTTGGGAAAAGCAGGCCACCCTAGACCTCCAGCCATTCCCGCCGCACAGCGTCGCTTTCCAGCAACGCTGCTGGCGTGCCTTCGTGGACTATCTGACCCCGACCCATGACGTACACGCGCCGGGAGATGCGCAGTGCGATGCCCAGTTTCTGTTCCACCAGCAGAATGCCGACACCCCGGCCGGCAATTTCCACCAGTAATTGTGCCACCAGTTCCACCACCTGTGGCGCGAGGCCCTCGGTGGGTTCATCGACCAGCAGCAGTGCCGGATCACCCATCAAGGCGCGGCAGATGCACAACATCTGCTGCTCGCCTCCGCTGAGCACCCCGCCGGGCACATCCGCACGCTCGCCCAGGGCGGGAAACAGCCTGAACATTTCTTCCAGCGACCAGCGCGAGGCCTTCTGCCCGGGCTTGACGCCCAGCAGCAGGTTCTGGCGTACAGTCAGCCCCGGGAAGATGTCGCGATGCTCGGGCACACAGCCGATGCCGCGCATGGCGATCTCGTGGCTGGGGAGTCCCAGTATTTCGTGTCCGCGAAACAGCGCCGAACCGCTGACCTGCAACTCGCCCATGAGCGCCTTCACGGTGGTGGAGCGCCCCGTGCCATTGCGCCCGAGCAGGCTGACGATCTCGCCCTCGCCCACTGACAGCGTCACGCCCCGCAGGATGTGACTCCTGCCGTACCACGCCTGCAGATCCAGCACCTCAAGCATGCTGATCTCCTGCGGGCACGCCCAGATAGGCTTCCTGCACATGGGCGTTGCGGCGGATGGCCGCGGGGGTGTCCGATGCAATCAGCTCGCCCTGCACCAGCACGCTGATGCGTTCGGCGATGTCGAACACGACCGTCATGTCATGCTCCACCAGCACCAGAGTCTTGCCCGCCGTGACTCTGCGAATCAGCGCCAGTGCCTGGCGCGCCTCAGTCGCGCTCATGCCGGCGACGGGCTCGTCCAGCAGGATCAGTTCGGCGCCACTGGCGATAGCCAGGCCCAGCTCCAGCGCGCGCTGCTCGGCATAGGCGAGTTCGCCCGCGGGCACGTCGCGGCGCTGCCACAGCCCCAGCTCGTCCAGCAGGCTTTCGGTGCGCGCGTTCAGAGCCTTCTCCCGGCTCAGCAGGTGCCAGAACGAGTAGCCGTAGCCCAGTGGCCAGAGCAGGGCGCAGCGCAGGTTCTCGAACACACTCAGCTGCGCAAAGAGGCTGCTGACCTGGAAGCTGCGTGCCAGCCCCCGGCGCGCGATTTCGTGTGGTGGCAGCGTGTGAATGGCCTCGCCCTTGAACAGAATGCGGCCGGCACTCACCTGCTGGCGTCCGCTGATCAGGTGAAACAGGGTGGACTTGCCGGCGCCGTTCGGGCCGATGATGGCATGGCGCTCCCCTGGTTCGATGCGCAGGTGCACATTGCGCAGAATCGCGCTGTTGCCGAAGGACTTGCTGACATTGTCCAGCTGCAGCAGGCTCATGTGGCGTCCCCTTTCTCCAGGCTGCGGGGCGACTGTGCGGTGGCCTCGGCCCAGGCTGCACGCAGGCCCGGCAAGGTGCGTCGCAGCGCCACGAAGGCGATGACGGCGACTGCCAGCAGCGCCAGCCAGCTCATGGCGCTCCCGGGGGCGAGGGGGATGCCCAGATACACGAAGGGCCCGGTCTCACGCTGGCTCATCTCCAGCAGGCCAATCAGGCTCAACACCAACACTGCACCCGGGATGGCCGTCAGCGTGTAAGGGCGGATCAGCAGCCCCAGCCGGCCCTGTTGCCAGGGCACCCGGTGCATCATCAGCAGGCCGGTCAGCCCGCGCGGCAGGAACATCACGGTCAGCACGAAAACCAGGCCCAGATACAGCATCCACAGCGTGGTGTAATGGTTGAGCAGCGAATTGATCAGCGTCAGCAGCACCGCGCCTATGATCGGTCCGATAAAGACGCCCAGCCCCCCGATGTAGGCCATCAGCAACACTTGGCCCGAGCTGGCGGCGTTGAGGTTCCCCGCGGTTAGAATCTCGTAGTTCACGGCAAACAACCCGCCTGCGATGCCTGCAAAGAAGCCAGCCACCACGAAGGAAATGAAGCGCACGCGCTGTGCGCTGTAGCCCAGAAACTGCGCGCGCTCTGGATTGTCGCGCACGGCATTGGCAAGACGCCCTGCCGGCGTCCGCGTAAACAGATACATGCCCAGCACGGAGACGAACAGCCACGCGGCCGCCAGGAAATACACCTGCACGTCCTGGGCGAAATCCACACCGAAGAAGGGCGGTGCAAAGGTGCGATCGGCACTGACGCCACGCTCGCCTCCAAAGAAAGACACCAGGATCAGCGAGGACGCCGCCAGCAGTTCGCCCACGCCCAGCGAGATCATCGCAAACACGGTACCGGCCCTGCCCGTGGAGAAACTGCCGATGAACAGCGCTGCGACCAGGCCGCACAGGCCTCCCACCAGAGGGATCAGCACCAGCGGAATCGCCAGCGTCTGCGTCTCGGTCAGGAGCATGGCGTGCACCGCCAGAAAACCTCCCAGTCCAAAATACACCGCATGTCCGAAGGACAGCATGCCGCCCTGGCCCAGCAACAGGTTGTAGCTGAGCGCGAAGACAATGGCGATGGCCATCTGGTTCAGGATCGACACTCCCAGCACCGAGTCGAAGATCAGCGGCAGCACCATCAACAGCAGTGCAAAAACGGCCCAGAGGACGAGCGTTCTCATGCTCAGCTCTCCCGTTTGCCGAACAGGCCCGATGGCCGGAAGATCAGCATCAGTACCAGCAGCAGATAGGGCAGCAGGGGCGCCACCTGGGGCAGCGTCAGGCGCCATAAGTCGCGAAGCGCGTGATCGGGCGGGAAGCTCACGCCCAGCAGGGCCAGCAAGTCGGCCATGCCCAGGCCTGACGCGATGGCCCAGGACTGCAGCAGACCGATCAGCAATGACGCCACCAGTGCGCCCGTCAGCGACCCCAGTCCGCCGATCACCACGATCACGAACACGATACTGCCCAGCATGCTGGCCATGCCCGGGAAGGTGGTCAGCACCGGCCCTGCAATCACCCCGGCAAGTCCTGCCAGCGCTGACCCCACACCGAAGACCACCATGAACAGTCGCGGCACGTTGTGGCCTAGATTGGCGACCGTTTGCGGGTGCGTGATGGCAGCCTGAATGATGATGCCGGTGCGGGTGCGTGTGAGCGCGAAGTACAGCCCGATGAAGATCGACACCGAGATGCACAGCATGAAGCCCTTCCAGGCCGGGAAGTCCTGTCCGAACAGCGTGAACAGGGCGAAGTCGAGCGCGGCAGGAGAGCGGAAGTCCTGCGTGGCGCGGCCCCAGAACAGTTGCACGGCCTCCTCGATCAGGAAGGCCAGCCCGAAGGTGAACACCAGTTCCGCCACCTGCCCCGACTTGTGCACATGGCGCAGCCCGTAGCGTTCAACCAGCGCCCCGAGTACCCCCACCAGCACTGGCGCGAGCAGCAGCGCGGGCCAGAAGCCGATCTGCTGGCTGATGGCAAAGGCGAAGTAGGCGCCCAGCATGTAGAAGCTGGCGTGGGCGAAATTGAGCACGCCCATCATGCTGAAGATCAAGGTGACGCCACTGGCCAGCATGAACAGCAGCATGCCGGTCACCAGTCCGTTGAGCGTCGCGAAGATCAGGGCGTCTGCCATGGCGGGCCGTCCGTCAGCGCGTCGGACGCGTCATGTGGCAGCTGGACTCGGCAATGGTGTCCTCCAAAGGCACGGTGAAGCGCGTGACCAGTCCGTAGCCGGAGTTGTCGGAGTCGAACTCGACACCTTCGTTGGTGTGCACCGAGACATTGAGGGGCGCGAACAGCTGATGGTCGTCCGCGCGCATCCAGATTTCCTCGCCGGTCATCGTGGTGAGGCGGCGGTCTTCCATGGCCAGCGCCACATCATAGGGATCGGTGGTGCCCGCCGCTTCCATCGCCGCTACCAGCATCATCAGGGCGTTCACCAGGCGCGGCTGCGTCACGTCCAGCGCCGGGTTCGCAGCCTTGAAGGCGAGAGTGAAGTCGCGGCGTACATCGTTCAACACCGGGTTGGCGCGGTCGTTGTGCACCACATGAATGCGGTTCTTGCCCGACTCGCCCAGTGTGCCGGTGATGCCGTCATGGGCGGCGTAGAACGTGTAGATGGGCACGTCCAGGCCGGCGTCCGTGATGCCCCGGCCCAGAGCCACCATATCGGCACCCCAGTTGCCGGTGATCACCGCGTCGGCTCCCGATGACACAATCTTGCTGATGTAGGGCGTGAAGTCCTTCACCTGACCGATGGGGTGCAGCTCGTTGCCGACGATCTGGATGTCAGGGCGCTTGGCCGCCAGCATGGTCACTGCCGCAGTGCCCACGGCCTGGCCGAAGGAGTAGTCCTGGCCGATCACGTACACGCGGCGGATGTCAGGGTTCGCGGCGATGTGGCTGGTCATCACCTCCATCTTCATGTCGGCATGGGCATCGAAGCGGAAGTGCCAGAAGCTGCAGTCGGCGCCTGTCAGCAGCGGGTCGACGGCCGCGTAGTTGATGAACAGCACCCGGGACTCGGGGTTGCGGCTGTTGTGGCGCTCGATGGTGGTACTCAGCGCACTGGCCACGGCGGAACTCTGACCCGACACGACGAACTGCATGCCTTCACTGATGGCGCGGCGCAACTGCAGCTGGGAATCGGCGGCGCTGGCCTTGTTGTCGAGCGCGACGACCTCAAGAGGTCTGCCGCCCAGTACGCCGCCCCGGCTGTTGAAAAAGTAGTCTGCTGCGAAATCCAGCACCTTGTAAGCACTCTCGCCGGTGGCGTCAAAGGTGCCCGACTGGGGGTCTATGAAGGCGATGCGGATGGGTTCCTGGGCGCCGGCGGGCGTGGCCAGCAGGCAGCACAGCCCGAGGGCGGTGGTGTGGCGGCGAAGCAGTCGGGTGGCAGAGGACATCAGGTGCATGGCAATACTCGAATGGGAGGCTGGCGGGGGACATTACCGCAGGGGGTCCGGGGGGAGCAAGCAATGTGGGAGCGGGCTTGCCCGCGAACACGCGAGTGCCCCTTGCCTGCCGGGAGGGACGCGCCTCGCAGACACGCCGTGAATACACCCGTGTAGGCTCGGCTGCCGCCGTCCTGGCGGCAGACGGTCTGCGCGGCGCGTCCCTCCCGGCAGGCCAGCCAGTCCGTGCGTCGCCCGGGCAAGCCCGCTCCCGCATTGCATGCGCCCCCCGAAGCAGGGCAGAGTGGTGTGCAGCCACCTTCAGCGTCACTATTTTGGAGACAACCCACCATGTCATTGAACCTTCTCGTCTTCCTCGGCTCCGCCCGGGCCAGCACGCCTCCTCATCCTGCCCGGCTGGGGCTGCGTGTCGCCCGGGCTTGCGTAGCACAACTGCAGGAAGCCGGCCACACTGTCACCCTGATCGACCCGCTGGATGTGCCGCTGGACCCGGTGTTCACGCCGCACTTTGCCTTCGCGGCGGACAAGGCGCCCGCACCGTTGCAGGCCCTGGCGCAGCAGATCGCGGCTGCCGACGGCTATGTGATGGTGTCGCCCGAATACAACCACTCCATGAGTCCGGCCCTCTCGAATCTGCTGAATCACTTCGCCAGCTCGCTGTTCGCTTTCAAGCCCAGCGCCATCGTCACCTACTCGGCCGGGCAGTGGGGCGGGGCGCGGGCGGCCATGGGCATGCGCGCCTATCTGTCGGAGCTGGGCTGCTTGCCCGTCTCCGCCATGGCGCATCTGGCCAAGGCCCAGGAGGTGTTCACGGAAGAGGGCGGCTACGCCGAGGGCGTGGATGCCCAGGCGTGGCAGGGCTTTCTCGGGCGCTGCTTCAGTCAGCTGGACTGGTGGGGCCAGGCGGCCCGGACGCAGCGTGCTGCCGCCCCGTCGCCGACGCCAGCATTCAGGCGCACGCCCGCGCAGCGCAACGCGCCCTGAACGAGTCCAATGAATGATTTGTTGCCGGCGATGCGTTCGCGGGCTGAGCCTGCTTCCACATGTAGTCCCGTTGCGGCACCCCGCTGAGCGCTTGCTCTGTGACTCCTATCGCAATTTCGCGCACTTTTTCCATGCTGTGCCAACAAAAAGGCCAGTCTGGCGTTTGCATGACTGCAAATGTAGTATTCTCCACTCCAACCACACGCAGACACTCTGTGCGAGATTTCACCATGCAAGCATCACTGCTATCGCTCATCCGGCCACTGGCAGCCGTCTGGACACTCGTTCTGCTGCTCGGCCTGGTGGCACTGACGCCGCCAGTTCACGCCGCCAGCGGGGCCTCCTTGCCCACCTATTTCTACCCGGTACTGCAGATTCCGCGCATCGATGTGCAAGGCTACGGCTCTGTCACCCTCAGTCTGGTACTGGAGGATGCGGCCAGCCAGCGCTTCGCAATCGCCTCCGCTGTGCCGGCCTCTGCCGGGCTGGCACCCGGTGGCACCTTCACCCTGCAGAGCGGGCTGCTGAAGATTCCCACGGTCAGGTCGGGCACTGCCTTCTACGCGCTGACGCTGCAGCTGCTGCCAGGCGACAAGTTCCAGGTGGTGAGCGCAACGGACGTTGTGCTGCCCGGTCAGACCGCCTACGCCCAGCAGTGCGCCAGCTGCCACGGCGCCGACGGTCTGGGAGGCGCCGTGGGCGTGACGCTGAAGAACTGCGCAAACTGCGGCACCCTGGCAGGCCTGACAGCCAAGATTGCCGGTACGATGCCCCTGGGCAATCCTGCCGCCTGCACGGGCACCTGTGCCTCGGAAACGGCGTCCTACATCCTCAGCGTTTTCAATGGCACTTCCGCTGCCGGCAGCGGCAAGGCCCTGGCCGCCATCGAGATGCTGCCCCTGGATGCCACGCTGCGCGCCGCGAGTCTGCAATTGGTCAGCCGCCTGCCCAGCACGAGCGAACAGGCGCTGGTGGCCGCGCAGGGCGAAGCCGGCCTGCGCACCGTGCTCGATGGCATGATGACGGAGCCCGCGTTCTACAACCGGCTGTCGGAAATCTTCAATGACTGGCTGCTGACAAACCGCTACCTGTCCACCAACGGCAGCGAGGCCGCCATCCAGCTGATGCGCCGCTATCCCACTGCGCGCTGGTATGATCCGGGGGCAAGTTCCCGTGGCACCGACTACGTCTTCAATCGCGACACCACCAACGACAGCGTGGCCCGCGAGCCGCTGGAACTGATCAATTACGTGGTGCGCAACAACAAGCCCATGACCGAAATCCTGACGGCCAACTATGCGATGCTCAACGGTTTTTCCGCCAGAAGCTACGGCGTCGACACCTCGGTGTTCACGAACGTGTCGGACCCGAACGAGTTTCGTCCGGTGAAGCTGTCCGGCACGCCCCACGCCGGCATCCTCAGCTCTCTGATGTTCCTCAACCGCTATCCCACCAGTGCCACCAATCGCAACCGCGCCCGCTCCCGCGTCGTGTATGACTTGTTCCTCGATGTGGACATCCTGGCGCTGGACGGCGCGCGTCCCGATGGCACGGCGGTGGACATCAGCAGCACGGCCCCCACGCTGGAGAATGCCGACTGCGTGAAATGCCACAGCCTGCTGGACCCGATTGCCTCCTCGTTCAAGAACTGGAATCTGGCCGGCAGTTTCGTCAAACCCCGCACGTGGTACACGGACATGTTTCAAGCCGGATTCAACGGCACGGCCTTCCCAGTCACCTCCAGTGAGGAGCCGCTGCAGTGGCTGACCGCGCGCATCGTGCAGGACGCCCGCTTCGATTCCGCCATCGTGCGCCTGCTGTACACCGGCATGACGGGGCAGGAGCCCCTTGATGCTCCCGGGGCGAATGCCACGCCCGCCGAGACGGAGGCGTATCTGGCCGAGTCGGCTCATCTGGACGAGATCCAGGCGAAGTATGTGGCTGCGAATCGCACGCTCAAGACGCTGGTGAAGGAGATTGTGCTCAGCCCTTACTGGCGTGCCGATGGCCTGAGTGACCCTGCCCAGGGCGTGGTCCACGCCGCCACCGGGGCGGCACGGCTGCTGACCCCCGAGATGCTGCACCGCAAGCTCAACGCCCTGTTCGGCTTCGAGTGGCGCGGGACGCTCAACAGTTACAGCAGCAATGTAAAGTTGTTGTCGACTGCACGTCTGCTGGACAGGCGCCAGTATTTTGGACAGATCTACGGCGGCATTGACTCGTTCACGATTACCGAACGGCTCAGTGACCCCAATGGACTCATGGTGTTCGTGCAGGAACGCATGGCCAACGAAATGGCCTGTTATGCGGTGCCCAATGATTTCCTGGCCCCCAAATCGCAGCGCCGGCTGTTTGCCGGTGTAGAAAAAACCACCCAGCTGGCCACGACGCAGGACCGGGATGCGGTGAAAGCCACCATTGTGCACCTTCACAAGTATCTGCTGGGCGAATCCCTCGCGCTGAACGATCCCGAGATTACCGCCACTTACCAGCTCTTCGAAGCTGTGCTGGTGGAAGGCAGGAAGCGCGTGGGCGTCTCGGAGCTGACCACACTGCCGGCGTTGTGCCAGCGCAACAACGACATGCTCACCGGCGCCTCGCTCAGCAGCGGCGGGGTGGATGGCCGGCTGCGCGATGACCCCCAATACGTGATCCGTGCGTGGATGGCCGTGGTGGCCTATCTGCTTGCTGACTACCGATTCCTCTACGCCTAGGAGACTGCCATGGAACGTCGCCACTTTCTGAGAATGTTGACCGGCATCGGCATGGCCGGGGTGCTGCCCATGTCCCTGGTGCGTCCGGCTCTCGGCGCTACGCCCTCGCGTTTCGTGATCACCGTGAGCGCCTCTGGCGGCTGGGACCCGACAGCGCTCATTGACCCCAAGGGCAATGCTTTGCGCGCCGATGGCATGGGGCCGGTGAACAAGTACCCGGCCTCGCTGATCAAAACGGCAGGCAAGCTGCGCTATGCCGCTTATGCAGACGGCGTTACGCCGCCATCCACCGACTCTGCTGGTCATCTCGACACCTTCTTCGCGAAGCACTACAGCCGTCTGCGGGTAATCAACGGCGTGGATACCCAGACCAATGGCCACGAAACCGGGCAGCGTTTCGTGTGGAGCGGGCGTCTGGAGGAGGGCTATCCGAGTCTGGCTGCCCTGGCGGCGGCACCTTATGCCAGCCAGCCCATGGCCTTCATCTCCAATGGTGGCTATGACTTCACGGCCTCGCTGGTGGCCCCGGTGCGCACGGCTGCTGCAGCCACGTTCAGTGCAATGGCCTACCCCAACAGCCAGTACCCCACTGACCCGGCCCAGCGCAGCTCCGGCTTCTTCAGCACGCCCACCCATGCGGCCGTCCAGGCAGCGCGGGCCCAGCGGCTGACGCGGCTGCGGGTGTCGGAAGCACTGCCCGAGCGCGTCGCCCAGATGGCAAAGCTGGAGACAGTGCGCAAAAGTGGTGTCTCGCTTGACGGCCTGCTGGCCTATCTGCCAGCAACGGTGTCCGCCGGCCTGAAAGGCCAGGCGGAGATCGCCGTGGCGGCATTTGCCAGTGGGCTGGCGGTGAGTGCGAGCTTGAATCTGGGGGGCTTCGACACCCACGACGACCACGACGAAGACCAGGCGGCGGCCCTGACGGCGTTGCTGGACGGCGTTGATCATCTGTGGAAACAGATCGAACTGCGGGGCCTGCAGAACAAAGTCACGATCATCATCGGCTCGGACTTTGGCCGCACGCCCTTCTACAACACCGCAGACGGCAAGGACCACTGGAACATCACCAGCGTCATGGCCATGGGGGCGGGCATCACCGGCAACACACTGATTGGCGCAACCAATGCGAATTTCGAGGCACTGAAGCTCAGCGCCTCGACCCTGGAACCCCACTCCAGCGGCATCGTGCTTACTCCCAAACATATCCACCGGGCGCTGCGGGACTTCCTCAAGGTGCCGGCAGAGCTTGATGCGCTGTTCCCAATACCCGTGGAGAAGCTGGCGCTGTTCGCCTAGAGATCAAACGCGTCAGAACGTGCCGCGCAGCTTCAGCGCCACATGGGGGCCACGGGCATTGCAGCGGTGCTCGATCTCGCGGATCACGCCGTCGCGGATGTGTCCGGCGTAGCGCGTGCGGTTCACGCATTCGTGGGAGTCCAGCAGATTGCCCAGCTCAAGGCGCAGGGCCAGACCCAGCGTTGTCAGGGAGTTGCGTTCCACGAACACACTGAGGTCTTCGCGCTGATCGATTTCCTCCCAGCGGTCGATATCCGGCAGCGGCCGGTTGCCCTGGTCGGCGCCCAGGAAGTCGATGCCGTAATTCAGGTTCCAGGCGGGGACGTCATGGCGCAGGGTGACCCGGTAGTTGCCTCGGTCATTGGGTACCAGGCGGCGGGTGCGTTGAGTGAAAGGGTCGATCGTTTCGGAGGCCCGGGCCAGGATGCTCACATTCAGCAGCAGCCCTTGCGTGAACCGATAGCTGCCGTTGAGCTGGAGCGAGAGCACTTCGCCATCGCCGATATTGCCGTTGGCAGAAGTCAGCGGTCCTCCCGGCACGGTGGTGTTGATGCGGCCAGTGGCATCACTGACATCCCAATAGGCGCCGCGGGCACTGAGTACGATGCGCCCCTGCTGCAGACGGTGTTCGACGTTCAGTGTATAGCGCCAGGTCTGATCCTGTTTCAGCTCCGGATTGCCCGCCACGGTGTTGCGCTCCTCGTCGCGCTGATCGGTGGCGGCTGCGAAGTCGGCGAAGCGCAGCTGGCCGATGAATTTCTCCACGGAAAAACTGAATTGCAGTGTGCTGCTGTAGTCAAAACGCAGGTCGGCCTTGGGCTTGGTGAAGCGGAAATCCCGCGAGCGGCTCACATCGCCGGACTGGCTGATGGTGGATTGTTCCACCGCCAGCGTGCTTTCCAGGCGCAGACGCGGGCTGATCTGCCAGTGGTGCACCACGAAGCCTTCGTAGCGCACTTCTTCGATCAGCGATCTGGCGTTGGGCACGGCCACCGGGCGCAAAGTGCCAGCCTGCAGCTGAGCCAGTTGCAGCACAGTGTCCAGTAAAGTCAGTGCGCGCTGCAGGCCCACTTCCACATCCTGACCCTGCCGCAGCGGCCGCGAATACACGGCACGCTGAATGCGCTCGCCGTTCACCGTGGCGGTGTCCAAGGACAGATCCTGCTGGTCAATGCCGGGACGCACGTCCAGGCGAAAGCGTTCCCTCAAGTTGTCTTCCACGCGGCGGTTGTTCACCGTGAGCAGCTCCAGCTGGCTGCCATCGGCAAAGCCGTGGTTGAAGTTCAGTCCCAGCTCCCAGCTGTCGCGGGTGGCGTCATAACTTTCGCGCTCGCGGGAATCCCGTGCCGGGTTGCTGTTGAAGTCGCGAATGAAGCGTTCGATCAGCCGGGGCGGATCGCTCTGCTCGGCCTGGATGTTCACCGCCAGCACGCTGTCCGGGCTGAGCGTGTACGAGAAGGCGCCGTTCAGGTTCAGATTGACCTGGTCCGTCACTTCCTCGGTCAGGCGCAGATCATTGGGTGCGAAGCTGCCGGTGCCATGGATGCTGTCTTCGCGGGAGCGCAGGGCCTGGTACTCCGAGCGTCTTTCCAGACCGACGCGGTAATCCAGGGCATTGGCACTGCCGATCAGACTCAGGCTGCCGCCAGGTTCCACATGGGCATCCTGGTAGCGCGTGGCAGAAGTCTCCGCGGTGACGGAGCGCTGGGTGCTGGAACGGGTGACGATGTTGATGATCTGGCCCTGGCTGCGCACACCGACCAGGTCACTGGAGGTGCCGCGGATGACTTCGATGCGTTCCACCTGATCAAAGGGGATGCGGCGCAGCTGGGTTTCGGCGTTGTTGTCGCGGCCGCTGAGCCGGCGGCCATTGATCAGGATGTTCTCGGTGGCGCTGAGGCCGCGGGCGTTTTGATTGCCGGTGGGAGCTTCAAGCGAGACCGTGATGCCGGGGATACGGTCTATCATGTCCCTGACCGTCACGGGGTTCCATTGCTGGAAGAATTCGGCGCTGTAACGCAGTGTGGAGTCGTCGGGGGCGGCGTCGGCAGCGTGCAGAGCGCCCGGCATCGCCAGGCTCAGCAACAGGCAGGCAGCGGCCAATGTGTGGGAGCCAGCCGGCAGGCGCATGCCTTTCTTGTGGGAGCTTGCCTGCAAGCTATTGCCGGCCCTGTGGGAGCTTGCTTGCAAGCGATGGTCTCCTGGTTCGCGGGCAAGCCCGCTCCCACTGGCACCTTGGCGGGTAACGAATCCTGTAATCATCTGTCTTCCAATGTCTTGTTGTTGTGGAACTGGCAGCGGATGACCTTACTTGCAACGCCCCCAATTTCCAAGGAGTATCTGCGCCATGAACGCCCTTGAACATCGCATACCCCCACCTTTGGTGATGCTGCTCACCGCTTTTGCCATGTGGCAGTTTGCCCGCCTGCTGCCACGCATCGAGGTGGACGACACCGTGCGGCTGGTACTGGCGGGCCTGTTTCTGACCGACGCGTTGTTCTGTTGTCTGGCGGGGGTGTACAGCTTCCGCAGGGCGCATACCACCGTTGACCCGCTCCATCCCGAGAAAGCCAGTCGCCTTGTGACCGGTGGCATCTACCGTGTGTCCCGCAACCCGATGTACCTTGGCTTTGCCATCTTTCTGCTGGCCTGGGCGGTGTTCCTGGCCTCGCCCTGGATGCTGCTCGGCGTGCCGGCCTTCATGGCTTTCATCGGCCGCTTGCAGATTCAGCCGGAGGAGCGTGCGCTGGAGTCTCTGTTCGGTGAGGAATACCGGGATTACAAGGCGCGCGTGCGCCGCTGGCTGTAAGAAAAAGCGGCGCCCGGGACGAGGCGAGCCTTTGTGGCGGCGAAGCGAGCCGGCGCGCTGAAAGCTTTTCTTGTTTGCCCCTTCTTCGCAGGCGTAGCATAGCCGCGCCTGTCTCCACGACTCCCGACGAAGGTGCCTTTCTTGAACGAACTTGCTTCCGGCGTAACGCTGTCTGACAAAGACAAGCGCACGACCCTCATTGCTCTGCTGATCGTTTTCCTGCTTGCCGCCCTCGACATGACCATCCTCTCCACCGCCATGCCGCGCATCGTTGCCGAGCTGGAAGGGCTGGAGCTGTACGCCTGGGTCACCACCTCCTACATGCTGGCCTCCACCGTGCTGGTGCCCATTTACGGCAAGCTGGGAGATCTGTATGGGCGCAAGCTGATTCTGGTGATCGGAATCAGCATTTTCCTGCTGGGCTCGATGCTCTGCGGCATCAGCGGCGAGTTTGGCGACCTGCCCCTGCTGGGTGATGGCATGCAGCAACTGATCATCTTCCGCGCGGTCAAGGGTGTGGGCGGCGCGGCACTGTTCACCAGCGCCATCGGCATCATTGCCGACATTTATCCGCCGCTGCAGCGTGCGAAATTCATGGGCCTGTTCGGCGCCATCTTCGGCATCGCCAGCATTGTCGGTCCGGCCCTGGGCGGCTTCCTCACCGACTATGCCACTGTGACGATGTTCGGGCACGAGATTGCCGGCTGGCGCTGGGTGTTCTATGCCAACGTGCCGCTGGGCATCGTGGCGTTGTTGATGATTGCCTACAAGACGCCGCGCCTGAATCACGGCAGCAAGGGTGTGATCGATTTCGCCGGGGCCTTCCTGATTCTGGTGGTGTTCATCCCATTTCTGCTGGCACTGACCTGGGGCGGCAACCGCTACCCGTGGAACTCGCCCATCCTGCTGGGCATGTTTGCCGTGAGCGCGGTGGCGCTGGTCATCTTCGTGCTGGTGGAGCGGCGCACGCCCGATGCCATCATGCCCATGTCGCTGTTCAAGAGCCGGGTGTTCGTGATCACCAATCTGACGTCCTTCGTGATCGGCATGGCCTTCCTGGGCGTGGTGATGTTCATGCCGCTGTTCATGCAGGTGGTGCTGGGCGTCAACGCCACGAACAGCGGTTTCTCGATGTTCCCGCTGATGGTGGGGCTGATGGCCGGCAGTATCCTGAGCGGCCGCATGGTCTCGCGCTCGGGACATTACAAGCCGTACATGGTGGGCGGCGCCGCCGTGCTGATTCTGGGCGTGTTCCTGCTCAGCAGCATCGGGCCCGAGACCACTCAGCTGGATCTGGCCTGGCGGATGGTGGTGGTGGGACTCGGGCTGGGCCCGTCCCAGAGTCTGGTGAACCTGATCGTGCAGGCGGCCTTTCCGCCCTCGCAGATCGGGGTGGCCACCAGCTCCACGCAATTCTTCCGGCAGATCGGCAACACCGTAGGCGTGGCCATCTTCGGCACGCTGCTGACCCTGAACCTGACCGCCGAACTGCCACGTCAGCTGCCTCCCATGCCGACTTCTGCCAGCAGCCCGGCCTTCGACATGAGTCAGGCCCAGAACAGCGTGATGAACCCCGGTGCCCTGCGGGCCCGCATTGAAGGCGATCTGGAAGCCATGCTCGCCACTCTGGGCCGGGCCTATGCGGGCGACCCCGAGGCCATCGCGGCCGTGCAGGCCAATACCCAGGTGCCGGCGCAGATTCGCGAGCAGGTGCAGGGCGCAGGCCAGCAGCCGCTGGCCGCCGCCGAGATCGAACAGCGGCTGACCACCCTGCGCAACCTGTTGAACGGGCAGGTGGAGACGCTGGTGACACGCATCGAGACAGGCGTGCGGCTGGCGTTCTCCAATGCCATCACGGCCATGTTCAGCGCCAGTCTGTGGATCATTCTGCTGGGTTTCGTGATGAGCCTGTTCATCCCGGTGATCTCGCTGCAACGTCCGGAACCGGGCGCTGTGGCGACCGAGGAAGGCGCTGGCGCAGCGGAAAACGCCGCGCAGGGTTGAAAGGCGCATGGCCGGCAGGTTTAATGGCGGGCATTGGCCGTCAGCCCGACGGCCGTGACCGAGACCGGCCATGCACCGCACCCGTCCACTCCTGCAAGCCTTGCTCCCTGGCGTACTGCTGACCGGCGCCCTTCTGGCGGGCTCAGCCCCGGCACTGGCACAGCCCCTGTCGGACCCCTTCTTCCAGTCCCAGGCGCAGCCAGCCATTCCCGACATCGAATACGACCCGGGCGGCGAGTTCAATTTCGTGCGTGTGCAGTTCGACACCTGGCAGGGCGGCGGTGGCGGGGGCGGCTGGGGCTTCTTCGGCGATGGCGGCCCTACCTGGTCCATCGATTTTCCCGGCGCCGACATGAACTTTCTGCGTGGCGTCTCGCGCCTGACCAATATCCGCGTGATGCGCGACCCGATCGTGCTGCGTCTCGACGACGAAGCCATCTTCAACTATCCCTTCCTGTACATGCTGGAAGTGGGACAGCAGGGCGGCATCATGCTCAGTGAAGCCGAGATCGAGAATGTGCGCGAGTACCTGCTGCGCGGCGGCTTTCTGCTGATTGACGATTTCTGGGGCGAGCGGCAGTGGAGTAACTTCCATGATTCGTTCTCGCAGATATTTCCCGACCGCGAGATCGTCGAGCTGCCCCATGACCACGAAATATTTCGCACCTATTACGACATCGATGGCCCGAAGATGATCCCGGCCCTGAGCCGCGACGACACCCAGGGCGAGCAGGGCATCGATGTGGCCAGCAACCACGCCATCCTCGATGACGACGGCCGCATCATGGTGCTGATCAACTGGAACTCCGACATGGGCGACGGCTGGGAACACACTTATCACCCCTACTATCCGACGCGCTATGCCAATGCCGCCTACCAGCTGGGCATCAATTACCTGATCTACTCACTCACGCACTGAGCGCAACCGGCGCTGCACGCGTCAGGACTTCTGCATGCACGCTTTCGCCCGCCTTCTGGTGCAACAACGCAATGCGCTGCTGGCACTGGCCGTGCTGCTGTCGGTGCTGCTGGCGGCGGCGATTCCCCGCACCGGCTTCGATACGTCCCTCAGTGTGCTGCTGACGCGCAGTGACCCCTGGCTGGCCGAGCGTGACCGCATGCTGGCGGAGTTTCCGGGACAACTGGAGATCAGTTTCGCCTTCGAGCCCGCCAGCGGCGATGTGTTCAGCCACGCCAACCTGGCCGCCATGGCGGACCTGAGTCAGGAGTACAGGAATATTCCCCTGGCGCGGTCCATGAACTCCATCCTGGCCTGGCAGTCACCCTACGGCGACGACACCTTCTTCGAGAAGCCCCTCGGGCAGATCGGCACCTATACCGTGGCCGAGCTGCAGGAGCGCCGCGCCCGGGCGCTGACGGAGGAATTCGTTGCCGGCATGCTGCTTTCGCCCACCGGCGACCTGGCCCTGACTTCTGTGCGCCTGGGCAGCGCCACACTGACGGCGGAGCAGCGCATTGCCACCGCCGAGGCCACCCTGGCGCTGCGCGACAGTCTGCAGTCCCGCCATCCCGACGTAGCGGTCCATGTCAGCAGCGAAGCGCTCTACGAGCTGTCCAGCCGAGATGCCATGCTCTCGGATCTGATCTACTTGCTGCCCTTCGTGCTGCTGCTGTGCAACGGCATCATCTGTTACAGCTTCCGCTCGATACTGCTGGGGGTCAGCATTCTGGTCGTCTCCTTGCTCACCATCGTCATGACCGTGGGCACGCTGGGCTGGCTGGGGGTGAACTTCAACTCCATCTCGGTCATGGCCCCGCTGGTGGTCGTGACCATCGCGGTGGCCAACAGCGTGCACCTGGTATCGATCTACCGCCAGCGGCGCCTGGCCGCCATGGCAGGCGTGGATGCCATGGTGCACAGCCTGCAGTACAACCTGCGCCCAATCAGCCTGGCCACGCTCACCACCATCGTCGGCTTTGGCAGTCTCAATCTGGCCAGCTCCCCCGCCGTCAGCAGTTTCGGCAGCGTGGTGGCCTTGGGGGTGGCGATCGCCTGGGTGCTGACGCTGCTGGTGCTGCCCGGCGTCGTCCTGCTGCTGCCCGCCGTTGTGGGCACGCGCACGGCGCAGCAGCCGCTGCTGGCACAGATTACAGTCGGGTGCCAACGTCTGGTGGTGGCACATGGCGCCCTGATTCTGTGGGCTGTGGCGCTGCTGGGCCTCATCGCACTGCCGCTGAGCCTGCGCAACACCACGGACTTCGATCGCAGCTCCTTCGTCAGTGAAGACTCGGTGCTGCATGACTATGTCACAGCCGTCAGCTCGCGTATGGCACGGGGGCCACAACTGGTGTATGGCATCGACGCCCGCGCGCCCGATGGCGTCGTGGAGCCGGAGTTTCTGCGGCGCGTGGACGAATTCGCGCAGTGGCTGCGGGCACAGGATGGCGTGCTGGAGGTGGCCAGCCTGGTGGAGCTGGTCAAGGGCGTCAACGAAGTGACCAACGACAATCAACCGGCGTTTGCGGTGATTCCCGACGACGTGGCCGTCATTGAGGACCATCTCTTCAATTATCAGATGGTGCAGGTCAACTCGTTCACCCTCGACAATTTCGTGAATGCAGACTTCTCGCTGCTGCGCCTGTTCGTGGGCATCGGCGAGCTGAGCAATCAGGAGACGCTCGATCTGAACGAGCACATCGGGGCGGAATTCGCCCGGCGCCTGCCCGAGTACGGCCTGCTGCATGGCAGCAGCACGCTGGTGTTTGCCCGCATGAACGAGGCGGTGACCGTGGAGTTGCTGCAGAGCTTTGTGTTGAGTCTGCTGCTGATTACCGTGGCACTGGTTATCGGCATGCGCAGCCTGACCTATGGTCTGCTGAGCATGCTTCCCAATCTGCTGCCGGCGGTGTTCGTGTTCGGCGTCTGGGGATTGCTGGTGGGCAGCATCGACCCCTTCGTGATGATGCTGTTCAGTATCAGCCTCGGCCTGGTGGTGGACGACACCGTGCATATCCTCAGCAGCTATCAGAGCTGCCGCGCCGAGGGCATGTCGCCCCGGGCCGCGGTGGACACCTCTCTCGAGCGCGCCGGCCCGGCAATGATCATTACTACGGCCGTGCTGGCGCTGGGCACCTGTGTGCTGATGGCGGCCAGTACCCTCTACTTCCAACAGGCGGCGACCCTGCTGGTGCCCATCGTGGTGGTTGCGCTGGTGCTGGACCTGCTGTTCTTCCCGGCGCTGCTGCTGCGGCTGGACAGGGCGGTGGTGCGCTGA
>CAMCRC010000010.1 GCA_945877175.1 Klebsiella pneumoniae | reverse complement strand
TCGACTTTGATGCCGAGATTTTCGACCTGGATGTGGAGGAAGAGGCAGTGCCTCCGGCAGATACGGCAGTGGCACCCGCTGATGATCTGGAAGATCTGCAGTTTGTAGACGAGACTTTGCTGGACTCCATAGAAAAGACTGCTGTCCAGTTCAGCGACAGTGATGACGACGGTTTCGAATATTTATCCGATACTGATGAAGCAGCCACTAAGCTTGATCTTGCCCGCGCTTACTATGAAATGGGTGACAGTGCCGGAGCTCGCGAGATACTTGAAGAAGTTCTGCGTGAAGGCAACGATGATCAGGTCATGGATGCCCGGGACCTTTTGAGCAAGCTTTGAGCGTTGCATCAACACATCCGAATCGTATTGCCATGGCGGTGGAGTATGACGGGGCCGCCTTTCATGGCTGGCAACGCCAGGGCAGTCCAGAGCTGCCGACCGTGCAGGCGCGACTGGAAACAGCGCTCGCCGCGATTGCCAATCACCCCGTAACTCTTGTTTGTGCAGGCCGAACGGATACCGGTGTTCATGGTACCGGGCAAGTGGTGCATTTCGACTGCGCCGTTGACAGGGGAGCAAAGGCCTGGCTGCGCGGAACCAACAGCCTTCTGCCCCGTACTCTGCGCGTACGTTGGGCCCAAGCAGTGCCGCAAACGTTTCATGCGCGTTTTTCTGCGCAATCCCGTCGTTACCACTATGTCATCTACGACTCGCCCGTCGAGCCCGCCGTCATGGCCGGTCAGCTGACCCATACCAGAGAAGTGCTGGATTTGGAGGCGATGCATGCAGCGGGTCAATACTTGCTTGGAGAACAGGATTTTTCGTCGTTCCGTGCGGCCGGTTGTCAGTCACGAACGCCATTTCGCAATGTCATGCGGCTCAGTGTCAGTCGCCATCACCGGTTCATAGTGCTCGACATTGAAGCCAATGCCTTCCTGCAGCACATGGTGCGCAATATTGCGGGGACTTTGATGGAAATCGGCAGTGGCAGACGCTCTCCAGAATGGGCCCAGGACGTATTGCATGCGAGAGATCGCAGTGTTGCCGCGAAGACCGCCAGCCCCAATGGCTTGTACCTTGTAGCGGTGCGTTATCCGAGTGAATTCGGGCTTCCTGCAGATACAATCGGGCCGGCATTTTTACAGCCAATTGCGTAGGCTCCCCGCGGTATCTTTGATAGAATCTCAGCCTTTTCCAGAATCAGGCGGTACTGTGCAGCGAACTCGCGTAAAGATCTGTGGTTTGACAAGCGTAGATGATGCATTGCAAGCAGCAGAGTTAGGGGCCGATGCCATCGGTCTGGTGTTCTACCCACGCAGTTCCCGTGCGCTTACGGCCGAAAAGGCAGGTTCCATCCGCAAGGCCCTGCCGGTGTTTGTGAATGTCGTTGGCCTGTTCGTCAATCCTACTGAAGCCGAGGTCGAGCTGGTTCTCAAGCATGTGCACCTTGATTGTCTGCAGTTTCACGGTGACGAACCACCTGCATTCTGTGCGTCTTTCGGTTTGCCTTACATGAAAGCCATCCGTGTCCGCCCCGAACTCAATCTGCTCGCTGAAATATCCAGATTTTCAAATAGTTCAGCAATCCTTCTCGACAGTTACGACAAGCTCGTAGCCGGAGGGACTGGCACAACATTCGACTGGGCAATTGCTCAGCACTGCGTTGAAAATACAGACTCCAAGATTGTGCTCGCCGGCGGACTTGACGCGTCAAATGTCGCTGTCGCCATACACCAGGTGAAGCCGTGGGCTGTAGATGTCAGCAGTGGTGTGGAATCAGCCCCAGGCATAAAGAGTTCAGCAAGAATGAGAGAGTTCATAGACGAGGTATACCGTGTCACTTACTAAGCCAGATCAAGCAGTCAGCAGTCCTGTTGCCGGCATCGCCGCCGATCCTTTCAGCGGTCCTGATGCCCACGGTCATTTCGGTCGTTACGGCGGCATTTTCGTTGGCGAAACACTTATCGCCGCAGTCGAGGAGCTGGATCAGGTCTACACCACCATGTCCAAGGACCCGAAGTTCTGGGCGGAAATTGACCGGGACTTGAAGTACTACGTCGGCAGACCGTCGCCGCTGTATGTAGCCGAACGCCTGACCGCGCACTTTGGCGGCGCCAGGATTGTTTTGAAGAGAGAGGACCTGAACCACACCGGCGCACACAAGATCAACAACACCATAGGCCAGGCGCTTCTTGCCAAGTTCATGGGCAAACCCCGTATAATCGCCGAAACCGGCGCAGGTCAGCACGGCGTTGCCAGCGCGACAATCGCTGCGCGTCTCGGTCTGCAATGCGATGTCTACATGGGCGCGGAAGATATCAAGCGTCAGTCAGCCAACGTATTTCGCATGAAGCTGATGGGCGCGAATGTGATCCCCGTCGAGTCAGGTTCACGCACACTGAAAGATGCCCTCAACGAGGCACTGCGCGACTGGGCTGCCAATGTCGACAATACCTATTACATCATTGGCACCGCAGCAGGGCCGCATCCTTACCCGCGCATGGTGCGCGACTTCCAGTCCGTGATCGGACGCGAGGCGCGTCAGCAGTCCCTGGAACAGTTCGGCCGTCTTCCCGATGCCTTGGTTGCGTGTGTCGGTGGAGGGTCCAATGCCATCGGACTCTTTCACCCGTTTCTGCACGACGTCGATGTCGCCATGTATGGCGTGGAGGCAGGAGGTGACGGCCTGGAAACGGGCAGGCATGCAGCGCCATTGAGTGCTGGTCGCCCCGGCATTCTGCATGGCAACAGAACTTATCTTATGACGGACGATGCCGGTCAGATCATGGAGACACACTCCGTGTCTGCGGGGCTGGATTACCCGGGTGTCGGACCGGAACATTCCTGGCTGAAGGATATCGGTCGAGTCAGCTATGTTGCTGCTACAGACACAGAGGCTCTGGAGGCGTTCCGTCGCCTTTCCAGAATGGAAGGCATCATTCCGGCGCTGGAGACCAGTCACGCCATTGCCCATGCCGGGAAACTCGCAGCGGGCATGTCGAAGGACAAGATCATCGTGGTCAATCTTTCCGGCCGCGGAGACAAGGACATACACACCGTTGCCAGCATCGATGGCATCAATATCTAAAGCCTGGAATCGAGTCAACACGCCATGAGCCGTATCAGTCAGACCATCGCCGCCCTGCGGTCAGCACAACGCAAGGTACTTGTTCCCTATCTGGTGGCCGGTGATCCCGACAAGGGCACCACTGTGGCATTGATGCACGCCCTTGTGGAAGCAGGCGCCGACATCATCGAGCTGGGCGTTCCCTTCAGCGATCCGTCATCAGACGGGACGGTCATTCAGCTGGGCGCGGAGCGCGCACTGCGGCAAGGAACCACGCTTCACGATGTTCTCGACATCGTCCGCCAGTTCCGTGAGGTAGACACCCGAACTCCGATTGTTCTCATGGGTTACCTCAATCCTGTGGAGATAATGGGTTATGAAGCATTTGCCAGTGACGCGCAGGCAGCAGGCGCAGATGGTGTGTTGATTGTGGACATGCCCGCTTACGAATGCGAAGACTTGTTCCGAGCAGTGCGCCCGCGGGGCCTGGACACAGTTTTTCTCGTGGCGCCGACAACGACTGAAGCGCGCCTCGCATCGATCTGTGCTCACTCCACCGGTTATCTGTACTACGTCTCGTTGAAGGGAGTTACCGGGGCCGCGATTAAGGACAAGGGCGACATCAAGGGCAAGATTGAACATTTGCGTACCATCACTGATTTACCCGTGATCGTGGGTTTTGGCATCAAGGATGCGCAATCAGCCGTCGACATGGCCGTCATCAGTGACGGTGTTATAGTGGGAAGTGCCCTGGTGGACAGAATATCGCATCTGCGCAGTGGCGAGACCTATTCGCAGGCTGCCCTTGCGGATACTGTTGCAGTCATTTCGAGCATCAGGCAAGCAATAGAAAACATTAAGTAATTTAAGTATTTAATTGATTTATTTATTGAATTTATAAATTACGGAAGCTATCTATGAGTTGGATCAATAAAATCCTGCCCTCCATTCGCAGCACGAGCAGCACCACGGGTGTTCCGGGCAAGCAGCGCGCGAGTGTCCCCGAAGGTCTCTGGAAGAAGTGCCCGCGTTGCGAGGCAGTGCTGTACAGA
Source organism: Klebsiella pneumoniae (assembly GCA_945877175.1). Lineage (GTDB taxonomy): Bacteria > Pseudomonadota > Gammaproteobacteria > Pseudomonadales > Pseudohongiellaceae > UBA5078. Next base: position 48,058 of record CAMCRC010000010.1, on the reverse strand, counting down.
CCAGACCTTGAGCGCAACCTGGAGGTGTGTCCCAAATGCGACCATCACCTTCGGATTACGGCACGACGTCGCCTGGAGCTGTTTTTGGACCCTGCGGGGCAGGTAGAGCTGAATGCCGACATGGAACCTGTCGATATCCTCAAATTTCGTGATCTGAAAAAGTACAAGGACCGACTGCTTGCTGCACAGAAGTCTACAGGCGAGCGTGACGCACTGATTGTTGTGCAGGGCACTGTAAACTCTGTGGAAATGGTCGTCGCCGCGTTCGAGTTCGCGTTCATCGGCGGTTCCATGGGGGCGGTTGTTGGAGAAAAATTCACGCAGGCTGTCAACACCTGTATCGAGAAACGTCTGCCGCTTGTTTGTTTCTCCACCAGCGGTGGGGCTCGAATGCAGGAAGCCTTGATTTCCTTGATGCAGATGGCCAAAACCTCTGCCGCTCTGGCCCGCCTTCGCGAACAAGGGCTGCCATATATCTCTGTGCTTGTTGACCCTGTCTACGGTGGTGTATCGGCGAGTCTCGCAATGCTGGGAGACATCAATGTCGCTGAGCCCAACGCCCTGGTGGGATTCACAGGTCCAGACGTCATTCGCCAGACCGTGCGGGTGAAACTGCCGGAAGGTTTCCAGCGCAGTGAATTCCTCCTGGAACATGGCGCGATCGACATGATCGTTCATCGCAAGGACATGCGTGACCGCGTTTCTTCGCTGGTCTCCAAACTGATGCACTTATGACAAACGCGCAGCGCCAGTGCTGCGCCTTTCGCCAGGTGAAGTGAACTGTGAATCTGACTCTGCAGCAGTGGCTCGACAGGATTCAGGCCCTGCATCCTCGCGAGATAGATCTGGGCCTGCATCGGGTGCGCGAGGTAGCAGGTCGTCTGGGGATAACCAGGCCTGCACAGCATGTCATCACAGTCGCAGGCACCAATGGGAAGGGCTCCACTGTTGCCATGCTGGACGCCATTCTGCGCGCCTCTGGGTTGCATGTGGGCACGTACACCTCGCCACATCTCCATGTTTACAACGAACGCATCCGAATCCAGGGCCACAATGCGTCTGATGCACAGATCTGCGACGCCTTTGCCCGCATTGAAGCAGCGCGTGAAGATCTCTCTCTGACCTATTTCGAATTCAGTACGCTGGCTGGACTCTGGCTCATTGCCCAGGCACGTCCGGACGTTGCCGTTCTGGAGATTGGCCTTGGCGGCCGGCTTGACGCGGTCAATCTGGTGGATCCGGATATCGCTATCGTCACCAGTATCGGACTGGATCATATGGACTGGCTGGGCAATACCCGTGAAGCAATCGGGCGTGAGAAAGCCGGCATTTTCCGCAGCGGCATTCCAGCGTTGTGCGGTGATCTTGAGCCGCCGGACTCAGTGATCGAAGAGGCCAGTCGTGCAGGTGCCCATTTGCGGCTGCAAGGGGTCGACTTCGGATTCGTCAAGCATGAACGGAATTGGCAGTGGTGGGGGCAAGACAAGGCCGGGCGCCCGCTGCATTGGGACGGTTTGCCCTTGCCAGCGCTCGATCTGGTGAACGCTGCTACGGTTGTGCAGGCCCTTCAGTTCCTGCCCTTGTTCGTGCCGCTGGCTGCCGTGCATGGCGCGCTGGATGGCCTGGGTCTTGAGGGCCGTTTCCAAAAGATGGCAGACCCCCGACATGCCTTCGAAGTACGGGTTGATGTGGCCCACAATCCTCACGCTGCAGGCCTGCTTGTGCAGAAACTTCAGGAATTCAAGCAACGATCGGGAAGTGGAGGCAGAGTACATGTCGTGCTGGCAATGATGGCTGACAAAGATCAGTTTGGTTTCTACAAGGCCTTAGAATCCGCAGTGGACTTTTGGTATATTGCCGCATTCGCGGAAACCCGCGGCCAAAGGGCCGAAGCGCTGTTCGGTATATTGCTGGGCGAGGGCGGAGTACTGCAAGGTCCGTACGACAACATCGCCGTCGCCTACGAGCAAGCCTGCGCCATTGCCGGTCCTGATGATCTGGTCCTTGTCACAGGTTCATTTGTCAGTGTTGCCGATGTCGTTCGCCACCTTGACGGCATCCGATCCAATCCAATTCAGACAGCATCCCGGCATTGAGCCGCAGGCAGTCTACTTACAGGGGCACCACTGGTTTGGACCACAGCAAAAAGCAAAGAGTCGTAGGTGCCACCGTGCTGGTCATTGCCGCCGCTGTCATTCTGCCCGTTTTGTTCGATGGACAGGGCAGCTATGAGTTGCCACTCGAGAGTCGCATTCCCGTCGCTGAAGCCTTTCCCGATGTGCCCCAGGCCATTGCCGAACGCCCCGTCATCGCGGCCGATACCGGTCAGCTGGGTTTCCAGCCTGACGCAGAACCCCTTGATTCGCTTCCGGAAGATGCCCCCGTGTCTGCAAACGCTCAGAATCTTCCTGCAGACACCCTGGCTACAACCGTGATCCTGCCTTCCGCTGAGCCCGAATTGCAGGCAGGCGCAGCATCCACTCCGGCGCCTTTGGCCGCTCCCGTCGTGGCGCCACCAGTGCTTGACAGCGCCGGTTTGCCGGAGGGATGGAGCGTGCGGCTGGCCTCCTTCTCAAGCGAGGCCAATGCACGTTCGCTGGTGGAACGCTTGCAGGCACGCGGACACCGCGCCTACACACGTCAGATTACCTCGACGCAAGGACCACTGATTGCAGTATTTGTCGGGCCTGGAGTAGAACGTACCGCCATGTTGCAACTGCAGAGACAGTTGCAGGAGGAGTTTCAACTCTCTGGCATGGTGGTGCGTTTCGAGATAGAAGCCCTGTGATGGGCAGCGCCTGAACAGGCGAGGATCGGAGGAACAAAAACAATGCACTGGCTGGACGCCTCTTTCTTGATAGTGACTGTAGTCTCCTGTCTCTTCGGTCTCTGGCGCGGATTCGTCAGAGAGGTGTTGTCGCTGCTGGCATGGATTGCCGCTTTGCTGATCGCCCGCTTGTACAGTGAGCCTTTGGCCCCCATGTTGGGAGGGTGGGTTGAGAGCGCCGCAATGCAGCAGGCTTTCTCGTTCGCGATTCTGTTCATCGTCACGTTGCTGCTGGGTGCGCTGGTGAACAATCTGGTAGCAAAGCTGATCGACATCTCCGGCCTGAAGCTGACTGACCGCCTGCTGGGTTCCCTTTTTGGTGTCGCGCGTGGCGTGGTGATCGTCATGGTGTTTGTCTACTTCGGCAGTGGGTTCTTTGCCGATGCGCCTTGGTGGCAGGAGTCCAGGCTGATTCCCCATGCCCTTGATCTGATTGAAAAGTCACGCATGTTCGTGACCGATATGGTACCGGCAACGCAACTGTCCCTGGTGTGCCCAGGACTGACTGGCGAGCAGGAAAGCAGTAACAATTGGAGTACGTAGTATGTGTGGCTTAGTGGGTGTGGTTGGCAAATCAGATGTGGCAGTGTGTTTGTACGATACGCTGACCGTCCTTCAGCATCGAGGCCAGGATGCCGCAGGTATTGCCACGAGTGACAATGGCAAACTGAATCTGCGCAAGGACAATGGACTGGTCAAGGATGTATTTCGTACGCGGCACATGGAGCGACTGGCTGGCAATATGGGTATCGGTCATGTCCGCTACCCCACGGCAGGCAGTTCCAGCCCTGCGCTGGCTCAACCGTTTTATGTGAATTCTCCATACGGTCTGAGCCTGGCTCACAATGGCAATCTCACCAACGCGGCCGAACTGAGTCGAGATCTGTTCAAGGAAGACCTGCGGCACATCAATACGGATTCGGATTCTGAAGTCCTGCTCAACGTATTCGCGCATGAATTGCAGCTGCTGGCCAAGATGGTCCCCAGCCCTGAAGATGTATTTACTGCAGTGCGCGGCGTGCATCGACGCTGCCGCGGCGGCTATGCGGCCCTGGTCATGCTGGGGGGCTACGGGATTGTTGGATTTCGGGACCGCAATGGCATTCGTCCCCTGGTATTCGGCAAGCGTGAGCGTGATGGCTTTACGGAATACATGATGGCGTCCGAAAGTGTGGCGCTGGATTCCCAAGGATTTACGCTGGTGCGCGATGTCGCTCCGGGCGAAGCGGTATATGTCGATATTCTCGGCAATCTTCACACCCGCGTGTGCGCGGGCCCAGCGGAATATACCCCCTGCATCTTTGAACACGTCTACTTTGCCCGCCCTGATTCGCTGATGGATGGCATCTCGGTTTACAAGGCGCGTCTTCGTATGGGTGAGAAGCTGGCAGACAAGGTAAAGCGCCTGCGGCCGGAGCACGATATTGATGTCGTCATCCCCATACCAGACACCAGCCGCACCTCGGCACTGGAGCTCGCCAACCGGCTGGGCGTGAAGTACCGCGAAGGGTTTGTGAAGAACCGCTATATCGGTCGCACTTTCATTATGCCCGGTCAGAGTCAGCGCAAGAAATCCGTACGTCAGAAGCTCAACGCCATTGAACTGGAATTTCGGGGCAAGACGGTCCTGCTGGTGGATGATTCCATAGTGCGTGGCACCACCTGTCGACAGATCATTCAGATGGCCCGCGATTCCGGGGCCCGCAAGGTGTATTTCGCGTCTGCTGCTCCGGCAGTGCGCTACCCCAATGTGTACGGCATCGACATGCCGGCTGCCAGCGAGCTGATCGCCCACGGTCGTACGGATGACGAGGTGCAGGAATTGATCGGTGCTGACTGGCTGATCTTTCAGGACCTGGAAGACTTGATTGCGGCTTCCTCCGAGGGCAATCCTGCCATAAAGAAGTTCGAGTGTTCCGTATTCGATGGCAAGTACGTCACGGGCGACGTCGACGCGCGTTATCTCAAGCGCCTGGAAGACAGTCGCAACGACTCCGCGAAGGAGGGCAAGTCAGGGGACTGAGCCTCCGGCCCCCCGCCGACCCAGGGGGAAACCGCCTGGTTTGACCCGCAGATCCAAAAATAAAATTGCAAGCAGGGGACAACATGCAGGACAGAATTCAGGCGGCTGTCGACGAAATCGGCAAGGTGCTGCTGGGCAAGGAAACGCAGATTCGACTGGCTTTGTGCTGCATGGTCTCTGGTGGACATCTGCTCATAGAAGATTTGCCCGGCATGGGCAAGACGACGCTGGCGCACGCGTTGGCCCGCGTCTTCGGACTTGACTTCAACCGCATCCAGTTCACCAGCGACCTGCTGCCGGCCGATATTCTCGGCCTTTCGGTCTTCGAGCAGTCCACCGGTCGATTCACATTCCACGCCGGGCCAATCTTCCGGCAACTCGTGCTGGCAGACGAGATCAACCGCAGCACCCCCAAGACACAAAGCGCGCTGCTGGAGGCCATGGAAGAGGGGCAAGTGTCAGTGGAAGGCGCGACGCGGCCTTTGCCTTCCCCGTTTTTCGTGATTGCCACACAGAACCCGGTGAGTCTGGCCGGCACTTTTCCGCTCCCGGAGTCGCAGCTCGACCGCTTTCTGATGCGCATCGGCATCGGCTACCCGGACCCGCGTGCCGAGCGGTTACTGCTGGAACGCAGCAACGAGGGCGATAGAGGTGAGAAGCTGCAGCAGTTGCTGTCCGTTGAGGATTTGCGGGCGATGCGCACGGCAGCCAATGCCGTCGCGCTGAGTCCACTGCTGCTTGATTATGTCCAACGACTGGTCGCTCATACACGGCAAAGTGCAGGATTTCACTTCGGACTTTCTCCCCGTGGCAGTATTGCCATAGTCCGTGCTGCACGTACCTGGGCATGGCTGGAAGGGCGTCAGCATGCAGTGCCGGAAGATGTGCAGGCCATCCTTCCTGCTGTAGTGGAGCATCGCCTCCGCGCCACCACCGATGGTGATGGACGCACTGGCGCAGCGCTGGCGCATCGCCTGCTGACAGAGGTGGACGTTTTCTGAGCCCGCCATGACATCCATTGCTGCCATGAACAACTGGTTTTCTCAGAGAATGCAGCGATGGCTCGCGGCAAGGGTTCCCGCTGTCAGTCATGTCAGGTTGGACCGTCGCAATATCTTCATTTTGCCTACCGGCCCCGGCTTGTTGTTTCTGGCGGCTACCACCCTGATCTTTGTTACAGCCATCAACTACATCCTCAGCATGGCCTTCGGGCTGGCATTTCTGATGGTCAGTGTTTTCCTTCTGTCCATTCTCTACTCTTTTCGCAATTTGCAGCATCTGAGTCTGCGAGGCCTTGGCGCAGAGCCAGTGTTTGCGGGGCAGGAAGCAGCATTTGTCATTCTGCTGGAACGTGAAGGGGAGCGCGCCCACGAAATGCTCGAGCTGCGCTTCCCAGGTCAGCGCTGGAGTCATGCCGATCTGCTGGACAATTCCGAGTCCAGGCTGAGCGTCTTTCTGCCAACCGCGCAACGCGGGCTGGTCAAGGGGCCACGGCTTGTGGTGCAGACGCGTTTCCCGCTCGGGCTATGGCGTGCCTGGTCCAACGTCGACTTGGCGATGCAGTGCCTGGTGTATCCGGTGCCTGTTGCGGGGCCACTTGAAGGGCATGTCCTTGCCAGTGTCTCCGGCAAGTCAGAAGCCAGCCTCGTGGGCACGGAAGACTTCCATGGCCTGCGCAACTATCAAGCAGGAGACTCTCTCAGGCAGATCGCCTGGAAATCCCTGGCGCGCGGGCAAGGGCTGAAGGTGAAACAGTTTGTCGACAACGCCGACGACAGGCTGATGCTGGATTGGGCGATGTTTCCCGGACTGTCTTCCGAAGAGCGACTTTCTCGCCTCTGCTACTGGGTGCTGGAACTGGATCGCGGTGACATCGACTACGGCCTGCGGCTGCCGGGACTGGAGATCGACCTTGGCAGGGGCGATGTGCATCGCCGTAAAGTGCTCTCCGCACTCGCGTTGTGGAATGGCAGCAAAGGAGGGCAGGGTGATCGAAGCGCGTGACGCCATACCCCGAATTTCGTTGCTCTGGCTGCTGGCGGCACTGTTGTTGCTGATCGTCCCGCACGTCGTTCGCCTGCCGGTCTGGGTCACTGTATTGCTGTTCAGCTGCATGGGATGGCGGTTGCTGATTTACGCGGGCCGTCTGGGCTTTCCCGGCAAATTGCTGAAGATCTCGATTGTCCTGGTGGCACTGCCACTGACGGTAATGCAGTACGGTGCGGCGGGAGAGGGGCTGGACACCGCGGTTTGTCTCCTCATTCTCGGCGTGGTTTTCAAACTTCTGGAAATGCGCGACAGACGCGACATCCTCATCGTGATCGCGCTCTGTTATGTCCTGGCCATGCTGGGTTTCATCTACACGCAAACCATTCTGGCCACGTTGCATGCCATCGTCTGTTTCATTCTGATTACTGCCACCATGCTTTCCCTGTATCGCGACGATGCGCGCAATACGTTCAAGGACAATGGCCGGCTGGCAGTGCGTCTCGTATTGCAGAGTATTCCCCTGACCATCGCCCTGTTCGTGCTGGTGCCCCGCGTCTCGCCGCTGTGGTCCATGCCTTTGCCTGTGTCTTCCTCGACGAGCACGGGGGTGTCGGACGAAATGACACCCGGTGACATCACCAATCTCGGGCGCTCGACCGAGCTGGCATTCAGAGTCAGTTTCACTGGTGACGCGCCAGCCAACGAAGCGCTTTACTGGCGGGGTCTGGTGCTGGACTTCTTCGATGGCCGCACCTGGCGCCGTGCGGGTTCCACATTGCAGACTTATCAGATGATTTCCCGCTTCCCGACGGACTTCCGAGGTGTGCCTCTTGGCGAGCCCGTCTCCTATGATGTGATCATGGAGCCGACCCAGCAAAGCTGGGTGTACTCGCTGCAGCTTGCCGAAGTCAGTGCGAGGGACATGGTGCAGGACCGCAATTATTCCTTGATTACCGAAATGCCCATCAATCAGCGCTATCGCTATCAAGTGAATTCCTACCTGCAGCATCAGACTGACCTGCAACTGGCGGGCACCCAAAGGGCTCGCAGTTTGCAGATGCCCGAAGGCGACTTGAATCCGCGCACTTCGGCCCTGGCCACGCAGATGCGCGCCGCGGCTGCCACAGACATTGATTTTGCAATGGCAGTGCTGCAGCACTTCCGCGAGCTGCCTTTCTATTACACGCTTACGCCCTCCGCTTTGGGTGATTCCAGCATTGATGAATTCATGTTCACGACGCGGGAAGGTTTCTGCGGTCACTATGCCGGAAGCTTTGTCTACATGATGCGGGAAGTGGGAATCCCTGCGCGTGTCGTCGTGGGTTACCAGGGTGGTGAATACAACCCCTATGAAGACTACACGCTGGTGTATCAATACAACGCCCATGCCTGGGCTGAGGTGTGGATCGAAGGCGAAGGCTGGGTGCGCTTCGACCCCACGGCGGCTGTTGCTCCAGAACGCATCACTTTGGGTGTAGAGACGTTCTTTCAGGATCAGCCAGGCTTCATGGAAGATGCAGGATTTTCGATGATGCGCTTTCGCGACACGCAGTGGCTCAATACCGTTCGGCTGCGACTTGAGGGGCTGGACTACGCCTGGAACCGCTGGGTTGTCAGTTACGACGAAAACATGCAGATGGAACTGTTGGGGAATTGGTTCGGCGACAACGCGAGGCGGGGGCTATTGATAGCGCTGGTTTCGACCATCGCCATGTTTTTCGTGTTGGCGGGCTGGTTTCTGCTGCGCCATGGAAAAGTCACGCGTCATGATCCCGCGACACGCCTGTATCTGAATTTGCTGAAGGAACTTGCGAGGAGCGGAGTGCCGCGTCAGCGCGGGGAAGGGCCAGTGGACTACTGTAGTCGCGTTGCAGCGCAGCGTCCTGAAATTGCAATGCAGATGAGCGAAGTGACGGACTTGTTTCTAAAGCTTGCCTACGTGAACAAGGTCAATATGGAGACACTTCAGAACGGCAGCAATGCTGATTTCAGGAGGCTGCGGCTGACGTGCCGACAATTGCGCCGACGTTTGATGACGCCTTTGCGCAGACTGCTGGCGGGGGCAAGACTGGTGCCCTGAGGACTCGGTCAGCCTCCGGCAAGTTTGACTTTGAAGCCCAGGGCTTCCAGCAGCGGCTGCAGCTGCACACGATGATCACCCTGAATCTCGATTGTGCCGTTCTTTACTGTGCCTCCGGTTCCACACTTGTTCTTGAGCTGCCTCGCAAGGGCCTGCAGCGCCTCCTCGGTGAGGGGCAAACCATCAATCAATGTGACACCCTTGCCCCCGCGGCCTTTGGTCTCGCGGCGAAGGCGCACAAAACCGTCGCTTTGCGCGCGTGCTGCCTGCATTCTGCTGCGGCACTCACAGGCCGCGATCGGACGCGAACACTCAGGGCAAAGGCGTCCGGCATCCGTGGAATACACCAGCGAAGAGTGTCGTCCCACGATGTCAGGCTTTATAGAGCGGAGGCAGGATGTAGTCCTGGTCCTTGCGGGCGGTGGCGATTTGTTGCCTGTGTGCTGAGCGCAGTTCGGAGATCAGCGTCTGCAGGCGCTGGATGTCTTTGTCCAGGGAGCTTTGTGTGCTTCCCTGGCCATAGAGTGATTGCTGCAGACGGAGGCAGATGTCGCGGACTTCGGCGTTCCCGGAGCGCACAGCCAAGGCATCCAGGGTATGCAGTTCAGCGTCCGCAAAGTACTGGCGTCCCCAACCGATGAGCGCCAGTCGCAGCGCCGGCAGGTGCTTGCCAGAGCAGGCGTTGATGAATTCCTTGAAGGCCTGGCTTTCTGCCTCAGGGGCGATGCCGCGTCGGTACATGGGCGCTGCAACCGGATATTCCTTGCGTGGAGCAACTGCTGGTGCACGGCGCTTGAATTTGACGAAGCTCAATGCAAACACCAATGCTGTCAGGGCTGCCGCCAGACTTAGAATCCAGAGTGGAGTAGTGGGGGAGCTGACCAGGATCTGCTCTTCGGGCGGAATGGCTGAGGCAGCAAAGGTTTCGCGGGTCGGCTCTTCAAGGTCGGCATTGGAAAGCAGCAATGCTTCGCCGGTGCTGCCCGAGCGCACAGATCCTACTGTGATCGCGGTGTTTTCAACAGTCGCATACTTGATCTCGCCGGTGTCAATGTCATACCAAGGGATATTGATGCCCGGCACCACGACAGTGCCGTCGGCAGTCATGAGCATGGAAGTGGACTCAATACGCTTGCCCACGATATTGCCTTCCACAAAGGCGTGCTCAATGGAAGCTGGTTCCGGGTAGATATTCACGCCGGTAATGCTTGGCGTCTCCAAGGGTGGCAACGCCGCACCGTCCAATCCATGCGCTTCAATTTCGATGATGCGGTATACGGAATCACCGACACGAACATTGCTGAAGTCGTTGTCCCAGGTTTCGCGAATGCTTATCTCAGTGGCTGGCAGCCAGAGTGCCTCAGCCGGATAATCTGCCGGTTTCTCACTGACAGTGATGGAATGCCCCTCTGCATAAGACGTGATGGTGCGGGTGTTCAGATTGCGGAACACGTAACTGCTGGAGCTGTCAGTGACTTCGCCCCGGAACATGATGTCAGGAATTTCCAGAGTGCCGCTGCGCTGCGGGAAGATTGCGTACTGTTTTTCGTAGACGCCATAGCGCATGCCGTCCACGAGAGTTTCGTACTGATTGGGCGTGCCAATGGGTTCCACTACTGCGTCAGGCAGATCAAGCTCTGTGAAGATCGGATTGCGAATGCCGCTGATGGTGTAATACAGGCGGATCGAGAAAAGCAGTTGCTCCTGGACAAACAAGGAATCCTTGCTTATCACCGCTTCCATGAACAGTTCCTGTCCAGCAAGGCCCGACGAAGTGCGGGGCTCCACAGTGATCGTCAAGGGAGCTGTTGTCGTGCCTGCTACCTGCAGGGCCGGAATGGTGATCGGTCCCTCGTTCAAGGGAAACAGCGTCAGGTGGTAATCGATTCTGGACTGCATGCTGTTGTTGACGGCGCTGATCTGACTGGAGGTACGAGTGGAGATGACCTGAAACCCGGCTTCCAGAGGGGCGAGGTCCATTTCCACGCCACCAGACTGACCTTCCACGCGGATGGTCAGTATGACAGTTTCACCTCGTATGATTTCCGTACGATCGACTGTCGCCGTAACAGGTTGCGCCTGGGCCAGTACTGAAAACACACAGAAGAGTGCCGCCGTCAGGCAAGTCCGCAGAGTTACCATATTTGCCCGTCCGTCGATTGTGGTGAGGTGCGGCTTTCAAGCTGTCGTCGGCGATATTCGAACTGGAACTTGCGCTGCATCAATTCGCCCGGATCGTCGTCGATACGACGCAGCCACTGCTCGAGAGACTCCTGGCTTTCCGTTTCCGCACTGCTCTGATTGGGCTGCTCGCCAGGTGTCTGTTCTTCCTGTTGTTCCTGCTCGGAGCCTTGCTGCTGCTCCTGCTGTTCCTGCTCTTCGCCTTCTTCCTGCTGTTCCTGCTGCTGTTCCTGATCCTGTTCTTCCTGCTCGCCTTCTTCTTGCTGTTCTTCGGACTGTTCCTCTGTCTGGTCCTGCGGTGAGGTCATGTCGTCATCAGACTGTTGTTCTTCTTCGTTCTGCTGTTGCTCAAGGAGCGCCGCAACTATTTCGCGATTGTGGATTGCGTCCGTGTGTTCCGGGTCCATGGCGATGGCAATATCATAAGCGGAGACGGCCGCTTCGAAGTTCTGCGTCATTGCGTAGGCATTGCCAAGGTTGTAGTGGTTGTCCGGGATGGTGCCGGGATCGAGGCTGTAGGCCTGCACTGCACCCGCGAAGTCACCTGCACGATAGGCTGCCGTGCCGCGCCATTCGGGGGACTGGAAAAGAGCCGCGGCTCCTATGGCATCTTCCTGCGCCATTGCGTCTGCACCTTGCTGGTCCTTGGTTTTCCACAAGTCAGTCCACTCGGCCGCCTGGACCTGACTGGAAGGACTGATCAGCCCGGCTGTACCCAGAAGAAGCGTGATTGTCAGCAGCCAGCCGCGGCGGAACGCCATGGCACCCAATGGCAGTATCAGCACCAGCAACCAGGGTCCTGCTTCGAACCAGATGTCGAAATTTTCTTCCACGGCACTCAGCTCGTCTTCGTCGAGGAACCCGTCGTCTTCCAGCAGATAATCCAGGTCCCCGCCAGTCAGATCCATGTCGGCGTAACGACCGTCAACGGCAGCGGCCAGATCCTGAAGGCTGGCGCGGTCCAGGCGCGCCACCACGATTTGTCCGTTGGCATCCCGCAGGAAGTCACCGCCAGCCGCAGGAATGGTAGCGCCAGCGTCGGTGCCGACTCCCAGTATCACCAGGCGGACGCCACTCTGCGAGAGCATCTGTTGCAGTTCTGCATGATCGCGACGCTCTACGCCATCGGTCACCAGGAAAATAGTGCCGGAAGCAGCACCCGCATCGGCAAAGAGCTGTCTCGCCGTTTGCACGGCAGCGATGGTATTGCTGCCAAAGGCCGGCATCATGTTGGGATTGATGGAGGGCACCAGGGAGCGGATGGTGACGGAATCTTCTGTAAGCGGTGTGACGGCGTGGGCATCTCCGGCATACACAATCAGAGCTGTCTGACCCTCAACCCGGCGGTCAAGGACATCCATGATCTTGCGCTTGCTGACCGTCTGGCGATTGGGTTCGTAGTCGGTGGCGTACATGGACAGTGACTGATCATAGACAATGACCATGGCGTCCTGGCGGGCCTGAACGGGTTGTGCAATTTTTTCCCAGACGGGTCCGGCAAGCGCCAGGATTGCGAGTGTCCACAGTGCCAGCAGAATGACCAGTGGCGTCCGTTCCGCCACACTTTTGCTGCTGTCGAGCAGGTAGGGCAAAAGGTCCTTGTCGATCGCTCTGTCCCAGGAACTGGCGCTTTCATTCAGGCGCCACAGAAAGAACACGCAAAGCAGGGCAGGAATCAAGGCCAGCAACCAGAGTGGACGCAGAAAATGAAATTCGGCAAGAAACAAGGCGAGCTGACTGGCTTCGGCCATTACTGACCTCCTGATGCGGCTGGACGCGCAGCGTCCTTGTCTGTGGCAACAGCGGGCTGTCCACTTGACAGCACGGACCAGGGGAAGCTCAGCATTGCCAGCAGGAAGCTCAGGAGCACCGCAGCGCCGAGAGGCCAGTAGAACAACACATTGACCGGACGAAAAGTCTGCTGATCCTGTTCTATAGCCTCGAGTGTGTCCAGTTCGGCATAGATGTCAATCAGGTCTTGTACGTCTCGGGCGCGGAAGTAGCGCCCGCCAGTGGACTCGGCAATCTGAGTGAGGTTTTCCTCGTCCAGTTCGGCGGAAGGATTGATGGCCCGCGAGCCCTGGAAGGAGCGTTGTACCAAGGTGTCAGCGCCCATGCCGATCGTGTAGATCTTGATGTTCTCGATCTGGGCCAGCTGGCCAGCCTGCAGAGGGCTCACAGCACCAGCGTTGTTGACGCCGTCTGTCAACATGACCATTACCCGACTGTCAGCGGGACGCTCGCGCAGGTGCTTCACACCAAGACCAATGGCGTCTCCGATGGCGGTGGCGGACTCTTCGATCATCCCGATTTCAAGTTCTGCAATCAGTTTGGCAACGGTACTGCGGTCGAAGGTCAGCGGTGTCTGGATATAAGCGTGGGCCGCGAACAGAATCAGGCCAAGGCGGTCGCCTTCGCGGCGCTCAGCAAAGTCACTGACCACAGCCTTCATGACTTCGAAGCGCGACAACTGTGCGTTGTTGAGCACCATATCGCGTGCCTCCATGCTGCCCGAGATATCCACGACGAGCATGAGATCCCGCCCTGTCGAAGGCAGTTCAATCGGTTCACCTACCCACTGCGGGCGGGTTGCCGCCAGCACCAGTCCGATCCAGATCAGTGTAAGACAAATCAGCTTGAGGATGCGGTATGCGTCAGAGCGAACAGAATCGGTCTGCAGTTGCGACAGGCGTTGGTAGAAGGGGACAAACAGGGCTGCATCCTGACGTGCCGCGCGCGTAAAGAAGCGGTACACCAGAAGCGGAAGAGGCAGTGCCAGCAGGGCCCAGGGCCAGGTCAACTCAAGCATGGTCGGAAACCGGCGTCGCAGCGGACGTGTTGTTGGAGGGCTTCTCCGGATTGATTCTAGCCAAATAGACACTGCCAATCCATTGGTGCGCCATTTGATATAGACGTTGCTCATCAACTTCCCATTGCTTGGCAAAGCGGCCCTGACTCAGTGTGAAAGCCAGTGTGTCGTCCAGCAATGCTGCATCACCATGATCGCGAAGAAACACAATCCACGCAGCGCCCCCGAGGCTGGCGAAATTTTCGTGCCTGAAGTTCTTCATGGCCACGCGTCTCAGAACGCCGTTGACGTCGCTGACGAAGTTCAGTTTCAGAATATCGACTTCGGTCGCGTCTTTTCCTTGCGACTGGTCGCGCAAGGCGGTCAGGCACTTGTCGAGCTCGCGGATCGCAAAACTGCGTGCGCGCTGCAGCTTCCAATTGGCGTAGTAGCGGCGCAATGCCCAGACCAGGATTGCACACAGAATGAAGAACAGAATCCACCACCCGGGCGCGGGTGGCCAGAACCCGACGGGCTCCGGCATATGGATATCCGCCAGTTGGCTCAGAGGGTTTGCACTGTCCATTGTCTGATCTGCTCAACAACAAATTGATTGGTACGAAGTTTCAGATAGGGAATCTGCAGGCGTGTGAAATCGGCCTGCAGAGCGTCCATCCTGGTCTTGAAAAGTGCCTGATAGTCTCTGCGCGCTGTCTGGCTGTAGGAATTCAAGGTGCCTTTGCGCGCGCCATCGGTGATGCTGTAGTACCCAGGAACTGGCAGATTCTCTTCCAACGCGTCATAAATGATGCAGCAGACAACATTGTTGTGCCGGGAAAGCTGGTTCAGGTATTGAATGGCCGTCTCGTCCAGCGTGCTGAAGTCGCTCAATATATAGAGTGTGCTGCCGGGCTTGGTGATGCGTCGGATATCAGCAAGCGCCTGCGTCAGCCCGCCATGGGTTTGGCCTTCTTGAGCGGCTGCAAGGCGCGCTTCCTTGTCCGCGAGACGGGCATTGAACGTCTGCAGCTGATTCAAGAGGTGCAGTGCTGACCTGCGACTGCGTTTCGGACGGACCAAAGCCTGATCAGAATCTGAAAACACCAGGCCGCCGACGCGGTCGCCATTATCTATCGCCATCCAGCAGAATATAGCGGCGGCCTGAGCGGCTATCACCGATTTGAAAGCGACTTGTGACCCAAAGAACATGCTGCTGGATTGATCTATCGCGATGATAACCGGACGCTCACGTTCTTCCCGGAAAACTTTTGTAAACGGCTTGCCGGTGCGGGCAGTTACCCGCCAGTCGATGGTGCGAATGTCGTCGCCAGCCTGGTAGGGTCGAAACTCTTCAAAGTCGATCCCGCGTCCGCGCATCTTGGACATGTGCAATCCCGAGATTCCGGCAATGGACCTCGAGTAGGGGACATACTCCACAATCTTGGCAGCGTGACGCTGTATCAGCAGCTGCTGCAGACTGATGATGGCGCCTTTGCTCTGGTAGAGCGCCTGCTGTTGATCACTCTGCGTCGAAATGGACATTGGACAACTGTCTCGTTGCATGGCACTCGCAGTGCCTTCTTATTGGTGGCTGTCGCGTGACTCTAATCTTCAGGCCGCGGGCACGCGTTCAAGGATTGTGGTCAGCACCTTGTCCGGAGTAACGCCACTGGCTTCAGCTTCAAAACTCAGCAGGATGCGATGTCGCAAGACGTCGAAGAAGACAGCTTGTATGTCATCCGGGCTGACGAAGTCTTTGCCGAGAATCCAGGCGTGAGCCCTGGCACAACGATCCAGAGAAATGGTACCGCGTGGGCTGGCGCCATATTCAAGCCAGTTTGCCAGGTCGTCACCGTACAATTCCGGATGCCGTGTCGCCATGATCAGTTGAATGATGTATTCCTCAACAGCAGGGGCCATGTGCATTGCCAGGATTTCCTGCCGTGCAGCAAACAGATCTTCCTGACTGATGATGCGAGGTGCTGTGGGCGCCTTGTTCTGAGCTTCATTGCGCACGAGCTGCAATATGCGACGTTCGGCTTCCGTAGACGGATAACCGATGGAAACATGCATCAGGAAACGGTCAAGTTGTGCTTCCGGCAGGGGGTAGGTGCCTTCCTGCTCGATCGGGTTCTGTGTCGCCATTACCAGAAACAAGGGAGGCAACTGGAAAGACTGACGACCGACGCTGACCTGATGTTCGGCCATGGCCTCCAGCAGGGCGGACTGCACTTTGGCAGGGGCGCGGTTGATTTCATCTGCCAGTACGAGGTTGTGAAAAATGGGGCCGGGCTGGAAGCGGAAAGAACCATCTTCGGGTCGGAAAATTTCCGTGCCTGTGATGTCACTTGGCAACAGGTCGGGCGTGAACTGAATGCGGTGAAAGTCACCTTCCACAGCCTTTGACAAGTCTTTGATTGCCTTGGTTTTAGCGAGACCGGGAGCGCCTTCTACCAGCAAGTGGCCATCGGCCAGAAGTGCTATCAGCAAGCGGTCCACCAGACGCTCCTGCCCGATGATCTGCTGCGAAAGCCAGTCCCTGAGTTCTGTGATAATGGCGTGATGACTCATATTTTTTCTCTGTTTCTTTTTAGTTAAATGCTTGATCTGGTTGGGCGAAAGTCAGCGATTGTAACCGTTTTGCCTGCGAAGTCTAGGGACGATTTGCGTCAGTGTGTGGCTCCTTGCTGGAGCCGTCAACGCCTTGTTGCGCGCGCAGACGGGGCGCTTTCAATCTCCTATAATGCCTGGCTTTCGCGGAAAGGCGGGAGCGGCCCGCTACATGAGTGAGCAAGCGTTCATGAAAAAATTGATACTGGACATATCCCTGCCCGCCGATCGCTATGAAGCGCTCTATACTGGCTCGGTCAAAGACGTGCAGGTCATCTCGAGAGAAGGAGTCCGAGTGCGTTTTCCCGGCATGATTCTGCAGAAATACTTGAAGCACGACGGAGTGCATGGGACCTTTGTCATCGAATTCGATGACACCAACAAATTCAGAGCGATCACCAAAATTGTATAGCTTATTGCGAACCCTTCTTTTCACACTACCGGCGGAAACCTCTCACTCTGTGACATTGCCATTGCTGGATATTGCAGCCAAGGCTGGAGTAATAGGCTTGTTGGCATCCCGCACTTCACAGGCTGTTCCCCGGGATGTGATGGGGCTGCACTTTCCGAATGCCGTGGGGCTTGCCGCGGGGCTGGACAAGAACGCAGACCATATCGACGCCCTGGCGGCACTGGGTTTCGGTTTCATCGAAGTGGGTACGCTGACCCCAAGGCCTCAACCTGGCAATCCCAGACCGCGAATGTTCCGCCTGGCCCCCGAGCGCGCCATCATCAATCGCATGGGCTTCAACAACAAGGGTATCGATCACGCACTGGCGGCCATAGCGCGCAGTAGCTACAAGGGAATTCTTGGAATCAATATCGGCAAGAATTTCGATACGCCGGTTGAGAAGGCCGTCGAGGACTATCTGATCTGCATGCGCAAGTGCTACGGCGTTGCAAGTTATATCGTCGTAAACCTTTCGTCACCCAATACGCCCGGTCTGCGCAGTCTTCAGTTTGGGGATGAATTGAAGAAGCTGCTTGCACTGCTCAAGGCTGAACAGGAAATCCTGTCCCTGCAGCATGGGCGCAAGGTGCCGCTCGTCGTCAAGATTGCGCCGGATTTGTCAGATGACGAGATTCACCTGATTGCGCAGGCTTTGCTCAGCAACGCCATTGAAGGAGTGATCGCCACAAACACCACGCTTGATCGCAGCCTTGTGCAGAGCAGTGTACATCGTGAGCAGGCAGGTGGTCTGAGTGGCGCGCCGCTGGTTGACAAGTCAACCCATGTGATTCGAGTTTTGCATGCTGCGTTGCGCGGTCAGATTCCCATCATTGGTGTCGGTGGCATTTTGAGCGGGGAAGATGCGGCCGCAAAGATTTCGGCGGGCGCCAGTCTGGTGCAGTTGTACACTGGATTCATCTATCGAGGTCCGGCATTGATAGGCGAAGCTGTTGCCGCAATCGAGGCCGGAGAATGACGCGCTCACTTTATCTCTACACAACGATGGGCTGCCATTTGTGTGAGCAGGCGGAGCAGCTTCTCCAGCCAGTGCTGATGCATGCAAATCGCCTCAGGCAGGAATCCGGACTGGTCCCATTCCTTCTACAGTCTGTGGATATTGCAGATGAACCTGCGCTGGTTGAGCGTTTTGGTGTGCGTATTCCAGTGCTCTGTATTCAGGGAGGAACGGTGGAACTTGGATGGCCTTTCGACCAGGGAGACATATTCATGCTTCTCAGCGAGTGTTCGCGCTGAAGCGCAGTGAACCATTCACTGCAGCGCAAACAGCATTCTGGCATTCGCTGTAGTCTGCTGCGCGATATCGGCAGTGTTCTTCTTCATAGCCTGCGCTGCGACGCGCAACACTTCTTCAAGCAGCGCGGGCTCGTTGCGCCGACTTTTGGGCTTCGGGCGCAGCGTTCTGGGCAGTAGATAAGGCGCATCCGTTTCAAGCAACAAACGCCCCACAGGAATGTCATGCAGGAATTCCAACATGTGAGCTCCGCGACGTTCATCGCAAATCCAGCCCGTGATGCCGATGTACATGTCCAAGTCCAGATAGTCATAGAGTTCGTGCTTCTCGCCAGTAAAGCAATGCACTACACCTCCCGCTTTCAAGGCGTCTCTATACGTTCTCAATATTGGCAGAAAACGCGCATGCGCGTCGCGCTGATGCAAAAACACGGGTTTGCCGGTCATTGCGGCCAGCTCCAGATGCTGCTCGAAGATTTTTTCCTGTTGTGGACGAGGAGAGAAATCGCGATTGAAGTCAAGGCCGGTTTCGCCGATCGCTTTCACAGAGGCATGCTGAGCCTGTGCGCGAATGCGCGAGAAGGCTTCGGCATCACAATGCTGTGCTTCGTGGGGGTGAACTCCCGATGTTGCGGAAAGCAGGGCTGGGTACTTTTCTGCCAGGGCGATGGCGCGGTCGCTCGCATCGGGAGTGGTGCCGGTGACGAGCATATGCACAAGACCGGCGGCACAGGCGCGATCAAGCACTGCGTTCAGGTCTGCTGCAAATGATTCATGACCAAGGTTTGCGCCTATGTCGATCAGTGGCGCGCGCACGATGTCATGCATTGCCGACGACTGCGCCCAGCTGCGAGGCCCAGCGAATGCTTTCTCTGTAGCTGCTTTCAAGTTCGCGCGCGCCGATGTTCAACTTGCGCAACCCTTCCCAGTCAATGTCCTGCCAGTTGGCCTTTTCGTAGGCCACGACGGTCTTCAGAACCACGCCGATGGCTCCCGCACCCTCCATCAGTCCGTCCACAACCACTTGAGACAACGGCATGGAGGCTATGATTTCCTTGAGCTCCACATCGAAGAATGCGTCGAGATTCGACAGCAGACCGGTCGTGAAATAGGGGTCACTATTTGAAGAATTTGTGAAGCATTCCGCCAGCAGCTGGCACATCTTGGCCCGGGTCATCGCCAGAACGGAAAGGGCATTGGGCTTGTCGGCCATATTGCTGAGATAGAGCAGGGTGGCCCAGCTCTTGACCTGAAGCAGGCCCAGCATCGATACAGCATGCTGAAGCGAAGTGATTTCTCGTCGACCAGAAAATGCTGCTGAATTCACGAGCTTTATCAACTTCACGCTCAGCACGGGGTCTTTTGCGATGATGCTCGAGATACTGGAAAGTTCGACATCTGGGTTCTGAAGTTGTGCCAGCAGATTGAGCACCACGAGCTTGCTGGCTGGCACCTTGCGGCCCTTGACCTGCTCTGGTTTGCTCAGGAAGTAACCCTGAAACAGCTTGAATCCAAGCGACTTGCAATAGTGGAACATTTCGTGGGTTTCGACTTTCTCGGCCAGCAATACCACCTTGAATGGCTTGAGCAGTTCAACGTGGCGCTTTATTTCGGCCTCGTCGAAAGCAAGCACGTCGATTTTCACGATATCTTCAATATGCAACGCAGCATCCCATTTGTTGTCGTAGACGAAATCGTCAAGGGCGATGGTGTAGCCAGCATCCTTCAAGGACCTGAGATTGCGATTCAATTCCTCGTCGACTTCGATGTCTTCCAGCACTTCAATCACGAAACGATTCTTGTCGAATGGCGGTGGATTGAGGATCAGATTGCGTGTGAAATTGATGTAGGCCGGATGCCCCTGAACAACATCGCCTATGTCCATTTCATTGAAGGCATTCAGCATGACCTGAGACGTTGCAGAGTCTCCATCGAAGATGTTTGCTTGATTGGTGTTGTCAGACCTGAACAGCAACTCGTAGGCAGCTATCTTGATGTTTTCATCGAAAATTGGCTGTCGGGCCAGGAGTATGTGTTGTTCGGACATGGCGAATCTCGAGGGTTAAGCTAACCGACATTGTATCCGAACAGTCCCTTTTTGCCATGTCTTTGAAGTATATTTGCCGCAAATCGGGCCATAGACCTGCCCGGGTGATTCGCCCATAATACCGCGCCAAGCTCGCTGCACTGCGGGCGATGCGCTTATCACACCAAACTCGACGAAGGTAATTGAAGTGGGTATTTCCAAAGCAAAGAAGGAGCTCAATTGGGCAGAACTGGGGTTTCAGTATCGCCAGACGGACTTCCGGTTCAGTGCTACATACAGTGAGGGCGCCTGGTCTGCAGGCGAGCTGCTGGAGTCTCCTTTGATTGCGGTGCATGAAGGCGCACCTGCCTTGCATTATGCGCAGCAGTGTTTTGAAGGGATGAAGGCGCAGACGGCGCCAGATGGCAGGGTGTTGTTGTTTCGCCCCGCTCTGAACAGTGAGCGCATGAATCTGGCTGCAGGCCGTCTGCTGATGCCCGAAGTGCCTTATGAGCTGTTCCTTCGCGGAGTAGAAGACGCGGTGCGTGCCAACTATGCCTGGATACCTCCCCACGGGTCCGGGGCCTCCCTGTATATCCGGCCGATGTTGATTGGTGTGGGCGAGAACCTTGGCCTGCGTCCTGCAAAGTCTTTCGAGTTTCGTGTGTTTGTGTCGCCAGTCGGGCCCTACTACAAGAGCGCCGGAATGGCGCTGATTTCCCTTGCGGTATCGGAGTTTGATCGTGCGGCACCGGCGGGTACAGGCGCTTACAAGGTAGGCGCGAATTACGCAGGGGGACTTCTGGCAACCAGGCATGCGCAGGCACTGGGGGCCAATGAAGCGCTTTATCTGGATTCCAAGACCCGAACTTTTATAGATGAAGCAGGTTCTGCCAACATCGTTGTGGCAATGAAGGGCAATCGATTCGTGTCACCCAAATCGAACGCCATTCTCCCGAGTGTAACGCGACGCTCTGTAATGACTCTGGCCGAGCAGCACTTGAACATGACTGTCGAAAATCGTCCGATCGATCTGCGAGGCGAGCTGTCTGATTTTGAAGAAGTGGCAGCCTGTGGCACTGCCGCTGTCCTGACTCCTGTCGGCAAGATATGGGTAGATGGCGGGTGGCATGCGTTTCATGGCAACGGCGAAAAAGTAGGACCGGTCATGCAGAAGGTCTATGACCTGCTTGTTGGAATTCAACGTGGAGAGCTGGCTGATGACAACGGCTGGCTCCACGAAGTGCACGTGGACTGATCCCTTGAGCAGCTAATTCCGGGAAGCAACCGGCCCGGAGTTCGTTGTGCCTCGCTTGGCAATGGCACAAACAAACGCTTGACCCTCACGCAGTCACCCCTTATATATGTCGCCTTCTTTCGAACCCGACAGCTTGCACGATGTGCGGCGCGGGCCCAGCCCACCTCCCGCGCAGTGATCAGGAACCGTTACAAACAATGAGCAAATCGTTGGTGATAGTGGAGTCGCCTGCCAAGGCAAAGACCATCAACAAGTACCTTGGCAAGGAATTTGTCGTCAAATCCAGCGTGGGGCATATTCGCGACCTGCCATCGGGTGGCAATGCTCAAGGCATCGATACCAAGGAGCGCGCCAAAGCGGCTGCCGTAACCCGCAAGCTCAGCGCGGATGACAAAGCGCTGCACAAGCAATCAAAAGCAAAAGAGCAACTGGTCGCGCGCATGGGTGTGGACCCCGAACGGGACTGGGCCGCGCAATACGAAATTCTGCCAGGCAAGGAAAAGGTCGTTGCCGATCTGAAGAAGCTCGCCAAAGACGCGGACATCATCTATCTCGCAACCGACCTTGACCGCGAGGGAGAGGCTATCGCCTGGCACCTCAAGGAATCCATTGGCGGAGATCCGTCACGATACAAGCGTGTCGTGTTCAACGAGATCACCAAAAAGGCCATCAACGAGGCGTTTTCGCATCCAGGCGAGCTGGACATGAAATACGTGCAGGCACAGCAGGCCCGACGCTTTCTCGACCGCGTCGTAGGCTTCATGGTGTCGCCTTTGCTTTGGGCAAAAGTTGCAAGAGGTCTTTCTGCGGGGCGTGTTCAGTCTGTTGCAGTGCGACTGATTGTCGAACGCGAGCGCGAGATTCGTGCCTTCATCCCTGAAGAATACTGGGAAGTTTTCGCCGATCTGAAGACAGCCAAGCGCGATGCACTGCGTTTCCAGGTCGTGAAGCAACTGGATGAGAACTTTCGACCCGTCAACAAGATGCAGACGGATGTCGCTCTGCAACAGTTGCAGAAATCACCTTATGTGGTAACGCGTCGCGAAGACAAGCCCACGTCGTCGAAGCCCAAGGCGCCATTGATCACTTCGACCTTGCAGCAGGCGGCAAGCACGCGTCTGGGTTTCGGCGTGAAGAAGACCATGACGCTGGCGCAGCGACTCTATGAGGCTGGCTACATCACCTACATGCGTACTGACTCGACTCACTTGAGCGATGACGCCGTAGCCATGTGTCGTGACTATATCCTGAAAAAATTCGGCAAATCTTATCTGCCTGAGCAGCCCATCCGCTACAGCGCCCGCGAAGGTGCACAGGAAGCTCACGAAGCCATTCGGCCCACGGATGTGTTTACCTCCAGCAATGATCTGCAAAACATGGAGCGTGATGCTGAGCGCTTGTATGCACTGATCTGGCAGCACTTCGTGGCCTGTCAGATGCCGCCGGCGCAGTATCAGAGCAGTCTGATCGCCGTTGGCGCAGGGGACTACGAGTTGCGCACCAAGGGCCGCATCATGCAGTTCGACGGCTATCTGCGTGTGTTGACGGTCAAGGAAGAAGACGTGGTTCTGCCCGCTGTGCAGGTGGGCGAGACGCTGACGCTCGAGAAGCTCGACCCGAATCAGCATTTCACCAAGCCTTCTGCGCGGTATACCGAAGCCAGTCTGGTAAAGGAGCTTGAAAAACGCGGTATTGGCCGTCCGTCCACATATGCGGCCATCATCTCCACGATTCAGGAACGGGGCTACGTCAAGGTTGAGAGTCGTCGCTTTTATGCTCAGAAGATGGGCGACATTGTTGCCGAGCGTCTTCTGGAAAGCTTCACCGACCTGATGGATTACGATTTCACTGCCAAGATGGAAGACGATCTGGACAAGGTGGCTGCTGGCTCTCTGGATTGGAAGCAAGTACTGGACACGTTTTACAAGGACTTCAGGAGTCAGCTGGAAATCGCTTCATCGGAAGATGCCAGCGGAATGCGCAGCAACAAGCCGACGGACACGGATATTCCCTGTCCAAAGTGCGGCAGATCCATGCAGATTCGCACGGCTTCTACGGGTGTGTTCCTGGGGTGTTCTGGGTATGCATTGCCCCCCAAGGAGCGCTGCAAGTCCACCATCAACCTGACGCCAGGTGAGGAGGCCATCAGCACCGACAATGCGGAAGAAGCTGAGGAAGCCGAGAACGAATTGCTGCGCCATCGCAAGCGTTGCCCCAAATGCAATGCTGCCATGGACAGCTATCTGATTGATGAGCACCGCAAGTTGCATATCTGTGGCAACAATCCAGACTGCTCCGGCTTCCTGGTCGAAGACGGTGGCTTCAAGATTCGCGGGTATGAAGGCCCAGTGATCGACTGTGATAAATGCGGATCAGTGATGCAGTTGAAATCCGGGCGCTTCGGCAAGTATTTCGGATGTACCAATGACGAGTGCAAGAACACCCGCAAACTGCTTCGCAGTGGCCAGGCTGCGCCGCCCAAGATGCCACCTGTCGTGATGTCCGAACTGCGTTGCGAGAAGGTGGACGATCATTACGTGCTGCGGGATGGTGCAGCAGGGCTGTTCCTTGCGGCAAGCAAGTTCCCGAAAAATCGGGAAACCCGCGCGCCACTTGTGGCCGAGTTGCTGTCACACAGGGACGAACTGGATCCCA
Source organism: Klebsiella pneumoniae (assembly GCA_945877175.1). Classification (GTDB taxonomy): domain Bacteria; phylum Pseudomonadota; class Gammaproteobacteria; order Pseudomonadales; family Pseudohongiellaceae; genus UBA5078. The sequence goes on along the minus strand of CAMCRC010000010.1, from coordinate 23,919 downwards.
AGTATCAGTTCCTGCTGAGTGCGCCAGCGAAGGATCCCGAAGGCAACATGGCTGTCATACGCTACAGTCGCAAGACGGCGGAGCAGTATGTGTTGTCAGAGGCGGAGGGCAAGCCAACCGGATGGAAGGCGTTCTACCGTTCCGGTCGCTGGGTCGTTGAAAAGTAAACCAGAAACGCAGCAGGGTGCCGGGTTCCGGCATCCTGCTGCTGTCTATAGTCCGCGGCGAATGACGCCCACGCTGACGCCTTCAATCGTGAACTGCTGTGACCTCAAGTCTACTTCGATTGGGGAAAAATCATCATTCTCCGCAATGAGTTGCAGTGAATACTTGTTGTTGCCTCTCAAGAGACGTTTCACTGTCACGTCCTCGTCTATCCGGGCTACGATGATGTCGCCGTCGATTGCCTGCTCTGTTTTGTGCACTGCCAGCAGGTCGCCATCATGGATGCCGATCTTGATCATGCTGTTGCCTCTCACTGTGAGCAGATAGTCAGCACGTGGCTTGAAAAAATCCGGTGGAATGTCGCAATAATCGTCGATGCTCTCGATCGCCAGTATCGGGCTGCCCGCAGCAACTTGCCCGACTATTGGCAAGCCTGTGTTCTCCAGCGCTGGCAAGCGAATTCCCCGCGATGTGCCTGGCACCATTTCAATGGCATGTTTGCGCTCCAGTGCGCGCAGATGCTCTTCTGCGGCGTTTGGCGACTTGAACCCCATTTTGTGGGCAATCTCGGAACGGGTTGGGGGGAAGCCTGTTTCCTGCTGGTATTCCCGGATGAAGGCAAGAATCTCTGCCTGGCGTGGCGTAAGGTTGATCATGGCGCTGTCACCTGTTCTGGGCAAATGTGCTGTAATTATATACAGTCATCCTTGAATGACAAGGGCTTTGCCCGGTCTGGGCGAATTTGTGATAATCCCGCAGCCCGACATTCCGGGTTGTCCACTTCTGCCGCATGCGCAGTTCCGGCCGCGGAGGCCGCAGCATCCAATGAATCACTCTTCCGAACTCAAAGCGCCCGGTGTGTTGATGCTCGACCTCGAAGGGTTGGCTCTGACCGCTAAGGAACAGGAGCTGCTGGCTCATCCGCAAGTAGGAGGTGTCATCCTGTTTGCCCGCAACTACGCGAATCCAAAGCAGGTTCGCGAACTCAACGATGCCATCCGTACCTGCAATCCGGCCCTTTTGATTGCGGTAGACCAAGAGGGCGGGCGCGTGCAGCGACTACGCGAGGCTTACACGAGACTGCCGCCGATGGGTGTGTTTGCCGGGCTGTTGCGCGAGGAACCGGCAAGGGCGGTGCTCTGCGCCAGAGAATGTGGCTGGTTGATGGCCGCGGAGATGCTTTCTGCTGGGTTCGACTTCAGCTTTGCCCCGGTGCTCGACCTCGATGCAGGCATCAGTGCAGTCATTGGCAATCGCGCTTTCGGCAGTACACCAGGAGAGGTTGCTGCACTGGCGAATGCCTTCATGCACGGCATGCGCGCTGCCGGAATGGCCACCACGGGCAAGCATTTTCCGGGACATGGAAACGTCGGCGCTGACTCCCATACCGACATTCCAATTGATACGCGCTCGCTCCAAACCATTCGCGATCAGGATCTGCAGCCATTTTCCGCGTGTTTGGGGCAACTGGATGCGGTCATGCCTGCCCATGTCATTTATTCCCAGGCGGATTCGCGATGTGCGGGTTTTTCTCCGTTCTGGTTGCAGACAGTCTTGCGCGGGGAACTGGGTTTTGATGGCGTAATTTTCAGCGACGATCTGGCCATGGCCGGTGCGGCTGCTGCCGGCAACATCGAAGCTCGGGTTGACGCCGCTATTCAGGCTGGATGCGACATGGTGCTGGTCTGCAATGACCGCACGATGGCGCTGGCGGCATTGCAGCATCTGGAACAACGCAGCGAACCGGCCAACCCGCGCTTGTCCCGCATGCGTCGTCAGCAGGATTTTGATCGCGAAAATCTGATGAATTCCGAGCGCTGGCTGATGGCCAGTGACATGCTTCAGGCGCTGGGGTCAAAGGCATGAACGACGAGATTGGCAAGGTCATGGAGGAAGCCGATTGCCTGGCTGATGCGGACGCTCTGAATGGCATTCTGGACACCATGGCTGAACAACTCACGAGTGAAGTGTCAGGCCGGAATCCCATCGTGATGTGTGTCATGAACGGTGGACTTGTGTTGACAGGAATGTTGCTGCCGCGGCTGCATTTTCCCCTGCAGGTCGACTATCTGCATGCAACACGCTATCGCGGGAAGCTCACGGGGGCTGAACTGCAATGGAAAGTCTTTCCCGCCTTGGAGCTGTCTGGGAGGGTAGTCGTCTTGGTGGATGACATTCTTGACGAGGGCGACACGCTCGTCGGGATCAGGGCCCATTGTCTGGCCAACGGCGCTGCGCGGGTGTTCACTGCGGTACTGGTGGACAAGAATCATGAGCGCCGGCATCCAGAACTGAAGCGTGCCGAGATTACCGGTATGGACGCCCCCGATCGCTACTTGTTCGGCTTTGGCATGGACTACAAGGGTTATCTGCGCAATGCCCCGGGCATTTACGCGGTCGCGGAGTCCTGAAGGCCAGCTGCCCACGCTATGAACTCTTCGCCATTGCCCTGAAAGATCACGCGATCCAGTCGCTTCGAGAGTTGATAGCGGTACATAGGGTCGTAGTACTCCTGCAGCAGGTGGCTGATCCAGTCGCGATGCGCTTCGGTATCTCCAGTCCTGGCTTGTACCTCCAGAGCACTGCGCATCATATTTGTCAGAAGCGCATGGCGGTCGCCGCCGAGCCGCCGCTGAATGCGGTCGAGACTGTCCTGCAGATACTTCGAAAACAAGGTGAATGACTGCGCGGGATCGGCCTTCTGGAAATCGGCAAGATTGCTGCGGATGTAGTCGTTCAGAATAGTGTCCGCCCGTTTTTCCAGGGTTTCCCTTATGAGCGCAATCGGGGCCTGTTTCATCACGCCGTAGAGCGCAAATGGCACAGACAGCGAGCCAATCGCCTGACTTTCGTCTTCCACAAAGATGCGTTCCCAGGGCAATTGTTCCTGGCGGAGGAAGTCGATTGCCAGTGCATTTTCGAAATCTATCTGGCTGGGCTGGTTTGCAATCATGGCACCAAACGCGGAGCCGCGATGTCTGGCAAGCCCCTCGAGGTCCACCCCATTCGGCAGTCGGTGCAGCAGATGGGTTTTGGCAGATCCGGTAGGGCCGGCGATCACCAGGAACTGGCGTTTGCTGCTGGTCTGTTCAATGGTCTCCACAAGGAATTGCCGCAGCGCCTTGTAGCCACCCGGCACGCGGGGACATGCGGCTCCGGCCTCTTCCAGCCACTGCTGAGTGATGGCAGAGCGCAGCCCTCCACGAAAACAGTAAAGCCATGCGCCCGGGTGTGAGTCGATCCATGCCAGCCAGGCGTCGATCCTTGCCTGCTTCAAGCGCCCGTTGACCAGTCTGTGCCCAAGGGCGATGGCGGCGTCCTGTCCTTCCTGCTTGTAGCACGTGCCGACACGCTGACGTTCTGAATCCTGCAGCAAGGGTAGATTTTCGGCGCATGGAAATGCACCCCGCACGAATTCCATGGGGGCTCTGACATCCATTAATGGAGTATTATTGAGCAAAAGTGAGCGAAAAAGCCCCTGATCTGAGTCTTGCAATGGTCGCTCCCGCGCCGGTGTAAATGTTCAAGCTCTTGAAAGAGCGGCCGATATAACATGAATGAAAGTACGGGGACAAGGATACTCCTCGCAATGTCAGATGCTGAAGTGCCTGCGAAGCCGGGCCTGGAAAAACTGTGACAAACAATGATGAATTGCAGGACACTTCTGCGCATTCACGCTCTGATGGCAGCCAGACGCCGCAGTGGTGGTGGCCGCTGAGAGTCCATACTCGCCATCTCCTGCTGGCTGGATTGCCAGTTGCTCTGGTCATTGCCTTGCTCGGGTTTCTTCGCGAACCGCAGTTTGAATCCAGAGCTCTGGTGGAAGTGCAGGCTCCGGTGTTTGCATCGGCCAGTGAGGAAAGTCGCGTCACGGGCAGTCTGCCGATGCTCATGGAAACCCAGAGGAACATCTTGCAGTCGGCAACCGTCGCCGGCGATTTGCGAGACGGGCTTCGTGTGGAGATTGTTCCGCAGTCGTTCCTGCTGGCCTTGCATTACCGGGCTGCAGACGCAGAGGCTGCCCGCACCGGGGCCAGCGCCGTAGCTCAGGCCTATGTTGACTACACCGTCAATGCACAGATCCAGGAAGTGCGGCGCGCGGCGGGATTGCTGATCGCCAAGCTGGACAGTGTCACGCAGATTCCTGAGTACAACATGATCGATGTCGGCGACGCTGAGACGCAGGTGTCGGCCTTGTCTGTCTCCCCTGTGAATGATCTGATCCCGCCATTGCTGACAGAGCCACCAGCGCGCGCAGCGTTGACTGGATTGACGTCGGCCGGACAACGCGTTCTTGGGCCTGTCCTTGAGTCGGCGCTGGTCAGCCAGGTAGTGCGCAGTTACGACGCGACACTTGGGCAAATGATCAGTGCCCGTGTTATGGATCCCGCTACATTGCCAGTTGAGCCCCTGAAAACCACTCTGGGGTGGTGGGTACTGCTTGGCTACCTCGGTAGCGTCGCCGTGCCTGCGCTCGCGCTGGCAGCGCAGTTCCAATGGCGCGACAGTCTGGATTTTCCTTCGGACATTGCCCGTAGCTTGGCCCGGTCGTGTGCCGCCAGCTTGCCACTGTCCCCCGCGATTGATATTCCCGAGTTCCTGGAAGATCGTCCCTACGCACAGGCTCTGGCAGCCTTGCGCATTCGGCTGCAAATGCGCCGGCCGGAGCCAGACCCCCTTGAGCAGTTTCCCAAAGGACGCGTAATTCTGACGACGTCCAGCGTGCACGGCGAGGGAAAGTCCACCATCGCGGCCAGCCTTGCGCTGGCAATGGGCCGCACGGAGCGAGTCTTGCTGATCAACGCAGACATGCGGTCTAGCCGCGAATTTCTCGGAGTGCCCGCTCGCGCCGCAGGTTTGTCTCATCTCGTTGCGGGCGCCGCGCAATTGCGCGATTGCGCACACACGCTCAAGAGCAAGGGAATCGATGTGATTCCTTCGGGTGTGCTGCCTCCAAATCCGCAGGAATTGTTGGCAGGCAAACGCTTTCGACGCATTCTGGACATGCTGCAACGCCGTTATGACACTGTGATTCTTGATGTGCCTGCCCTCGGTGATGTCAGCGATACACTGCTTGTCGGGAAATTGTGCAGTGACATCGTGTTCGTCGTGGCAGCAGGAAGCACAAGGGTTGAACAGGCCCGAGCGGAACTGCGCAAGCTGGACGTGGCGGACATGCCGCCCGTTCATGTGGTTCTGAATCGAACCCGGCAATTCGATAGCACACCCTTGCCGTTGTGGACGAAGGCGCCATGAATCTGACGGAGTTGGAAGCGCTGCTCGATACAACGGACGCAGAGTCCTCCGCGCCGATCACAACGTCTGCTCCCGTGAAACTCGTCCCCAAAGTGCAGGAGCCGCCATTCCCGGAGCTTGCTACGGCGCCGCAGGCAGTCACACTGCAGGAGCGTCTGCAGGAGATCGAGCTGGCGCAGAAACTTGGATACTTGCTGTGCAAATGTACCTGGCCTCCTCAGATCATGGTGCTGACAGGCGCGGATCATGTCTATCGTTGTCGCCGGTGTTCCCGCGTCCGGGAAATGTAGGGTTGGCAAGCAATGTGCTTGCTATGAAGAATCAAGGCAAAAAGTGCTGGCAACGGCCGATCTTTGCCGCCTGAGTTCCCTGATTGAGGCTTGCTTACCATGATCCGCGCCATGACCGGCATCGTCCTTTTGCTTGCCACAACTGCCTGCAGCAATGTGCAGACATTGCGCGGCGAACTCCAGCAGGTTTATAACGAAAGCCTGGCACTGACTTCCGACGCCGGTATTCTGGACGACCACAAGGTGGAGCGCAGCGCACACTGGGTGCTGTCTCAGGATGTCAGTTTCTACGTTGCTCTGAGTGGACTCGAACAATACCCCTTTCTGCGCCCCACAGCGGCGTCTGACCTGCCCACTCTCCAGCCGGCGCCAGATGACAGCCTCTCGATCATCCTGGCGGGAGAGGTGCGGAGGCTGTTTCCAAGAGTGCTGCGTGCCGAGCGCTCGGAATCTCTTTTCGATGCGCGACAATCTGCGACGCTGAACCGCATCGACTTCGTGATCTATCCGCGAGTGCTGCTGTGGGAAGACACTGTCGGTACCTGGTCGGAAATTGCGGACACCCTGCGCTATCGCACAGGCGAGGAGGTGCAGGATGCCTTCGGACTTGATCGGGCCCGCATCCAGCTCACCGTCCTGGATACGACGACGGGGAGAATAGTCGATGTGGTATCCATCGAAACGCGGGCCGGAATCCTGGGTCTGTACGAAGAAACCCCGGACAGACTGCTGGTCGCCGCGCTTGGTCAGTACGTGGATAGTCTGGTACCGTAAGGGTCGATGATTGACACGGCGCCCTTTCTTTCTGAATCCCTGCGGAATCCACCGTATTGCGGCGCGATAGACATTCGCATCACCGCTGACGGCGTATGGCTTCACGAAGGTCGTCCGATTCTGCGTCCCGCACTTGTGCGCCTGTTCGCCTCCATCCTGCAACGGGAAGCGGACGGTCAGTTCTATCTCGTGACCCCTGTGGAAAAAATGTTGATCCAGGTCGACGATTGTCCATTTGTGGCGGTTCTGCTGCAGGTGACGGGCGATGGCTCGGAGGCTGCTTTCACATTTGAACTCAACACGGGTGAGCATGTCACAGCGAATGCCCGGCATCCTTTATGGGTGGAGGAAAGGGAAGGCGGGCCGCATCCGCTTCTGCAAGTGCGGGAAGGCCTGCACGCACGACTTACCCGTGCGGTTTTCTATCAGCTGTCAGATCTGGCGCAGGAGGATACGGTGAATGGCGTCAGTGCCTGGGTGGTCTGGAGCCATGGTCAGCGTTTTGCGCTTGGTACAACGCTTTGAGATGTCTCAACGGTCCGAGAAGCGCTCATGCAGCGCCGCTGCTTCCTCGCTGGTGACCGGCCGCAGGCCGTTTGCGGCAGCGCTGGAGACGTTTCCTGCCGCTTCGACGACATTCTTTGCCGCTATCTTGCTGTAGTGGATGCCTTTGTCGGCACCCTTGACGCTCAGCTGCGCAGCTGTTGTCGCGGTGCCGGCGATAGGTGCGGCCACGAATCCACAGCCCCCCAGCAGGCTGGCAAAGCAAAGTGACAGGAGCGTCAGGGCGTATCGATGGCGCATGAGAAAGTCCTCGCAACGGTGTGCGTATTGGCATTTTGATCAATCTCAGCAAACTTTGCGCCGCTATTGTCGAACTAGCTGTTCAATTGACGCTCAAGGATAAACCCGGCATCATTGGCAGCCTTTTTCGGGCGCCCCGCACAGGATTATTGACAGAATATTGTCGTTACTGCGCCGCTCGTGATTTGCTTTCTTACATTAAAATTTCATATCCAAGTGGAGAATCCATGAAGATTCTTGTGGCCGTCAAGCGTGTTGTCGACGCCAATGTCAAAGTGCGGGTGAAAGCCGACAACAGCGGCGTCGAGCTTGCCAATGCCAAGATGGCAATCAATCCCTTCTGCGAGATTGCCGTGGAAGAGGCTATCCGCATCAAGGAAAAGGGTCAGGCCGACGAAGTCATCGTTGTGTCGATTGGCGAGAAGGCCTGTCAGGAGCAGATCCGTACCGCTCTGGCACTTGGTGCTGACCGTGGCATTCACGTGGAAACAGAAGACGGACTGCAGCCACTGGCTGTGGCCAAGCTGCTCAGGGCTATCGTGCAGCGCGAGCATATCGATCTTGTGCTGGTGGGCAAGCTGTCCATCGACACCGACAACAATCAGGTTGGTCAGATGCTTGCGGCCATCAGTGGCATGCCGCAGGGTACCTTCGCCTGTGGCGTGGAAGTGCAGGATGGCAAACTGAAAGTGGTCCGTGAAATCGATGGGGGTGAGCAGACAGTCCTGCTCACACTGCCAGCGGTTGTCTCCACCGATCTGCGTCTGAACGAGCCGCGCTATGCGTCGCTGCCCAACATCATGAAGGCCAAGAAGAAGCCCATTGACACGGTGACGCCTACCGACCTCGGTGTCGACGTCCAGTCGGGCCTGCGCACCGTCAGTGTCGAAGCGCCGCCTGTGCGCACAGCCGGCATCAAAGTTGGCAGTGTCGATGAACTGATTGCCAGATTGAAGACGGAAGCCAAGGTCATTTGACCATCCGCTTTCAGATCACCCCATACGCACGTTTGTTGAAGGACGAAACATGAGCATCCTGGTTATCGCAGAGCACGACAATGCTTCCTTGAAGCCTGCAACACTGAGCACTATTACCGCCGCGCTGGCTATCGGTCCGGGTGTGGACGTACTTGTGGCTGGCGCTTCCTGTGCGGGCGTCGCAGCAGCGGCGGCGTCAGTCCCGGGAGTCAGCAAAGTACTGCTGGCAGACAATGCTGTCTATGCCAATCAATTGCCTGAGAGCGTCGCAGCGCTGGTGGTGGAATGCGGCTCGTATACCCATATCCTCACGGCGGCTACCACAACAGGCAAGAATTTCCTGCCGCGTGTGGCAGCTCTCCTGGATGTAGCGCAGATCTCCGACATCATCGCCGTCAAGTCTTCCGATACCTTTGTTCGCCCGATCTACGCCGGCAATGCGCTGGCAACGGTGCAGTCCAGTGATGCGGTCAAGGTGATTACCGTGCGCACCACGGCCTTCGCGGAAGCAGCCAGTGCCGGCAATGCGGCGCCGGTCGAGACTTTGGCGATCGTCAAGGAGCAGTCCTTGTCCACATTTGCCGGCCAGCAGTTGTCGGTATCGGAGCGCCCGGAACTTACCGCAGCCTCGATCATCGTTTCCGGTGGCCGGGGAATGCAGAGTGGGGAGAACTTCAAGCTGATCGAGAAAGTGGCAGACAAGCTGGGAGCTGCAATCGGGGCATCTCGTGCCGCGGTTGATGCCGGCTTTGTGCCCAATGACATGCAGGTAGGCCAGACGGGCAAGATCGTCGCTCCCGAACTCTATATTGCAGTTGGCATCTCAGGGGCAATACAGCATCTGGCGGGCATGAAAGACAGCAAGGTGATTGTCGCCATCAACAAGGACGCCGAGGCGCCGATTTTTCAGGTGGCTGACTATGGTCTGGTGGACGATCTTTTCAAGGTGTTGCCGGAGTTGGCTGAAAAGCTCTGATCCGACGCTTTTCTGCAAATGAAAAAGGCCCGTGATTCTTGCGAATCACGGGCCTTTTTCATTCCTTACTCTTCTGACTGCTGCTTCTGAGCCGCTTCCAGCATCTGACGACGCTTGATTTCGCGCGGATCGTTGGGAGCTCGACCAGCCAGCGCTGGAATGACTGGCGCGGTCGGGGCAACTGGAGCCACGTCGACAATCGACTCAGGCTCAGGCTCAGGCTCAGGCTCAGGCGCACGCTCAGGCGCACGCTCAAGTGCGGGAGCAGGCTCTGCAGAGATCGTTGCAGGCGCAACTGTCTCGGCAGCTTCTGCCACTTCTTCAGTGGTCTGTGATGCAGGTTCCTGTTGCTCAACACTGTCTTGAGCGACAGGGTCAGAGGCAGCGGCATCGTCATGCGCAGTTGCTCCCTCTGCAATCTGCAGTGTCGCCGGTGCATCCTCAGTTGACGCAAGGGCAGGGGCTTCTTCGCCAGAGACTGATTCGCCTTCAGCGACGCCGTTGCTGCCACGATTGCGGCTGCGACGTCGGTCTGACGGGCGACGGTTGCGGCGTGGTGTGCGCGGCGCTTCTTCCCCTTCATCAGAGTCAATGTCGGCCACTGGAGCCTCTGGCGCTACATTGCCGTCGATCTCCATGTCCATGGCGATGTCTTCTGCCGAGATGTCCGCATCGACAGCGATGTTGTCGATGAAACGCGGACCACTCTGGACCGGTGCGTCTGCAGTGCTTTCGAACTCGTCAATTGCTGATTCGGCAGCTTCTACAACCTCATCATCTACGGGCAACACACTGGCGTCGTCCGGGCGCGGGCCGCGTCGTCGCTGATTGCTGTTGCGTGGCCGGCGATTGCCGCTGCGACGCTGCGCGCCTCGGGCTTCCGCGTCACCAGGCACTGAACCCTCTGTTGCAGCCACTGCATCGTCTTCAGAAGGCAGCTCTTCGCGACGAGGTTCTCGTTTCTCCTCGCGACGACCATCGCGACGTTGTTCGTCTCGATTGCCCGGCTGCGCTCCAGAGCCTTCGCCACCACGTCCGCGATTGCCACGCTTGCGCCCCTGGCCTGGCTCTCTTGGTGCTTGAGTGCCTTCCTGCGCCGGTGCATCAGCACGTTCCACGCGTTCTTCCGAGCGCGTCTCGCTGCTGTCCCCTCGATTGCCATCGCGACCGCCCTCACGGCGGCCACCTTGCTTGCCACCGCGACGCGAATCGCGATCGCGATCGCGGTCCCGGCCACGTTCGCGATTGCCGTCGCGGCTGCGACCTGGTTTGTCTTCACGAACTTCTGTCTTGGGAGCGACAACTTCCTCGTCGCCTCCAAACAGGCTGCCGATGGCGGAGAAGATACTGCCAAAAAACCCTTTGCCTGCCGGTGCACTGGCAGCCACTGGCGCTGCAGCTGCAGTCGGGGCAGGCATCGGTGCGGGAGGTTGAGACAGGACGGGTGCCTGAACTGCCGCTTGCTGCGGTGCGGGTGCAGGCTTGGCATGACGGTGATGCGGGTCATGTGCCTCGGTGTGAATTTCGATTTCGTAACTGGCCATGGGAGTTGCATCTGCCTGACTGACACCCTGAATTTCGTAATGGGGTGTCTCCAGTTCAGCATTGGCGACGATGACCAGCTTGGTGCCGCTCTGGCTTTCGATGGCGGAAACTGCCGCGCGTTTCTCGTTCAGCAGATAGGACGCCACTGCAATCGGCACGATTGCTCTGATTTCGACGCTCTTGCGCTTGTTGGCCTCTTCCTGCAGTACGCGCAGGATTGAAAGAGCTTGTGATTTCACGTCACGGATGGCGCCCTGGCCACTGCAGCGGGGGCAGACGATAGTGCTGGTTTCTTCCAGAGAAGGGCGCAGACGCTGACGGGACATTTCCAGCAGACCGAAGCGGGAGATGCGACCAACCTGCACTCGGGCACGGTCTGCTTCAAGCGCATCACGCATGCGATTTTCAACTTCCTTCTGGTTCTTGGCTGAGCTCATGTCGATGAAGTCGATCACGATCAGGCCGCCCATGTCGCGCAGGCGCAACTGCCGTGCTATCTCATCCGCTGCTTCGAGATTGGTATTCAGTGCGGTCTCTTCAATATCCGAGCCGCGGGTGGCGCGCGAGGAGTTGATGTCGATGGACACCAGTGCCTCCGTTGGATCGATGACGATGGATCCGCCGGAAGGCAGTTTTACTTCACGCTGGAAGGCCGTCTCGATCTGACCTTCTATCTGGTAGCGATTGAACAGTGGCAGAGTCTCCTGGTACAGCTTGATGCGTGCTTCGTAGTGCGGCATGACCTGGCGCACGAAGCTCAGCGCTTCTTCGTAGGATTCTCGCGTGTCGAACAATACTTCGCCGATGTCCTGCCGCAGATAGTCACGAATCGTGCGGATGATGACATTGCTTTCCTGATAAATCAGAAAAGGGGCAGACTTCTGCGTCGATGCGTCGGTAATGGAATTCCAAAGAGCCAGCAGGTAGTCGAGGTCCCATTGCAGCTCCTGCTGTTGCTTCCCGACACCAGCGGTGCGAACGATCATGCCCATGCCATCGGGAATGTCCAGACCACTCAAGGCTTCGCGCAGTTCGGAGCGATCGTCTCCTTCAATGCGCCGTGAAATGCCACCCGCGCGCGGATTGTTGGGCATCAGCACCAGGTAGCGGCCAGCCAGGCTCACGAAGGTTGTCAATGCGGCACCCTTGTTGCCACGTTCTTCTTTCTCGACCTGCACGATGACTTCTGTGCCTTCGGCCACCGATTCCTTGATGTTCACACGGCCTTCGCCGCCACCACCACGCTTGGTGAAATACTGGGGGGAGATTTCCTTGAGAGGAAGGAAGCCGTGGCGTTCCGCGCCAAAATCCACGAACGCGGCTTCAAGGCTCGGCTCCACTCGCGTGATGCGGCCTTTGAAAATGCTGGCTTTTTTCTGAATTCTGGAGCGGTTTTCGATATCCAGGTCATACAGACGCTGGCCATCAACGAGGGCAACACGCAACTCTTCTTCTTGAGTTGCATTGATCAACATTCTCTTCATTTTTCAGGTTCACTTCTCTGTTGAGCCAGATGCGTGAACCCGGGGCCATCAAACCTGCGGGCAGTAAGTTACTGAAAGCGGATCAGCTTTCCTTTCTAGAGAACCATGGTGACATCTGAACTTCATCGCTGTACCTGGTGGTCCGGGAACCGAGTAATCCGTTGACTGACATCTCTGACTCAGGCGTTCAGCAGTCTCGCTGCGCCGAGTCGATTCATGTGAACCTGACTGCTTTACAACGCTGCCACTCTCGCGTGTTTTGCGAGGGCAGTGTCGTGTTGAATTTGATACGTCCCGGATTCATCCGGCTGTATTGGCTTTCTGTTCGTGCCGTCCAGCAAGGACGGCACTCCGTATGTTCGCAGCGTCGCATTCCGGCGCTGTTCCTGCTGTCTTTTCATTCGTCAAAGCTGGCTCGGGGTGGAGCAGCGCTACTGCGCCCGACTTGTCTTCACTGCGTCATCACACACGGCCTGAATGTCAAAACGAGATGAGGCCGGTAGTTCAGAATTTGTCACCTCGTCATCGCGAGGCTTGATCCTGGCTGTCTGACGTTTTATGAGTCTTGGTGAATATAGCAGCAAATACTTTTTAATTCAAACACCTGGCGAATACTCTCCGGAGTTTCGAGGGATATCTGCAACAATGCTTTGGTGCCTCTTCCTCTCGCTGGCAGACGGACTCTCCCGTGCGCCTGCAACCCAGTGAAATCGCCACAATGCTTGCTGTACCGGTGCACCGAAGCGTAGACTGCGGTTCAATTGTGGCATTGTTCGTGCGGAGGCACAGGCAATGAAAGTGACGCTTTACTGGCGTACGTCGGAATTCGAGACGCAATCTGGGTCCGTCAACACTGTGCGCGATCTTGCGCTGGCACTGGCCGACGAAGAACAGCAACTTTTGCGCTTGTGTCACACGCGCGGCTGGACCATTGAAGGCTGCGTTGTTGAATCTGCCCTGCCATGGAATGCCGATTTTGCGAACCGGGAAGGTGGGGCGGCACTGCTCTCGCGCTTGCAGTCCGGCGACACCATAGTAGTCTTCGCCTTGGAGCGCCTCTTCAGCTCCTGCTATGATGCCGTCACTACCTTGCAGCACCTGCGGGACCGCGGTATTGCGCTCTTCGTACTGGAACTGGACGGTGATGCCACAGACCCGTCGCTCAGGTTGGACGTTCTGACTTCAGCGCGGCTGTTTGCAGGTCTGGAGAGGCGCCGCTCGGTTGAACGCATTTGCAATGTGAAGAAGAACCAGCGCAGCAAGGGTCGCTATCTTGGCGGAAGCAGACCCTTTGGATACATGATCTATTCCAATGGCCGTCTTATCGAAAATCCCATGGAGCAGAAAGTGCTGAAACGAATCCTGCAGTTGCGCGATCAGGGCAAATCCCTGCGAGTCATTGCGGCGGAAGTCAGCACGCCAGTCGCTCCGGTCAGTTTCAAGACCGTGCAAAGGATTCTGCAGCGCCATGTTTAAACCGGTATCCCTCTTCATTGGCCTGCGCTACATCCGCACCCGCAAGAAGAGCCAGATCATCTCCTTCGTTTCCGTGGTGTCCACGCTGGGCATTACTATCGGCGTGCTCGCGCTGATCGTGGTGACCTCCGTCATCAATGGCTCGACCAGCACCATGCGGGATGAGACCCTCAAGGCCGTTCCACATGCCAGTGTGTTGTCCAGTCAGAGTCTGGACGCCTGGGAACCGGTGCGTCAGGCACTCGCAGCACAGCCTCAGGTCATCGGCGCAGCGCCCTTTGTGGAAGGCGAAAGCTGGCTGCGGTATGACGGTGCAGCAGAGTTCGTGCAGCTGCGTGGTGTTGATCCTCGATACGAGAGTGAGGTCCTGCAGGTAGAGAGTCCAGGTTTCGACTCCCTGCTGGAGACGCTGGGAAACACCGAGAATGGCATCATCCTGGGCATTCGTCTCGCCAACCGTCTGGGTATCTATCTGGATGACGAGGTGACTTTGATGTCCCTTAACAGTTTGATCAATCGGGAACTGGACGATGTCATGCGCTTCAAGGTTATCGGGGCCGCCGACTTCGGCTTCTATGGCAATGACAATACCGTGATGATCGATCTGGCGGCGGCCCAGGAACTGTTCGGTGATAGCGCCGCAGCTCAGGATGTGAGACTTCGGTTGCGTGTGGATGATGTGTTCAATGCAGGCCAGATCGCCACCCGCGCAATTGAAGGCATGGAGGATGAGGCTCTCAGTCAGGGCCTTAGCAGTACCAGCTGGAGCGAGACGCAGGCCAGCCTCTTCGACGCGCTGCGACTCGAGAAGGCAATGACGGGCTTCATGCTTTTGATGATTGTGGTGATCGGGGCTGTGAATATCGTTTCCACCCTCGTAATGGTGGTTGCTGACAAAAGTGCCGACATCGCGATACTGCGCACCATGGGGGCAAGCAGGGCCACCATCATGAGCATATTTGTCACGCAGGGAACCACCGTCGGCGTGCTCGGCACGGCGCTCGGGGCCTTGTCCGGCGTGCTGCTGGCGCAGAATCTGACCGTTGTCACTACCTGGATCGAAGCTGCACTCAATGCCACGTTCTCCCCCGAGGACGTCTACATGATTTCCTATCTTCGTGCGGAACTGCGCCCCGAAGACGTCATGCTGACCTGTATCAGCGCCCTCATCGTCAGTTTTCTGGCCACACTCTATCCTGCTTACCGGGCCACGCGAATTCAGCCCGCCGAAGTACTGAGGTACGAATGAACATGCGTGACTCCATCACTCCCTCGCCAGTTGCCCAGATCGTATCGCCGCACATGCAGGAACCCGAACTGATGCTGGAGTGTCGCCATCTCTCCAAGGTATATACGCAGGGGCCCGCCCAGGTGGAGGTGCTCAAGGATCTGAATCTGCGTGTTTATGCCGGAGAGCGCGTGGCGATCGTCGGCGCGTCGGGCTCAGGCAAGACCACGCTGCTCAATTTGCTGGGCGGTCTGGATCTGCCAAGCTCGGGTGAGGTCATGATCGCTGGTCTCAATCTTGCCAGCCTGAACGAAGCCCAGCGTGGCCGCATGCGCAATCGCAACCTGGGCTTTGTTTATCAGTTTCACCATCTGCTTGGGGAATTCACTGCGCTGGAGAACGTCTGCATGCCGCTGCTGATCGCAGGCAACGATGTCAAGCGCTCCGCGGCCCGCGCCACTGCCATTCTGGAGCGCGTCGGCCTCGGCCACCGCTTGCAGCACAAGCCTTCCGAGTTGTCCGGAGGCGAACGGCAACGCGTCGCGATCGCGCGCGCCCTGGTCACAGAGCCACGCTGCGTGTTGCTGGACGAACCTACGGGCAATCTCGATCGCCATACAGCTCACGAAATTCACTCCCTGATGGCCGAGCTCAATACCCAGCTGGCTACCAGTTTCATTGTCGTCACGCACGACGAGGAATTTGCCCGTTCTCTCGATCGAGTGTTGCTCTTGCGCAACGGACGCCTGGAAGAGCTGGATGCGCCGACCCGCGCCGCGATCGCTGCCCGGGGTCTCAAGGCCAGCCTGGTCGAAGCGCCGGAGCAGCAGGGACTTCTTCATGGCGAATGACGCCTCCCGCATTCCCGCGATTGCGCCATATGCCGAACACTCCTTTTCGGCATTCATCGCGCTGCGCTATGTCAGTGTTGGCCGGCGCAGTCAGCTGGTGTCGTTCATGTCCGCTCTCACCGTCAGCGGGCTCGCCCTGGGCATTGCCATCCTGATCACAGTGCTGTCTGTCATGAATGGTTTCGACCGCGAGGTGCGGGAAAACATTCTGGGTATTCTGCCCCATGGCACAGTCAAGTCTCAGGAGCCCCGGGGACCTGAGCAATGGCAGGCCATCGAAGCCGTTCTGGCCGCCAATCCGGCAGTCCTCGATTTTGCTCCCCAGATTGAAACCACTGGCGTCGTGGCAGGGAACGGTTTCGCCAAGGGCGTCCTGGTGCAGGGCGTCGATCCGGAAGCCGAAAAGCGCATATCCATTGTTGACCGATTCATGGTGGAAGGGTCGCTTGCCGGACTTCAGGAAGCCCGTTTCCGCATAATCCTCGGTGCGACACTCGCTCAGAATCTGGGCGTAGGTCTGGGTGACCGTGTCACTCTCTATTCTCTGGAAGTCTCCGTGAATCCTCTGGTTCCGCTGCCAACGCAGCGACAGTTCACCGTGGCCGGTATTTACAAGGTGGGCACGCTGGAGCTGGACAGTGCCATGGCCATGATTACGCTGCAGGATGCACAGGCGCTCTACCGATTGCGCGACACCTACACGGGCTTGCGCTTCAAGATTCAGGACCTGCTGCAGGTGCGCGCGGTCGCTGACGATCTTGCCGAGGACCTGCCTGGTGGACTGGAAGTGGACACCTGGACTCGCGTGTTCGGGAACATCTACGAGAATATTCAGTTTTCCCGCACGATCGTCAGTTTTCTGCTCTGGCTTCTGGTGGGCGTGGCCGCGTTCAATCTCGTGGTAAGTCTTGTCATGATCGTGCGCGACAAGCGGGGCGACATCGCCATTCTGCGCACGATCGGCGCCAGCCCGAAGACTATCGGCCGAATATTCATGACTCAGGGCTGCATCGTGGGGCTCATCGGTACCGCCATTGGAATAGCCTTCGGGATCCTGTTTTCCCTGACAGTCGGAGACTTTGCCGCGATATTGGAGCGGATGCTTGGCATCACGCTGCTCAGTGCAGAGGTGTATCCGGTGGACTTTCTGCCCTCAGAGCTGCGGCTGAGAGATATACTGGGTGTCAGCATTGGCGTATTCGTCCTGTCCCTTCTGGCAACTCTTTACCCTGCCTGGCGCGCATCCCGCGTGCAACCTGCCGAAGCTCTGCGTCTGGAATAGCCCCCGCGGCAACTGCAAACGCTGCCTATACTTGCGGAACGACACTGATGTCTTCCGCTTACGGATTTTCCATGCGCTCACGGATGATCGCCGCCTGTTTCGGCATGGCCCTGGTAACTCTTTTTCCTGCTTTGCCGCCACTGTCTCCCTTGCTGTTGCCTGCACTTGTGCCAGTGCTTTGTGTGGGAGTCTGGCGAGCCCGGCAGGCAAACGCACTGCTGCTTGCATTTCTGCTCGGACTTGTCTGGAGCATGTGGTTTGCACAAAACCGCTTGGAGGCGTTGTTGCCTCCTTATCTGGAAGCGCGCGATTTCTGGGTTACGGGGCTTGTAACCGGTCTGCCAGAACAAGGTGACAGGGCTCAGCAGGTGCGGTTCACGGTTGAAAGCAGTTGCTTCGATCTGCTTCCATCCGATTGTCCTGCAGCCAGCAGTGTCTTTAGTAATCGCCAGATTCTGCTCAACTATTACGGACATGAAAGGCTGGAGCCAGGTCAACGTTGGTTCTGGCGCGTGCGTCTGAACGCACCGCGAGGCTTTGCCAATCCCGGAGGCTTTGACTATGAAGCCTGGCTGATTCAGCAAGGTATTGCCGCGCGGGGCTATGTGCGGGATACGTCCTTCACGCAACGGCTTGAGGACGGCGGAGCATGGGTGTCGCGGGTACGTTACGTTCTGCGCGAACGTCTGCTGCTGGCACTGGAGGGCAGGCCGAATGCAGGCATCATCGTGGCGCTGGTGCTCGGTGACGGTGAGCAGATCAGCGCAGAAAACTGGGAGCTTTTTACACAGACAGGCACCAACCATCTGATAGTGATTTCAGGGCTGCATATCGCGTTCGTCGCCTGGATGTGCCATGGGCTGGTGGCCGTGCTTGTGCGCTTGAGTCCGCTGCTCCTGTTGCGACTGCCGGCCCAGCAATGGGGCGCGGTGGCGGGGGTTACTGGCGCCGTGCTCTACAGCCTGATGGCAGGTTTTTCAGTGCCGACGCAGCGCTCCTGTGTCATGGTGCTGGTGTTCATGGGCACACAGCTTCTTGCGAGGCGAGTCTCACATTCTTTCAGTTTCTGTCTCGCCTTGTTGCTGGTCATGGCGGGCAACCCAATGAGCGTTCTAGGGGCTGGATTCTGGCTTTCCTTTGGCGCAGTCGGCACGTTGTTGCTGGCATACAACGGGCTGCGGACACTTCACCATCGCGCCCCAGTGCCTGGCAAAATGCCTGCTGACTCGTGGACACCCGATTGGGCGGGACTCTGGCTGCGTTGGGCTCATCCGCAATGGGTGATCTCTATCGGCATGACGGTACCGATGGCTGTCTGGATGCAGCAACTTTCTCTTTTGTCGCCCGTCGCCAATGTGCTGGCTATTCCGCTCGTAAGTCTGTTGGTAGTGCCACTTTGTTTGCTGGGCTCGCTACTGCTGTTCGTCTGGCTGCCAGTTGGCAGCGCAGCCTTGCACCTCGCAGATTGCTTGCTGGGTGTGTTTACAGCGGGCCTGCAGGCTCTCGTGGGAGCACCGTTGCCGGTACTTTGGGAATTCAGGGGAACAACCCTGCCGGAGTTTCTTCTTGCGATGGCAGGAAGCGTGATGTTGCTGCTGCCGCGCGGCTGGCCTGGCCGCTGGCTGGGCTTGATTCTCTTGCTCCCGCTTGCACTGCCGTCGCGCGAGTTGGCGGCACCTGGCATCGCCAGGCTTGCCGTCCTCGATGTCGGGCAAGGTCTTGCCGTGGTTGTCAGGACCGCTTCCCATGCGCTGGTGTACGACACGGGGCCGCGCTTCAGCGAGAACTTTGACGCAGGAGCCGGCATCCTCGTGCCCTATCTGCGCAGCGTGGGGGTAAGGCAACTTGACACTGTCATGGTCAGTCATGGGGACAACGATCATGCCGGCGGATTGGTGTCGCTATTGTCAGCCTTGCCCACACGGGAAGTGAGCTTTGGCGAGGATCCTCAGGGGCCGATGCCGGCAGCCGTGAAGGCGTCCGGGGCGACTCTGACTATGTGTGCCCGCGGACAGAACTGGGAGTGGGACGGGGTGAATTTCTCAGTCCTGTGGCCGCCACCCGGTCAGCATGACGCCGGCAATGACAGTTCCTGTGTTCTGCGAATAGAGGCAGGAGGCTACGTCATGCTGCTGACTGGGGACATAGAGGAGGGTGCAGAGTCCGCATTGCGGCGGGCAGGCGCATCGGACTTGCGCAGTGACTGGCTGATTGCGCCCCACCATGGCAGTCAGACTTCCTCCACCCCGGGGTTTCTTGCGGCCGCAGCTCCGGGCGGCGTGATCTACTCTGCGGGCTACCGCAGCCAGTTTCGACACCCTGCGCCGGTCGTCGCCGCGCGTTACCATTCTCAGGGAGTTGCCGCGTGGAATACGGCGCTGCGCGGTGCGCTGCAGTGGTGTCTCGGGAACACAGGTGACTGCGAAACCACGCCGCAGAGCTGGCGCGAAACGCGGCGCCGCTGGTGGCAACCCCTGGTTCCGGAGGAGTCCCGCCAGTTGCACGGCGAGCAGCCCGCTGCGCCATAGCCCTTGAGAATCATATCCTGGCGGCCATTGCACGTCGTGCTCACAGGGTCTCAGACGAGTATGGTAGAGTACGCGCCATCACGCCCGGAGGTTCCCAGTGGTAGAAATTGTCAAAGCCGGTGGCTGGTTGATGTTGCCGATCATCTTGAGTTCGATCATTGCCATTGCCATTGTCATCGAGCGCTTCTGGACACTCAGCGCCGCCCGTATCGCGCCGCGTTACACGCTCGGCCAGGTCTGGACCTGGATCAAGAACAATGAACTCGACAGTGCTCACCTGCGCGAGCTGCGCCTGGCCTCGCCGCTTGGCCAGATTCTGGCCGCGGGACTGGTGAACTCCAAATACGGCAAAGCTGCCATGACCGTCAGCATCGAGCAGGCCGCCAACCAGGTCATTCACGACCTGGAACGCTACCTGAGCACATTGGGCACCATTGCAGCCATCACGCCCCTGCTCGGCTTGCTGGGGACAGTATTCGGCATGATCGATGTGTTCACGCAGATCATGGTGCAGGGCAGCGGCAATACCAACGCTCTGGCCGGGGGCATTTCCCAGGCACTGATCACTACGGCAGCCGGATTGACCGTAGCCATCCCCACCTTTACTTTCCACCGCATGCTCATGCGACGGGTTGACACGCTCGTGTTGAATCTGGAACAGGAGTCCATCAAGCTGGTGGACGCACTGCACAGTGATCGCCGTGTCGACATCAAAGAGATTGGCAATCAGTGAAATTTCAGCGGCGCATTCAGGAAGAACTTTCAATCAATCTGACGCCGCTGATTGACGTGGTGTTTCTGCTGCTGATCTTCTTCATGGTGTCCACTACGTTTACCCGCGAGACCCGGCTGGCCGTAAATCTCCCGGAGGCCGATGGCGCGCCGGCACAGGACGCGGAACAAGTCATCGAGATTTCCGTCAGCCAGAGTGGCAGCTATGCCATCGACGGCCGGACGCTGGTCAACGCCGAACTGAGTACTTTGATGCAGGGGCTGGAAGAAGTGTCGCGTGGCGACCGTACCGCTGCCCTGATTCTGATTGCCGATGCGGATGCGACACATCAGTCGGTCGTCACGGCGATGGATGCCATAGGGCAGTCAGGCTTCAGCCGGCTGAGCATTGCAACACGCAAGCCCAACGAAGAGAACTGATCCGGACCCATGAGTCATCACGAACCCGACACTTCGACGCAGGGCTGGCAGGTCTACAAGCGCCTTCTTGCCTATGTCAAACCTCATCGCGGCATGTTTGCGATCAGCATCATCGGCTATATCATTTTTTCCATTACCGGGGTGGCTACTGCTGAGTGGCTGGGCTGGACCGTCGATCAGGTGACGGCACAGAATCCCGATGCCCGGCTGCTCAGTCCGCTGATCTGTGTTGCGATTGTGCTGGTGCGGGGCATCGGCGGTTTCATGGGTGGCTATTCGCTGGAATACATATCCAACAGCATCATTCACAAGCTGCGCTGCGAGATCATGGAGCGCCTGCTCGTTCTGCCGATGCGCTATTACGACAACAGCACCGCCGGGCGACTGGTTTCCAAGGTCACTTATGATGTTCAGCAGATCAGTGGCGCCGCAACCAATGCCGTGACGGTGATCTTTCGGGAAGGCCTGACAGTGGTCGGACTTCTGATCTCGCTGTTCTGGAGCAACTGGCGCCTCAGTCTGGTATTCCTGCTGGTAGCGCCCTGTGTGGCAATCGTTGTAGGCCTGGCTTCCAGCCGATTCCGCAAATACAGCCGCCAGATGCAGAATTCCATGGGCGACGTCACCCAGATTACCAACGAATCCATCAAAGGTCAGAAGGTGGTACGCAGTTTCAACGGCAAGAACTTCGTATTGGAACGCTTCGAGCGTGCGAGCGAGCGCAATCGACGCCAGAACATGAAGATGGTGGGCACCCAGTCCATCGCTATTCCCGTGATTCAATTGCTGGTCAGCATCGCGATGGCTGTGCTGATCTGGTTCGCCATGTCTCCCGCCTATTTTGCCAATGCCACTGCTGGCGATTTTGTGGCCTTTCTGACGGTAGCGGGCTTGCTGGCCAAGCCTATCCGTCAGCTCTCACAGGTAAACTCTGTGGTTCAACGCGGCATCTCTGCCGCTGACAGCATCTTTGCATTGCTGGATGAACCTGTCGAAAAGGATGCGGGCAACCATACCGTTGGCCGCGTTCGCGGCGAAGTCGAGTTTGCCGACGTCAGCTTCAAGTACAAGGACAAAGACAAAGGGGATGAGCCCGTACTGGCCAATGTGTCACTGCGGGTTGAGCCTGGACAGAGCGTGGCGCTGGTCGGCAAGTCCGGCAGCGGCAAGACAACTCTGGTGAGTCTGCTGCCGCGTTTCTATGATGTGGAGTCCGGCAGCATTCTGATCGACGGGGTTCCGGCAAGAGATTACACGCTTGACAACCTGCGTCAGCAGATCGCCGTGGTGAGTCAGGATGTCGTGTTGTTTGAGGGCACCATTGCCGAGAATATTGCCTACGGAAACGATGGCAGCATCACCGACGAGCAGATCGTGGACGTTGCCCGCAGCGCTCATGCCATGGAGTTCATCGACAAGCTCGACAATGGTATTCATTCGATAGTGGGGGACTCGGGACTCATGCTTTCCGGCGGACAGCGGCAACGTGTGGCGATTGCCCGTGCCTTCCTCAAGAATGCACCCATCCTGGTACTCGATGAAGCCACGTCAGCGCTGGACTCCGAGTCAGAACAGCACATACAGCAGGCCTTGAGCACCCTCATGAAAGGCCGTACGACGTTCGTGATTGCGCATCGCCTGTCCACCATTGAAAACGCCAACGTCATTGTTGTGATGGACAAAGGACGAATCGTGGAATCCGGTACGCATCAGGAATTGATTTCTCGCAACGGACAGTATGCGGCACTGCACAGAATCCAGTTCTCCGATCTCACTGCAGGTGAGTGATGAGCCTTCTCGATGCGTGGTACGACAAGTCGCAGCGCACGCGCCTCTGGTTGTGGCCACTATGGCCGGTGTCACGCGTTTACGCAGCCTTGGCACGCAGGCGCCGTATTCATCTTGAGCAGCGCAGAGCGCGCAATCCGACGCTGCCCCCTGTCATCGTGATTGGCAACATTGCCCTGGGTGGCACCGGCAAGACGCCGCTCATAATCGCACTTGCCAGACTGCTGTTGGCCCACGGTTTGAAGCCTGGGATCGTGAGCCGTGGCTATGGAGGCAGCAAGGAGCCGGCCAGCGTCACAGCGCTGTCTCGACCAGAGGATGTGGGTGATGAAGCTGTGCTTGTGCACAGGCAGACAGGATGTCCGGTGCGTGTCGACGCGCAGCGTCTGCGGGGCGTGGAAGCATTGTGCGTGCAAAGCGCCTGCGATGTGATTCTGAGTGACGACGGCCTGCAGCATTATGCGCTGCCACGTGCGCTGGAAATTGTCGTCATCGATGGTGAGCGCCTGCTGGGCAATGGCCATTGTCTTCCGGCAGGGCCACTGCGCGAACCGCCGTCGCGACTGCGGGAAGTGGACTGGCTGGTCTTCAATGGTGGCACTGCGGGGGGGCAGGATACAGTGGCCCGTCAGGCGGGGTTGCCCGCCAATTTCCCCGTGCGCACTGCCATGACGCTGGAACCGGCCTGCTGGGTCAATCTTGCGTCAGGTGAGCGTGTCGCACTGACAGCATTGCCCTTGCGCGATTCCGGGGTGCTGCATGCACTCGCGGGCATTGGCAATCCGCAGCGCTTCTTCGACACGGTACGCGGTCTGGGCTATACCCCGTTGTGTCACCCGTTTCCCGATCATTATCGTTTCACAGCGCATGACCTGCAGTTTGCCGCCGCGCACACGCTGGTGATGACCAGCAAGGATGCCGTGAAGTGTGAAGTCTTCGCCGGCACCCATTGCTGGTACCTTGAAGTAGAAGCCCGGCTGGCGCCCGCGTTCACGACGCCGCTGCTGGCCGCAGTGCACGCGCTGATTGCGGCGCGTGAAGTACACCCCGGAATTGAATGAGGAGTTCATATGGATCAGAAGTTGCTCGCCATACTTGCGTGTCCCCTGTGCAAAGGACCGCTCAAATTCGACAGGGCAGCAGCGGAATTGCTGTGCTACGGCGATGCCCTTGCCTTTCCCGTGCGTGACGGTATTCCCGTGATGCTGGAAAACGAAGCGCGGCATCTCAGTCTGGAGGAGAGGGAGAACCGCTGATGTCTTTCATCGTTGTCATTCCGGCACGTTTTGCGGCCACGCGGCTGCCGGGCAAGCCCCTTCTGGACATCGCGGGCAAGCCAATGT
>CAMCRC010000009.1 GCA_945877175.1 Klebsiella pneumoniae | reverse complement strand
CGGGCATCGGATCAACATCTGCATCATCCACTTTCTTCAGGCTCATGCTCGCTCCTTGTTGTTGTCTTTGTCGCTTCGGGTCACTTGTCAGAGTCAGTACATCATGCGCCAGGCTCCTGCCAGTTGCCAGCTGGTGAGCAGCAACAGCGCCGAGAGCACGGCGAAAAGCCCGAGAAACAGGTAGTAGAAAACGCGTCTGCAACGCATCAGCATGCGCTGACGCCAAGTCAATGTCGTGACAGCGGGTGGCGGCACCCGCGCAAAAAGTGTGAGGAACGCATGCAGCATGATGCACCACAGAAACAGCACGAGCGCCGGGATCAGATAGACATCGCCGGCCTGGTCCACAGACGTCAGCAGGATGCGCAATGCAGCACCAAGGGCCAACACGGCCACGACGAGCAGCACTGGCCGCAAGGCCATCCAGCGCCGGGCATATCCCTGCATTTGTTCGAGCATTGCGCAGCAGTCCTCGGCGCAGGTTAGAATACCGCAAGCCTACCCTTTCCGGACGCCCGAATGAACCCTGCTCCTTCACAGACCCTTGCACTGGTTGCCGGTTATCGCCCCGATGGCGAGACCATCATGGAGCGTCTCAGTGTTGAAGTTGTGGCAGACGCCAAGACCGCCGACGAGTACCGTCTGCTGAAATCTCCGGGGTTCCTGCGAGGCCTGGCCGCTGGCGATCGCATTCGCTTCCCAGCGCGCAAGGAAGCCGGATTCGAGCTGCTGAAGCGCAGTGGCAATCTGAGCATCCGCGTGCTGCGCAAAGACGACCTCGACGCGGTAGCGCAGGTGCTGTCGCCGGAGCTCGAGCTGCTCGACGGCAGCCTCGACCAGCAGACTCTGCGGCTGCTGGTGTACAGCATTCACGTTTCCATCGGCTTCCAGACACTGGAGATTCTGCTGGACCGCATCATTGGTCAGTTTCCTGGCACCGTCTGGTACTATGGCAACGTCTACGACCCGGCTGACGGCGTGACCCCTCTGGACTGGTGGCAGGAATTCCTCGCGCCGGTGTGATCGAACTGCTGTTGTGAGGCCCTGATGCTGCTGGTCATTTCTCCCGCAAAGACGCTCGACTTTGAATCCCCGCTGCGCATCCGCAAGGCCACCCAACCGGATTTTCTCGAAGACTCCGCGCGGCTTGTCGACAATTTGCGGCAACTGACCCCTGCACAGATTTCTGCGCTGATGGACATCAGTCCCGCGCTGGGTGATTTGAACCGCGAGCGCTTCAACGCCTGGCACACACCCTTCGACAAGCACAATGCCCGACAGGCGCTGTTCGCCTTCAAGGGCGACGTGTATCTCGGGCTGGATGCCCCGGCACTGTCAGCGACAGACGTCAGCTATGCGCAGGAGCACCTGCGGATACTGTCCGGCCTGTATGGTCTTCTGCGCCCGCTCGATCTCATCCAGCCCTACCGGCTGGAGATGGGCACCACGTTCAAGGCATTGGGCAGCACTTCTCTTTATGACTTCTGGGGCGAGCGCGTCACAGCGGCACTGAACGACGCACTGCAGAAGCAGCGCTCGCCCCTGCTGGTCAATCTTGCCTCGGTCGAATACTACAAGGTGGTGCGCGAGAAGCAGTTGCAGGCCCGCGTCATCAGCCCGGTGTTCAAGGATTTCAGCAACGGGCAGTACAAAATCGTGAGTTTCTTTGCAAAAAAGGCCCGGGGGCTGATGAGCGCCTGGATCCTCCGCAACCGCCTCAAGAAGCCGGAAGATCTGCTGGCATTCGATGTCGATGGCTATCACTACAGTGCGAAGGATTCGACCGGTCACTCTCCGGTCTTTCTGCGCAGAGAGGACTGATTCGTGGAGCTCCCCTTCAGTCAGGCGTGTGAGAACAACAAGGACTTCATTCTGGCAGTGCTACGGCGGCATTTTGCAAAACCGGGCCGCGTGCTTGAAATTGCCGGAGGCACGGGACAGCACGCGGTGCACTTCGCCTCGCAGATGCCCTGGCTGCACTGGCAGAGCACTGACATCCCCTCCAACCTTGCACGCCTGAATGTGCGCATTGGCGCCGCAGCACTGTCCAACCTGCCCGAGGCCCTGTCTCTGGATGTCACGCAGCCGGACTGGACCGTGACGGGCCTTGACTATCTCTTCAGCGCCAACAGCCTGCACATCATGCCGCAGAATGCGGTGGTGGACTTCTTCCGGCCACTTCCCCATGTGCTCAACTGCGGTGCGCTTGTCTGCGTCTACGGGCCGTTTAAGTATGGAGGGGAGTTCACGACGCCAAGCAATGCCCAGTTCGATCTCTGGCTGAAGAGCAACGATCCGCGCAGCGGCGTTCGCGACATCGAAACCGTGCTGGGGCTGGCAGAAGACGCGGGCCTGAGGCTGCTGGAAGACAACGCCATGCCTGCCAACAATCAATTGCTGGTGTGGCAAAAACGCTGAGCGCAATCAGGGCAGGGTCGTGTTTTCAGTTGCGGAGGCCGGCACCTCGATAACGGCGGTCTCCCGGATCCATTCGCGCCAGATCGACACCAGCAGCGCCATGAGTACCGGGCCGATGAAAAGGCCCACAATCCCCATTGTCTTCACGCCCCCGATAAGGCCGAAAAAGGTCGGGAGAAAAGGAAGCTTCACCGGGCCACCAACCAGCTTCGGCCGAAGTGTCTTGTCGACAATGAACAGTTCAACTGTGCCCCAGGCCAGCAGACCCAGGCCGGCAGTGATGTCGCCAGTGCCCACCAGATAGATCGAAATAAGAGTGAAGGTCAGCGGCGCGCCCCCTGGAACCAGAGCCATGAAGCCTGTCAGTACGCCGAATGCTACCGGCGAAGGCACGCCTGCGATCCAGTAGGCCACGCCCAGCACCACCCCTTCCCCAATGGCAATGACAGTCATGCCCATCACCGTGGATGTCACCGTGGCCGGCACCACCCGCGAATAGCGCTTCCAGCGCTCCGGCAGGACGCGTTCGCCCACATTGTCCAACTCACCTGACAGGGCCTGGCCATCCTTGTACAGAAAGAACAACGTAATCAGCATGAACAGAAGGGTCAGCAACAGGCCGGCGGTGTCCCAGCCGAGGTTGAGCACCCAGCGCGAAATGCCCGTGATCTGTTCACCGCTTACCAGACTGACGATGACTCCCAGTTGCTGCGGCTCGCCCAGATACAAAGTCCACTGCTGTGCGAGCCAGCTTCCTGCCAGTGGCAGGGCCGCGACCCACTCGGGCACCGGCGCGCCTTCCTGATTCGCATGGGTGATCCAGTTCACTGCCGTGCCGATTTCTTCCAGTGCGAAGGTGAAGGCAACCGCGAGCGGAATCAGAATGCACAGGATCATGGCAATAACGGCGATGGACGCGGCTACCTTGTTGCTGCCACCACAGCGTGCCCGCAGACGCTGGTATAACGGCCAGCTGGCGAAACAGATGATCAACGCTGCCAGCACCGGCACGAGGAACCCAATGAAGAAATAGACACCCGCAGCCAGAATGAAGAGCAGAAGCGCGCGAGCGACTGCGACGTTGGTGAAAACAGGTTGCATGTTCAGGGACACTCCTGGGACGAGACTTGGACATCCGATGCGCTGCCTGGGGCGGGAGCGCGAGCGCAGTATACAGACAGTTTCCGCGTATTGTGTCTATTCGAGCGCTTGTCTTTCGAGAGTCTGCAGACGCACATCCACGGTCAGCTCGAGCCTGTCCAGAGCGGCTGCATGCGCCTTTCCCTGTGCGCTGGCGCGGAACAGATGGGGCGTCATGAGCAGCAGATCGGCGATTGCATCCGAAGTGCTCAGCGACAGCCTGAAGCGCAGGGCACTCTCCTGCTTGAGGACAAACCCTTCCGGTACCTGTGGTGTCTTGTCCCGCTCCGGTTTCAAAGTGGGGTAGATGATCTCGCGCAACTCGCGCAGATGCTCCGGACCCGAGTCCACCTGCAGCAGGCAGCCACCGGGCTTCAGTACCCGCGCAAACTCCGTGTAGACGGGGAATCCAAACATGCACAGGATCTGGTCGACAGAGTGAGACAGCACGGGCAGGTTCGCATTGCTGCCCACTACCCAGGTGCACAGGCGTTCCTGCCTGGCGGCCGCCAGTATCGCCCACTTGGAGATGTCCAGTCCCAGCAAGGCCAGCGGTTGCCCGGTGGCAGCCGCCAGCGCGCGCAGGTAGTAGCCCTCGCCGCAGCCGGCATCGAGACACGACAGTGGCTCAGCATTGGAAGGCGCATCGTGACCATCCCTCATCAAGGCCGCGCAAACGGCGGCGGCTATCGGCTGATAGTAGCCGGCGTTCAAAAAGCGTCGCCTGGCGGCCACCATCTCCTTGCTGTCGCCCGGATCACGGGAGCGCTTGTTCTGCACCGGGAGCAGGTAGGTATGGCCTTCGCGGGCAATGTCGAAGCTGTGGCCGGACGGGCAGCGCAAACTGGACCCTGCGCGATGCAATGGCTGCCTGTCGAGCGGGCAGGCCAGCGCCTGAAATGGGAGCAGGCTCATGGCGGTGTTGCTCTCAGTTGGGCAGTCCGTACAGCCTGCCGAACTTCTCGCGGGCGTACTGCACGAAGGGCACCGCGGTCAGCTCCTGACCAGTGGCACGTCGGCACAGCTCTGGCGCATCAAACTTGCTGCCATGCTGATGAATGTGGGTGCGCAGCCAGGCCAGCAGTCGGGCAACATCCCCGCGCTCCAGATCGGCGGCAATGTGGATGTCCTGCTGTTTCGCCGCGGCCATGAACATGGCGGCGTAAAGGTTGCCCAGTGTGTAGGTGGGGAAATAACCGAATGCCGCCTGGGACCAGTGCACATCCTGCAGCACGCCTTGCCTGTCATCGGGGGGCGTGATGCCCAGCAGTGCCTGCATACCGTCGCGCCAGGCGGCGGGCAGATCTGCCACCAGCAGATCGCCATTCACCAATGCCTGTTCCAATTCAAAACGCAGGATGATGTGCATGTTGTAGGTCAGCTCGTCCGCCTCGACACGGATCAGCGAAGGCTGCACCTTGTTGATCGCGCGGTGGAACTGCGTCACCGACACATTGCCGAGCTGGGCAGGGAAATGCGCCTGCAGTGTGGCGAAGTGCTTTTGCCAGTAACCCAGGCTGCGACCCACCTGATTCTCGAAGAGGCGCGACTGGCTTTCGTGAATGCCCGACGAAGTGCCCTGCGCCAGCGGTGTGCGGGACAGCGCCTCTGCAACCCCCTGTTCATAGAGCGCATGACCGGACTCATGGAGTGTCGCGAAAATCGCTGACGTGGCGAAGTCGGGCTGGTAGCGCGTGGTGATGCGCACATCCTCGCGGCCGAAGCTGGTACTGAAGGGATGCTGCACTTCGGCTAGATGGCCGCGGGTGAAATCGTAGCCAATCGACTCGGCCGCCTGGCGACAGAAAGTACGCTGCGCGTCGATGGCAAACGGCTGGTAAAGAATGCGGTCATCGATAGCGTCCAGCCTTTCGCCAATAGCCTGGATCAGGGGCACTGTCTCGCGCTTCACCGTAGCGAAGATGTCGCGCACGGCAGCCGTCTTCATGCCACGCTCGTACTGATTCAGCAGGGCATCATACTTCTCGTCGGCGTAGCCAAGAATCTCTGCAGATTCCCGCGCAATCTCGACCGCGCTTTCCAGATGCGGACGAAACGCGGCAAAGTCGTTGCGCTCGCGGGCATCGGCCCAGGCAGCCCCTGCTGCGCCTGTGACTTCGCTGCGCCGGCGCACGAACTCTGTCGGGAACAAGCGATCTTCATCAAACTGCCGGCGCACGTGGCGCAGCAGACTCGCGGCATCGCTGTCGTACGCGGCGCCGGACTGCTCCTGCTCCGCCGCCGCCAGCAGGTCGGCCATCTGCGTGCTGGTGGCCATCTCGTGCGCCAGCTGGTTGAGCGTGGTGATCTGCTGGGTGCGGCCGGTGTTGCCATGCACGGGCATGAAAGTCTCGCGATCCCAGTACAGCACGGCAATGGCTTTGTGAATATCGGACAGGGTGTGCAGCTTTGTCAGCAGCGCCTGGTAGTGCGCGCTCACGGCCGGCTGCCCCACAGTTTGGCCACGGCACGCTCACTGCCCACAGCACCAACGACAAAGCAGACCACGCCGACAACAAAGAACACGGCGGCGGGCAGGAAAGCGCCGGCGCCCCCGGCAATCATGCCGAAGAACAGCGACACGCCGGCCAGCAACAGGAACAGCGCACCAACTGCCAGCAATATCTTGCGGTGCGAGGGCTTGTACCCGTAGGGTTCGTCACCCTTCTCGAGAATGTTCAACAAGGGCGCAAACAGTGAGCGAAGCAGAGCGTGCATCAGTGTGTTCCGGATTGCTCCGCCTCCATGTTGCGGTTGACACCCAGAGCACTCCAGGCCTGACACGTGGGCATGACTTCGAGTGTGTTGATGTTCACGTGGGCCGGCACCGAGTTCACCCAGTGGATGATCTGCGCGACATCGTCGGCACTCAGGGGTTTGGTGCCCTCATAGACCTTGTCTGCCCGTGCCGCGTCGCCCTTGAAGCGCACGGTGGAGAAATTGGTGTCCGACATGCCCGGCTCGATGTTGGTGACGCGCACCCGCTTGCCCAGCAGGTCGGCACGCAGCGCCCGGGAAAAGTTCTGCACGAAGGCTTTGGTGGCGCCGTAGGCATTGCCCCCAGGGTACGGCCAGCTGCCCGCCGTGGAGCCGATATTGATGATATGGCCGGTGTTGCGCTCCACCATGCCCGGCAGCACCGCGCGCGTCACGCGCAGCAGGCCGGTCACATTGGTATCGATCATGGTTTCCCAGTCACTGAAGTCGGCGCGATGGGCCGGCTCCAGTCCCAGCGCCAGCCCGGCACTGTTGATCAGCACGTCGATGGCACGCTGGGACTCGGGCAGCGCGGCGAAGAAGGCATCCACGGAGTCCTGACTGGTCACATCCAGCGCGGCGGCGTACACGCTGCACTGCCCTGCCAGCGACGCCGCCAGGGCCTGCAGTTTGTCCAGACTGCGCGCCGCCAGAATCAAGGTGCAGCCGTCCTGCGCAAAGCGCCGGGCAGCGGCCTCTCCGAAACCCGATGACGCCCCGGTGATCATGACGACCTTGTGCATGACCACGCCCTCCCGCATCAGGCCAGCTTGAGGGGCAGACGCGTGATCACCTGACCGGTAATGGCCGCCAGCGCATTTGCCACGGCTGGCGCGATGGGCGGTGTGCCCGGCTCGCCAACACCGGAAGGCGCATTGGTGGACGCCACGATGTGCACTTCCACTTCCGGCATGGCATCCATGCGCAGCACGCGGTAGGTGTGGAAGTTGTCCTGGTCCACATTGCCTGCGGTCATGGTCACCTCATCCCCCAGCGCGGCCGACAGGCCATAGGCGATGGCGCTCTCGACCTGGGCGCGCACCACGTTCGGGTTCACCGCGATGCCGCAGTCGATGGCCGCAACGACGCGCTCCACCTTGAAGTTCGTGCCCTGCACCGACACGTCCACGATCTCGGCGACGGTGGAACCGAAGGAGGTATGCACTGCAACGCCGCGTCCCCAGCCTGCCGGCAGCTCTTTGGTGCCCCAGCCTGCTTTTTCGGCGGCGAGTTGCAGAACAGCGGTTTCACGGGGGTTGTTCTTGAGCAGGCCCAGTCTGAACGCCACCGGGTCGTCGCCAGCCTTGCGGGCCAGCACATCAATGAATACTTCCTTGCTGAAGGCCGTGTGAGTGTGGCCCACGGAGCGCCACCACTGGACAGGCACACCATTGGTGGGCGAATGCAGCTCCACCTGCCGCTCGGGAATTTCATAGGCCAGATCGGACAGCCCTTCCACCGAGGTAATGTCGATGCCGTTGACCATCATCATGGCCGCCAGGGGTGTGCCGGCCATGATGGACTGTCCGGCCACACGCACCTGGATGGCGGTAGGTCGGCCATTGACGTTGAGTGCGGCAGTCAGCTTGTGAACATAGGCCGGGCGGTAGTAGCCCGCGCGCATGTCGTCTTCACGGGACCACACCAGCTTCACCGGCGTACCCTGCACTTCGCGGGCGACACGCACTGCTTCCAGTACATAGTCCGAGGCTGGGTTGGCGCGACGGCCGAAGCCCCCGCCGGCGAACACGGTGTTGATCTTCACGTTCTCGATGCCGGTGCCCAGCAGCTGGGCGATGGCGGCCTGATCGCCGGTGGCGCTCTGGCAGCCATACCACATCTCGGCGGCAGCGCCGTCCACTTTGGCCACACAGTTCATGGGCTCCATCTGGGCGTGGGCCAGGTAGGGGAACTCGAACACCAGGGTCTGCACGTCGCGGGACTGGTTCAGGGTTTCTGATACATTGCCAACGGAGGCCGCCACCGCGCCTTCGGTGTCCACCAGTTCATGGTAGTGCGCCAGAATGTCGGTGGTGCCGCGGGTCTCGGCTGCCGAGTCATCCCACTCGACCTTCAGCAACTCGCGGCCCTTGGTGGCGCTCCAGTAGTCGCGAGCCACCACGGCGACGCCAGTATCGATGGCGAAGACGCTGACCACGCCGGCACGGGCCAGCGTGGCAGTGGCGTCGAAGGAGCGCACTTTGGCGCCGAAACGGGGGGCGTGCACGACGACGGCGGTCAGCATGCCGGGCAGCTGGACGTCCTGGGTATAGATCGCCGTGCCGTTGTGCTTGCCGGTGTCTTTGCGCAGGGTGTCATCGCGGCCGATCAAGGTGAACTGATCAGGCGTCTTCAGCGTCAGTGCGGTCACGTCCGGAGCGCTCTGCTGCGCAGCCGCCGTGGCCAGGTCGCCAAAGGTGGCTGTGTGGCTGCCGTGGGACACAACACCGCGGGATACGCGGATCTCACTGGCAGGCACACTCCACTGCGCAGCGGCCGCGTTCACCAGCATGGCTTTGGCGGCGGCGCCGGCCTGACGCATCTGCATGAAACTGTTGGCAATGGCAGTGCTGCCGCCGGTGCCCTGCTGGCCCATCAGCAGATTGGCGTACTTCTCGGTGTTCGCCGGGGCGTGCTCGCACACCACCTGGGCCCAGTCTGCATCCAGCTCGTCGGCGATACAGGTGGCCAGGCCGGTGTAGACGCCCTGTCCCATTTCGAGGTGCTTGATCATCACCTTGACGACGTTGTCAGGAGTGATGCTGACGAAGGCATTGAACTCGAGAGCGGCATCGGCAGCGCTCTGTGCCTGGGCAGCAATGCCACCAAAGTTGACACCGAGCATCAGGCCGGCCGTGGTGCCGGCAGAGACTTTCAGGAAGCTGCGACGGCTGGGGTCAACAGTCTGGCTTTTCAGGAATCGGGAGATGTTCATTATGCGGCTCCTCCGGTGTTCTTCAGCTGTGCGGCGGCCATGTGGATGCCGGCCTTGATGCGGGAGTAGGTGCCACAGCGGCAGATGTTGCCTGCCATGGCGGCTTCGATGTCGGCGTCAGTCGGCGCGCTGTTCTTTTCCAGCAGCGCCGTTGCAGACATCACCTGTCCGGACTGACAGTAGCCGCACTGCGGCACCTGCAGTTCCACCCAGGCGGCCTGCACGGCACGGGCCTGGGGCGACTGCAGCCCTTCAATGGTGGTGATGTTCCTGCCCACGGCATTGGCCACGGTCAGCACACAGGTGCGGGTGGCTACGCCGTCGATCTGCATGGTGCACGCGCCGCACTGGGCCACGCCGCAGCCGAACTTGCTGCCGGTGAAATTCAGATGATCGCGGACAGCCCACAGCAGGGGCATGTCGCCTTCCACGTCGACGTTGTGGGTTTGTCCGTTGATGGTGAGTTGGTAGGCCATGAGCCCTCCTTTAAATGGGGTAGCAGCGGATTGAGGTGCGTGATGGCGGGCATTGTATACGCTGTCGCAGGTCAGCGGGCGCAAAAAATCGCGCGGATGCCCTGCCACACTCACGGAATGAATATCTCCCGGCTGTACCACGGAATCGCCGTCACGCCCGTGAGCACTTCGGTGCCATCGAAAATACGGGAGAAGAGCGGGCCCGCTGCGATGAAGCTCAGCTGGCTGATACGGCTGCCGGGCTCGCCTGGACGCCCCAGCGCATCGGTGGCCTGGTCGATCTGGTAGGTGCGGGTGAAGTCCGGACGCTTGCCGGAGCGCAGGACGATGCGCGACTCGCGGCGCACGGGAGTGGCCTCCGTATAGGCCAGGCTCAGCTGCGCACGGTCGCCGCTCTGCGCTTCCATCGTCCAGGTCTCGCGGGATTCCCCACTCGCTTCGCCCTGCCCCGTGCTGGTCTTCTCGACACTGGCCTGCACGGCCGGCTGATACACCTCATAAGCGCCGGGCCCTTCCGGCGAGATGCCGGTGACGAGCATGGTGCCCGACTGTCCGCTGGCCTCGTTGCGCGCCTGCACCGACATCACCATGTAGCGGCTGGTGCCCGTACGAAGCACCTGTCCCTGCCCGTCCAGCACCAGGTGTCGGTCCATGAAGGTGATGGAGACTGCCGCTCTGTCCGGCGCTCCCTCCACGGGCGCCAGTGTCCAGCCGACAGGCAGCAGGGGGCTGACGCCCGCGTGGTTCACCTGGAAGCTTAGCGAGGTGCGGTTCTCGGTGCTCCACTCGACATAGTCCTGGGCGCTCGCCGACTGGAACATGGCGAAGGCGACTGCCAGCATTGGAAGGCGGCGAAACAGCAATTTGAAAATCGTCATCGGGACTTACTCCGGCAGGGCGAGCACCAGCAGTTCTGGCACTGGGTTGGTGAGAATGCTCAGGGCAATGTACTGGCGACCGTCCACCGCATAACTCATTGGCGCACCGCCGGCATTGGCAGGCAGGGGAATCGTCTTCAGCTGCTCGCCCGTCAGCTTGTCGCGGGCCACCAGCACCGCGCCTTCCAGTGTGGTCTGCGCGTGAATCAGCAAGGTGGGCGTCACAAGCACGGCGTGTTTGCCGCCGCCGCCAAGGGGAGGCAGATTGATGCCTGCCAGGTCCGGGTGATTG
The DNA here is from genome assembly GCA_945877175.1 of Klebsiella pneumoniae. GTDB lineage: Bacteria > Pseudomonadota > Gammaproteobacteria > Pseudomonadales > Pseudohongiellaceae > UBA5078. Next base: position 45,013 of record CAMCRC010000009.1, on the reverse strand, counting down.
GTGACCGCCGCGAAGTCATCCCCATTGGCTACCTGCCAGAGGATCTCGCCCTTGTTCATGTCGAAGGCTGTGATCGTGGCATAGGGCGGCTTCAGCAGAGGCAGCCCGCGGGGCCCGCGTACGGCCTGGTTGGACAGGCGCACGTAGTTGAAGTTGGATTCGCTCGGGTCCAGCGTGGTCATCAATGGCGCATTCGGACTGTCTGTGGACGGCACGAACAGAATGTTGTTCTGCGGATCCACGCCAGCGCCCTGCCAGTTGGCGCCCCCGCCGGCGCCCGGCAGCATGAGCGTGCCGCGATTGCCGCCCTGGATGGTCTCGGATGGCGGCGTGAACAGCGGCCCCCAGGTGTACTCCTTCAGGATTTCTTCAGCTTCGGCCCGCAGCTCGGGGGTGAAGTCGATCAGAAAATCGAGCTCCATGCCCTGCCGCGCGAAGGCAGGCGGCTTGCTGGGGATGGGCTGTGTGGGGGACAGACGCTCGCCGGACAGGGCGCCACCCTGGGGCACCGGCGTTTCATTGATGGGCCACACCGGCTCTCCGGTCTCCCGGTCCAGCACATAGGTGAAGCCCTGCTTGGTGACCTGCGCCACCGCCTTGATGACCCGCCCGTCGACGGTGATGTCCAGCAGATTGGGGGCCGCCGGGTTGTCGAGATCCCAGACGCCGTGATGCACCGTCTGGTAGTGCCAGACGCGCTCGCCGGTGCGGGCATCCAGCGCCACGATGCTCTCGCTGAACAGGTTGTCGCCGGGCCGGTGACCGCCGTAGAAGTCGTCGGTAGCCGCTTCCATCGGCAGGTAGACGTAACCCAGCTCCAGGTCGGCACTCATCATGGACCATACGCCGGTATTGCCCGCCGTGCGCCACGAGTCGTCTTCCCAGGTGTCATTGCCGAACTCGCCTTCCAGGGGAATGGTGTGGAAGGTCCAGGCCACTTCGCCTGTGCGGATGTCATAGCCACGAATCCACAACGGCGGGCGCTCCTTGAAGCGCGGGCGGTTGGAGGTGATCTGGGACACCACCAGAATGTCGCCCACCACGATAGGCGGCGACACCGCGCCCAGGGGCGGCGCGCCCTGCCAGTCCAGCTCCCCTCGCACCGCGCGGGGAATGCCGTCGGTCATGTCCACCTGGCCATTGCCAAACTCGGTGTCGATGGCGCCGTCCTCGGCGTTCAGGGAATACAGATAGCCATCCTGCGTGGCGACCAGCACGCGCTTCTTCTGGCCGTCGGTCCAGTAAGCCACGCCGCGCTGATGGAAGCCGAGGGCGCCGACGGGGGCGCCGCTCAAGTAGATCTGCGGATTGAAACTCCAGAGCGTCGTGCCCGTCAGCGCATCAATGGCCGCCACCTGGTTCAGCGAAGTGATCATGTACAGCACGCCATCCACCATCAGCGGCGTGCCCTGCATGCGCCCGAACGAAACTTCCTGGCCCACTTCCTCCAGGTTCAGCGCGCCATCCAGCGATTGCCAGCGCCACGCAATGGCCAGGCGTTCAAAATTGTCGGCGTTGATCTGACTGAGACTGGTGTATTTCGTGGAGCCGGCATCGCCTCCGTAGGTGGGCCATTGGCCATCGGTCACGCCGTGCTGCGCCAGGGCGCCGAGGCTGAGGCTGCAAAGGCTGGCGGCAAATACCAGACGAGCCGTGGTCTTGCCTGTTGTTCTTGTTTTCAAGGCAGGGTCTCCCGTGTGCGTTAGGGCTGAGTGCTGGCTGGCAGTCTACCGCGAAGGGCTTGCGGGAGTGAAACAGTTGGGCGCGGAGGATTTCATGGCTCGTGCCCCTGTGCTGCCGATGTCATTCTGAACGGCAGCATTTGCGCCGCCTCACCTTGATACTGCCGGATATGCTCCGCCTCTCGCACCAGGAACTCCCCAATCGCCGCATCGAACTGGCGGTCGGCGATCCAGTGATTCGAATACGTGATGATCGGTTCAAAACCACGCTGGATCTTGTGCTCGCCCTGCGCGCCGGAGTCGAAGTGCTGCAAGCCGTGGGCGATGCAGTAGTCGATACCCTGGTAGTAGCAGGTTTCGAAGTGCAGAAACTGATAGTCATCGCGGCTGCCCCAGTAGCGGCCATACAGAGTGTTCCCGTCGCGCAGACTCAGCGCGGCGGCGATGGGCGTGCCTTCATGCAGGGCAAGCACCAGCAGGAGATTCTCCGGCATCGTGCGCCCCAGTTGCTCGAAGAAAGCAAGGTTCAGATAGCCCTGCTGGCCGCGCACCTGGTAGGTGTTCTGATAGAAGCTGTAGAAGGTCTGCCAGAGAGCGGGTGTGATTTCCTGGCCGCTGAGGTGCAGAAAATGAATGCCGGCACCGTGTACGGCGGCGCGCTCCTTGCGCAGATTCTTGCGCTTGCGGGAATTGAAGGTGGCCAGGAAATCGTCAAAGCAGGTGTAGCCGCGGTTGTACCAGTGGTACTGGCAGCCGATACGGGGCCGCAGTCCGGCGGCGTTCAGCAGTGCATGCTCTTCCGGTGTCGGGAACAGCACATGCCAGCTGCTGGCCCCGATTGTCTTCGCCCTGCCCAGCACGGCGGCGACGATGGCCATCGTGACAGCGGCGTGATCCGTGTCCCCGGCCAGGAGCAGGCGCGGGCCGCTGCTGGGCGTGAAGGGGACGGACGTCACCAGTTTCGGGTAATAGGCCATTCCATGCTGACGATAGGCGTCGGCCCAGGACCAGTCGAACACATATTCACCCCAGGAGTGGCGCTTGAGATAAAGCGGCAGCGCGGCCACGGGGCGACCATCCTGCAGCACCAGCAAAGGCTGCGGCTCCCAGCCTGTCTCCTTCGTCGCGCAGCCGCTTGCCTCGAGGGCGTGCAGAAAGGCATGGCGCAGAAACGGACTGGCGCCTCCGGCCAGGGCGTCCCAGACCCCTGCGTCAATGTCGGCGATGCGAGAATGAAACTGGAATTCGTATGCTGCTGCCAAGGACTGCCCCGCCTGCGCTGATGAACTGCTCCGGGCATTCTGGACATGGGGCCGCCGCTTGGCAACTGACGCTTCTTCAGTTCGCAGACGACTCGATGGCCGGGTAGTAATGCGCAGCACCTGCGATGACTTTCCCGTCTGTGTTGAACTGCAGGACTTCAACACACAGCCGTCCTCCCGAGCCGTTCGAGCGGTAGTGAATGGCGATGCTGTCTACCGACACAAAGGCCTGCAACAGCTCGAACTGCAGCGCCGAGCCCGGAGCGACGGCAGGCGCTCAATAGGCCCTGACGGCGTCCTTGCCTTGCAGACGACCTTTAGCGTTGAAGCCGCGCTGGGCGATCAGGGGCGAGCGCATCTCGAAGTCGGCACTGTAATGCGACAGGATGCGTTCGATATCGTGGCTGTTCCAGCCATCCACCCAGTCACTGGCGAAGGCATCCGCGAATGCCTGGGTGAGGAGCTGGCCTGGGGACTGGTCGGCGGCATGGGTCGTCATGGGGGTGATTCCTGTCTCAAGAAGCAGCAAGAAGCAGCAAGAAGCAGGCAAGCCTGCACAGAGTGGTCATGGAGTGGCTCCCGTTTATATCAACGTGGTTAATATATAACTGCGCCCCGATTTATATCAACATGCCTGATGTAATTTGCGGCAATGCCCTGAGGAGGACCCGCCTTGACCGAAGTGAATCTGGATACTTATCTGACCTTGATGCACCGTGCGTTTCGGGAGCTGGTTCGCGGGCCGGACGCCGTGCTGGCGCAGTCCGGGCTTGGCCGCGCCCATCACCGGGCCTTGTTCATGATCCGCCGCGAAGGCGAGTTGTCAGTGGGGGATCTGGCTTCGCATCTGGCCGTCACCAATCAGGCGCTGCACAAGACGCTGCAGCCGCTGCTCCGCCAGGGCCTGGTGCTGGTGCGCACCGATGCGGCGGACGCGCGGCGCCGACGCCTCTGTCTGAGCCCCGAGGGCGAGCGCCTTGAACACCAGATCTCGGGCATGCAGCGCGACGTGTTTGCGCGGGTCAGGCAGCAAGTGGGAGATGCGTGTATGGAAGACTGGTGCCGGGTGATGGCAGTGATGGAGAAAGAGGCGCTTGACCAGTCTCGCGGTAGCTAAATATCTGTATTTCCTGCTATATTGCAGCCATGAGCGAACCAGGAACACACCGCGTGGAACCGCACAACCCCATCAACAAGATCAGGGAGCATCGCGACAGCCTGCGCAAATCCGAGCGCAAGGTAGCGGATTACATTCTTGACCACAGCGCTGCACTGATCAACATGCGCATCGTGGATGTGGCCTCCAGTGCCGAAGTCAGTGAACCCACCGTACTGCGCTTCTGCCGGGCGCTGGGCTATGACGGCTTCCAGTCTTTCAAACTGCAGCTGGCCCAGCACCTGGGCGCCAACAGCGGCTATTCGCAGTTCTCGGTGGATGACAACGATACGGCAGCAGATCTTTGCAACAAGGTGTTCGACTCGACGATCGGCTCTTTGCTGACGGTGCGCGACCAGCTGGACCCCGCCGTGCTGGAACAGGCCATCACCCGGCTAAGTCATGCCAGCCGTGTGGAGTTCTATGGCTTTGGCGCTTCCGGATCGGTGGCTGCCGACGCCCAACACAAGTTCTTCCGTCTGCAGGTGTCCTCCGCCGCCTATACCGACCCACACATTCAGCTGATGTCAGCCATCTCCCTGGGCGAAAACGATGTGGTGGTGGCCATCTCGCAATCCGGGCGCTCCAAGGCCTTGATTCAGAGTGTCAATCTGGCACTTGAGGCCGGGGCCACCGTCATCGGCCTGGCGCCGCAGAATACGCCCCTGAGTGAGCTATGCAGCATCGCGATCCATGTGAATGTCGAGGAGGACCAGCACGAGTTCACTCCGGTGTCGTCACGCATTGCGCACTTGCTGGTCATCGACGTGCTGGCCATGGGGGTGGCACGCTCCCGCAAGACTCTGCTGAAGGATCACCTGAAGCGGATGAACAAGAGCCTGCGCACGCTGCGAACCTACAAGTCCTGACCCTTTTGCAGTCTTGCCTGTTACTCCACCGTGACCGATTTGGCCAGATTGCGCGGGTGGTCGACATCCGTGCCTTTGAAGATCGCCACGTGATAAGCCAGCAGTTGCAGCGGAATCGTGTAAATGATCGGCGACAGGATGTCCGGGACGCTGGGCATATTCACAACCTTGCAGTTGCGATCGTTTTCGAAGCCGGCTGACTCGTCCGCAAATACAAACAGCTTGCCCCCGCGGGCACTCACCTCTGCCAGATTGCCTTTCAACTTGCCCAGCAGTTCGTCGTTTGGCGCCACGGCGATGACCGGCATCTTCTCGTCCACCAGAGCCAGCGGTCCGTGCTTCAGCTCACCCGCCGGATAGGCTTCCGCATGGATGTAGGAGATTTCCTTCAGTTTAAGAGCGCCTTCCTTTGCCACCGGATATTGAACGCCGCGTCCGAGAAACAGGGCATGATGCTTGTCCATCAGGCTCTTGGCGACCAGCTTGATCTGCTTGTCCAGCAACAAGGTACGCGACACCAGTCCTGACAAGGCATTCAGATCACGGACGTGCTTTTGCTCCGTCTCTTCGCTCATGCCTGTGCGCCGCGCCAGCACAAGTGTCAGCAGAAGAAGTGCACACAGTTGCGTCGTGAAGGCCTTCGTGGAAGCCACGCCGATTTCGCGCCCGGCAGTGGTCAGCAGGCAGAAGTCGGATTCGCGCACGAGTGAACTGGTGGCCACATTGCAGATGGCCAGATGGCCGACATACGCGCCGCTTTCCTTCGCATAACGCAGGGCCGCAAGGGTGTCGGCCGTCTCGCCCGATTGCGAGATCGTCACGAACAATGTGCCGGGCTGCACGATGATGTTGCGATAGCGGTAATCACTGGCGATATCGATCTGCGACGAGAGTTTGGCAATATTTTCGAGCCAGTACTTGGTGATCATGCCAGCGTGGTAACTGGTGCCGCAGGCCACTATCTGCACCTGTTGCACCTTGTCGAAGATAGCGCGGGACTTCACTCCGAACGCCTCCTCCAGCACATGCGTATCACTGATGCGCCCGTTCAGAGTGTTGCGGATGACCTGTGCCTGCTCGTGGATCTCCTTGAGCATGAAATGGCCGTACTCGCCCTTCTCGACCTCGGCGATCTCGCTGGTGATGTGGGTGACCTCACGCTGCACGCGCTTGTCTGCGTTCCATATCTTCACCTCTTTCAGATTAAGCTCCGCGATGTCGCCCTCTTCGAGGTACATGAAGCGGTCGGTAACCTGACCCAGCGCCAGCGCATCGGATGCGATGAAGTTTTCACCGATGCCAACACCGATGACGAGTGGGCTGCCACTGCGCGCCACCACGATCTTGTCGGGCTCATTCGTGCTGATCACGCACAGGCCGTACGCGCCATGCAGTTTCTTCACCGTCTGCTTTACCGCATCCAGCAGCGTTAGCCCCTGGGTTGAACAGGCCTGATGAATCAGATGGACTACGGCCTCTGTATCCGTTTCTGAGGTGAAGACATAGCCTTGGGCGATCAGATCCTGGCGCAGTGACTGATAGTTTTCGATGATGCCATTGTGCACGAGCGCGATTCGACCCGCAGACATGTGGGGATGCGCATTGCGCTCACTCGGTTCGCCATGGGTAGCCCACCGCGTGTGCGCGATACCAATGCGCCCCTCGAAGGGGCGCTGCGCCATGGACTCTTCAAGCTTGGCGACTTTTCCGGTGGCCTTGATGAAGTCGATGTCGTTGGTGATGGAATCCAGCAGCGCCATTCCCGCAGAGTCGTAGCCGCGATACTCAAGCCGGCGCAAGCCTTCCAGCAGAATTCCCGAAACATCACGCTGCGCAACCGCGCCCACTATTCCACACATGTACTGCTCCTTTTGACGTCGTTGCATTCAGGTGGGCGCTTGCGCGATCGCGCGCCGGCCTCGCCGCCGCCCCTGGCTGAACTATGGACTGGATTATTTCTTGACTGGCTTCTCCCAGCCCTCGATGTTGCGCTGACGCCCACGAGCAATCGCGAGATGCTTGCCCGGCACATCGCCGGTGATGGTAGAGCCTGCACCGATCGTCGCGTTTTCGCCAATCTTCACAGGCGCCACCAGCGCGGTGTTGGACCCCACAAAGACATTGTCTTCAATCAGTGTTTCGAACTTGTTCACGCCGTCGTAGTTGCAGGTGATGGTGCCGGCCCCGATATTCACATCACGCCCGATGATCGCGTCGCCGACATAGCTCAGATGACTTACCTTGGAGCCAGGCCCAATGACAGCCTTCTTCGTTTCCACGAAATTGCCTATTTTGGAACCTGTATTCAGAACAGTGCCTGCTCGCAATCTGGCAAAGGGCCCGACGAAACATTCAGCACCAATGTTTGTGCCATCAATGTGGGAGTTTGCATGCACAACTGAATTGTCGCCAATTGTCGCATTTTTGATGCACACATTGGGGCCAATCCGCACGCGGTTTCCAATGACAACCTTCCCTTCAAAAATACAGTTGATGTCGATCTCAACATCTCGTCCACACAACAATTCGCCACGCACATCGATGCGCGACGGGTCGGCCAGCGTGACGCCGCTTTCAAGAAGCTGCTGTGCAATGCGTCTCTGGTAATGCCTTTCCAGCTGCGCAAGCTGTACTTTGTTGTTTACGCCGAGCACTTCAAGCTCGTCATCGACCATAAGTGTCTCCACTTTCAATCCTTGTACCACGGCCAGTGCCACGATGTCTGTAAGGTAATATTCCCCTTGTGCGTTGTCGTTTTTCAACTGTCCCAGCCACTGTCGCAACTGCGACGCTTTCACGGCAAGGATGCCGCTATTGGTTTCGCGGATCTTTTTCTGCTCTGTATTCGCATCTTTCTCTTCCACGATGGCGATGGCATTGCCATTGGTGTCGCGAATGATGCGTCCGAGTCCGGTGGGATCGGCGCTTTTCAAGGTCAGAACTGCCAGTGCACCAGACTGCGCAAGGGCGACTAGAGAATTCAATGTACTTGCCTGAATGAGCGGGACATCGCCATAGAGCACCAGCACCAGACTCTCATCATTGACATGAGGGATGGCCTGGGCAACGGCGTGTCCGGTACCCAGTTGCTCTGACTGCATTGCCCATTGCACGGGCGCGCTTTGAAAGCTGCTCTGTATCTGGTGCGCCTCATGGCCTACAACGATATGAACAGCACGGGCCTGCAAGGCCAGAGCGGAGTCAACGACATGCTGCAACAGCGGCCGGCCCGCTACTTTGTGCAGGACTTTCGGCGTGTCGGAAAACATGCGTTTGCCTTTTCCAGCGGCAAGAATGACAACTTCGAGGGGGAGCGGGTTCAATGAGTTCATGGCGAAGGGATTCTGGATGACGGAACAGGCGGTTATCTTAACTGAGATTGCGCCGACAAGGTTTGCCGTGCATAAAAAAGGGCAGCCTGCGCTGCCCTTCCCGGTATGTCTTTTCTACCAGTTTACTTGCGCAGCTGACGCAATGCTCGCAATTGGGCAGCAGCTTCAGCGAGCTGGGCCGCTGCACGGGAGTATTCGAACTCGGAGTCCTTGTTCGTCATCGCGTCATTGGCGTCTTGAATTGCCTGCAGCGCTGCCGCTTCATTTACGTCATTGGCACGCAATGCCGTGTCAGCAAGCACTGTAACAACGCCGCTCTGTACTTCAAGGAAGCCGCCGGAAACGTAGTATATCTGCTCGGCTCCATCCTGCAGCACAACACGGACGGGGCCAGGAATCAGGGCCGTCAGCAGCGGGGCGTGCCCCGGCGCAATGCCGAGGTCTCCCAAGGTGCCTGTGGCAACCAGCAATTCCACGAGGCCTGAGTAGATTTTCTCCTCGGCGCTCACGATGTCACAGTGCATAGTCATGGCCATAAATCATTGCTCTCAGCTTACAGATTCCAGTGACAGGTTCGGATTACAGGTTTTTCGCCTTGGCGACAGCTTCTTCAATGCTGCCAACCATGTTGAACGCCTGCTCCGGGATTGTGTCGTAGTCGCCGGCCAGAATGCCTTTGAAGCCTGCGATCGTGTCTTTCAGCGACACGTACTTGCCGGGGGTGTTGGTAAACACTTCCGCAACGAAGAACGGCTGTGACAGGAAGCGCTGGATCTTGCGCGCACGGGATACGATCAGCTTGTCGCCTTCGGACAGTTCGTCCATACCCAGAATGGCAATGATGTCTTTCAGTTCCTTGTAACGCTGCAGTACAGACTGAACACCGCGAGCGACATCGTAGTGCTCCTGGCCAATGACCAGCGGATCCAGCTGGCGCGAGGTAGAGTCCAGCGGATCGATCGCAGGGTAGATACCCAGTTCGGCGATGGCGCGTGACAATACCACGGTAGCGTCAAGGTGAGCGAAGGTCGTCGCCGGAGACGGGTCGGTCAAGTCGTCCGCGGGCACGTATACGGCCTGGATGGAGGTAATCGAGCCAGTTTTGGTAGACGTGATGCGCTCCTGCAGAACGCCCATCTCTTCCGCCAGGGTGGGCTGGTAGCCTACCGCAGAAGGCATACGACCAAGCAGAGCGGATACTTCAGTACCCGCCAGCGTGTATCGGTAAATATTGTCCACGAAGAACAGAACGTCCCTGCCCTCGTCACGGAATTTCTCGGCCATTGTCAGACCGGTCAGTGCTACTCGCAGACGATTGCCGGGCGGCTCGTTCATCTGGCCGTACACCATCGCTACTTTGGAGTTGGTCAGGTTGTCCAGATCGATAACCTTGGACTCTGCCATTTCGTGGTAGAAGTCATTACCTTCACGAGTACGCTCACCCACGCCGGCAAACACTGACAGACCAGAGTGCGCCTTGGCGATATTGTTGATCAGCTCCATCATGTTCACGGTCTTGCCCACGCCAGCGCCGCCGAACAGACCTACCTTGCCGCCTTTGGCGAACGGGCAGATCAGGTCGATTACCTTGATGCCGGTTTCCAGCAGCTCATTGGACGCAGACAGTTCTTCGTACGCAGGCGCTTTGCGGTGAATCGGCATGCGATCCTGCTCACCAATCGGGCCACGTTCGTCGATCGGGTTGCCCAGAACGTCCATGATGCGGCCGAGCGTCTCGAGGCCCACGGGCACAGAGATGGGCGCGCCGGAATCTGTGACGTTGAGACCACGAGACAAGCCTTCAGTACTGCCCATCGCAATGGTGCGGACTACGCCGTCGCCCAGTTGCTGCTGTACTTCCAGCGTCGTTGCCTTGCCTTCAACCTGCAGTGCGTCATAGACCTTCGGGACCGAATCCCTGGGGAACTGCACGTCAATCACCGCGCCAATAATTTGAACGATACGACCGCTACTCATGTTCGGTTCCTCTTAAGTACTGAATTCCAGAATCTTGCTTGTCTGATTTGCCTGCGCATGCGGGGCGAGGCACTGTTCGTGTGGCTTATACCGCTGCCGCGCCACCCACGATTTCCGACAGTTCCTGCGTAATCGATGCCTGACGCGCCTTGTTGTAGATCAGCCCGAGATCCTTGATCAGATCTCCGGCGTTGTCCGTAGCGTTTTTCATTGCCATCATACGGGCAGCCTGCTCGCACGCTATATTCTCTACAACAGCTTGATATACCTGTGATTCGATGTAGCGAACAAGGAGTGAATCAAGTAGTTCTTGCGCATCAGGCTCGTAGATGTAGTCCCAGTGGTGCCTGTATTCCTTGTTTTCGGCAGCCTGCAGCGGCAGAAGCTGCGCGACTACCGGGGTCTGCGTCATCGTGTTGACGAACGTGTTGCTGACGATGTACAGACGGTCGATGCTGCCCGCAGCAAATTTGTCGAGCATCACCTTGACGGCACCGATTACGTCGTCAACTTTCGGTGTATCGCCAATCCCACGGACTGACGCTACAACGTTGCCACCAAAATTGTTGAAGAATGAGGCAGCCTTTGCGCCGATTACGCAGAACTCGATGCCGACATTCTCTTTCTTCCACCCCATCATCGCGCGCAAGGCTGCTTTGAAAGAGTTGACGTTCAGTCCCCCGCACAAGCCGCGGTCAGATGACACTACGATATAGCCAACCCGCTTTACGTCCCTTTCGGAGAAGTAAACGTGATGGTATTCAGGGGTTGCATTGGCAACGTGTCCGATGACTTCCCTCATGCGAGTTGCATAAGGGCGCCCCAGCGCCATGCGGTCCTGAGCCTTGCGCATCTTGCTGGCCGCAACCATTTCCATCGCACTGGTAATCTTCTGCGTGTTCTTGATGCTGGAGATCTTGGTTCTAATCTCTTTGCCGACAGCCATAACTCACCGTATTCCTGTCAATTACCAGGTTTGTGTTGCCTTGAACTTCTGAATCGCAGCCTTCAATTGCGCAGCGATGTCATCGTTGTAGTCACCCTTTTCATTGATCTTTGCCAGCAGAGCGGTGTGCTCACTGTTGGCATACGACAACAGGGCGCGCTCGAATGCGACAACCTTGTTCAGCTCCACATCTTTCAGGAAGCCGTCGTTGGCAGCGAAAAGCACCAGAGCCATTTCGGCTACGGAGAGCGGGGAATACTGAGATTGCTTCATCAGCTCGGTTACGCGCTGACCATGTTCAAGTTGCGCTCGTGTTGCTTCGTCAAGGTCAGAGGCGAACTGCGCGAAAGCAGCCAGCTCGCGGTACTGAGCTAGCGCGATACGGATACCGCCGCCCAGCTTCTTGATGATCTTGGTTTGTGCGGCGCCACCGACTCGGGATACCGACAGACCGGCGTTGATCGCAGGACGGATGCCTGAGTTGAACAGATTGCTCTCAAGGAAAATCTGGCCATCAGTGATTGAAATCACGTTGGTCGGTACGAAGGCTGATACGTCGCCCGCCTGTGTTTCAATGATAGGCAGTGCCGTCAGGGACCCGGTCTTGCCTTTCACTTCGCCATTGGTGAATTGTTCGACGTAATCAGCGCTGACGCGGGATGCGCGCTCCAGCAGACGGGAGTGTAGATAAAACACGTCTCCTGGGTATGCTTCACGACCCGGGGGACGGCGCAACAGCAGAGAGATCTGGCGGTAGGCCCACGCCTGCTTTGTCAAATCGTCATAAATGATCAGGGCATCCTGGCCTCGATCGCGGTAGAACTCACCCATTGAGCAACCGGCGTACGGAGCGATGAATTGCATGGATGCGGGATCAGATGCACTGGCAGCAACAACGATGGTGTACTCCATCGCGCCGTGCTCTTCCAGTTTGTTTACAACGTTGGCAATGGACGACTGCTTCTGTCCGATCGCAACATAAATACACTTAACGCCTTTGCCCTTCTGGTTGATGATTGCGTCAACGGCCACAGCAGTCTTGCCTACCTGACGGTCACCAATGATCAATTCGCGCTGACCACGGCCAATCGGCACCATCGCATCAATTGCCTTCAGACCAGTCTGAACGGGCTGATCAACTGACTGACGGGCGATTACGCCTGGAGCTACTTTCTCAACAGGAGAACTGTGTTTGGCATTGATGGGCCCTTTGCCATCGATTGGCTTGCCCAGTGCGTCTACAACTCGGCCTTCGAGCTCCGGGCCAACCGGCACCTCCAGAATGCGCTTGGTGCAGCGGCATGTCTGCCCTTCTGCAAGAGTCTTGTAGTCGCCGAGAACAACCGCACCCACTGAGTCGCGCTCAAGGTTCAGTGCCATACCGAAGATGCCGCCGTCGAACTCGATCATCTCGCCATACATGACGTCAGCGAGTCCGTGAATTCGAATGATACCGTCGGAAACGCTGACGATCGTGCCTTCATTCTTTGCTTGCACGGAAACATCGAGATTCTCGATACGCTGCTTAATGATTTCACTGATTTCTGATGGATTCAGTTGTTGCATGCTTTTTCCCTCATTCCCAGTCGTGCTAGGAATTCATTGCTTCGGCTAATTTGGTCAGTTTTCCCCGGACGGAACTGTCGATCACGGTGTCGCCCGCGCGAATCACTGCGCCACCGATCAGATTCCTGTCCACGCGGGTCTGCAACTTGATCTCTCTGTTCAAGCGAGTCTGAAGTGCCTGAGTAATTTTTTTCACAACGTCTTTGTTCAGCTCGAACGCGGTCGACAGCTCCACGTCTATTGTCATTTCCTGATTGGCCTTGAGTGACTCGAAAAGCTCGGAAATTTCTGGCAGCAGTTGCAGTCGCTTGTTCTCAGCCAGCAAGCGAACGAGATTTCCGGCCTTGGGCTTCAGCTCATCGCCGCACAGTTTTATCAGGATGCTGGCCTGTTCTGCTGCGGTCAGTGCAGGCGACAGCATGGTCCTGCGAACGGTATCGTGCGCAGCTACTCGTGCAAGCAGCTTGAGCGACTGGGACCACACGCTCAGCTCACCAGCGGCGAGTGCTACTTCAAAAGAAGCTTTCGCGTAGGGTCGGGCTAGTGTAATTGACTCTGCCATTGCTTATAGCTCTGCTGCGAGCTTGTTCATAAGCTCTTCGTTGGCGGCTTGATCAATCGTGGATTCCAGGATCTTCTCAGCGCCTGCGATCGCAATTGCGGCTACCTGTGCTCGCAATGCTTCTCTGGCTCTTTGAGTCTCCATGGCTATTTCAGCTTGCGCCGCAGCAATCAGTCGCTGTCCTTCGACTCGCGCTTTGTCTTTTGCCTCGTCGATAATCAGGTTGGCGCGCTTGCTGGCTTGCTCTATCAGCTCCGCTCCTTGCTGCTTCGCTGCGCGCAGCTCATCAGCCGCCTTGTTCTGTGCAAGATTCAAATCGCGCTGGGCCCGCTCTGCTGCCTCAAGTCCGTCAGCAATTTTGTTCTGTCTTTCTTCAAGAATCGCGGTAATGGGCGGCCAGACATACTTCATGCAGAACATGACAAATACTGCGAACGCAATAAGTTGCCCAATTATGGTTGCGTTGAGATTCATGCAAGTACCCCAAAATAAATATTTGTATTCAACATCGGTCTAACCGCTAACTTCCTGGCTATCCGCCCTGTCGATCAGATGAAGGGGTTTGCGAAAATGAACAGAAACGCCATGCCGACGCCGATGATGGAGATTACGTCCACGAAGGCTGCCACCAGGAAAAACTGGGTTTGCAGTTTCGGCGTCAGTTCCGGTTGACGAGCAGAGCTCTCAATCAGCTTGCCACCCAGGCTACCAAAACCGATCGCGGTTCCAGCACCACAGATGCCGAAAATGATTGCGGCTGCGAGCAAAGAAAAGGCTTGTATAGTTTCCATTTTTATCTCCAAGGTTTACTAAAATTAAAAGTGAGTTATCAGCTTGTATCAGTGAGTCGACTGATGAGCCTGATTCATGTACACGATGGTCAGCATCATGAACAGGTAGGCTTGCAATGTGACCACCAGAATGTGGAATACCGACCAGCCAAAATGCAGCGGTAACTGCCAGTAGCCCAAAAGTGCGATCACGAGGAAGATCACCTCTCCGGCAAAGAAGTTGCCGTAGAGTCGCAATGCCAGTGAAACAAATTTCGCGAAGAATCCGGGCAGTTCAAGCAGCAGGTTAAGCGGCATAGCCCACTTGCCGAAGGGGTGGAACGCAAATTCACCGAGGAATCCACCCAGGCCTTTGACTTTGATGCTGTAGTAAATAATCAGAATGAAGACGCCGATGGCAAAGCCGGCTGTGATATTCAGGTCGGTTGTTGGCACTGCCTTGAAGTAGAGATGCGGATCGCCGGCAACCCATTGCGCGAACAATGGAATTATATCTACCGGGATCAAATCCATCGTGTTCATCAGGAAGATCCAGCAGAAAATTGTGAGTGCGAGAGGGCCAATCAGATCGTTCTTGCCGAAGAAGGTGTTTTTGACGTTGGTTTGAACCATTTCGACAATAATTTCAATGAAGTTTTGCAACCCACCGGGTTTGTCAGAGGTCGCCTTGGAAATGCAGAAACGGAAAAGACCGAGAAACAATACACCCAGAATTAGGGAGATCATCATGGAATCTACATTGATTGCCCAGAAGCCCATTTCTGCAGCTTCTTCAGTCGAATGGGCAAATCCCCAAGTGCCATCAGCACGTTTGCCATAGGTAAGAAACCCCAGGTGATGCTGCACATATTCGGACGCTGTTTGTGCCGTTTCTACTACTTCGTGTGAATTTGCCATGAATTAAACTTTATAAAAGTAAATTTTGGGGACTTAAATTCCGCGCTTGTCCGTTTGCATCAGGATCAACGAGACCAAGCCTGTCAAATAAACAACTACGAACCCTGAAAACAGCGCTGGTGTGCTCAAAGGCTTTACGTAAACAAAAACCAAGCCAAACCCGGCGCAGGTCAATAAAATCTTGATTCCTTCACCGACATAAAACGCTCTGACGATTTTCTTTGCCGCTCTAGCACCTCTGTGCCGAAAGGCTTTTACAGAGAAGTATGCATTCGGTATGGCGCAGATCAATCCACCAGACAGCAAAGAATAAGCCACTACCAAATCCTGTGTCCCGTAGCCGATCACTGCAAGAAGAACTGCAGTTATGAACTGGCTGACAATTATTTTTCGGATTGGAGGAGCTTCTATGGTTGACACAGTGCTTTCAGCTTTCCAGCAGCATCCAATGCCGTGAAAGGCATCGCATTATAGGGACAATGGTAGACCTAATCAACTCCATATCGCCTTCATTTTATGTGAGCCAGTATGCCATCCAGCTCATCCAGGCTGTTGTATTTCAATGTCAATTTACCAGCCCCTCTGGTTGTGTGTTGTATCTGGACTCGAGCCCCAAGTGTCTCTGAGAGGCTTTCTTCCAGCCTGCGAATATCGGGATCGCTCACCAGCTCACTGGCCTTCTTGTCGGGTGCAGCTACCAATATTCTGCGAACCAATGACTCGGTCTGACGAACGGAAAGACCTTTTCCAGCTACCAATTTTGCCACTTCCGTCTGTTTCAAATCAGAGAGGGCTAGCATTGCGCGGGCATGACCCATTTCGATGTCGCCATGTTCCAGCATCAAGCGAACATCAGGATTCAGTGTAATAAGCCGGAGGAGATTGGTGACTGTGGCTCGCGACTTGCCAACGGCATCCGCGACCTCTTGTTGCGTCAATTCGAACTCTTCCTGAAGACGCTTGAGCGCCATAGCTTCTTCAATAGGATTGAGATCTTCTCGCTGGATGTTTTCAATCAACGCCATAGCGATGGCAGACTCGTCCGAGACTGGCTTGATGATTGCGGGGATCTTGTCGAGGCCGGCAATCTGACTGGCGCGCCAGCGGCGTTCGCCAGCAATTATCTCATAACGGGTATCTGAAATCGGCCGGACTACGATGGGTTGCATGACACCTTGGGCCCGGATAGAGCTTGCAAGATCCTGAAGAGCCTCTTCATGCATGTCTGTTCTTGGCTGGTATTTGCCTCGTTGAATCAATTCTATCGGGATGTTGCGCAACTCTCCGTCTTTGTCTGCAACAGGCACCATCGCATCCCCAGATCCGCTCTGGATTGAAGAAGACTGGTTTTTACTGGCACTCAGGAGCGCGTCGAGCCCTCTGCCCAATTTTTTCTTGGCCGTCATTTTTGTTCCACTTTCCTGAACTCTTTTGGGGGGTATGCCTTCTTACTGTGCCAGTGCTGCCTGCTCCTGACGCCTCAACATCTCACCCGCCAACGCCAGGTAAGCTACTGCACCACGTGATTGTCTGTCGTACTGAAGCACTGGCATGCCATAACTGGGTGCTTCTGCAAGACGAATATTTCGTGGCACTACTGTGCGATAGACCTTGTCGCCAAAATGTGTGAATAACTGGTTGGAGACTTCCAGGGTCAATTTGCTGCGAGGATCATACATTGTACGCAGAATGCCTTCGATCTTCAGACCAGGATTCAAGGCGGAAGCAATTGCCTGAATAGTGTCCACCAATGCCGACAACCCTTCCAGCGCATAGTACTCACACTGCATCGGAATTATCACGCCGTGTGCGGCCACTAGCGCGTTTACAGTCAGCATGTTGAGTGACGGTGGGCAATCTATGACAATGAAATCGTATTTGTCAGCAACGTCTGCGATCAAGGATTTAAGTCGACCTTCAGATCCATCCCTCTGCAACAAGGCCACTTCAGCTGCTGTGAGATCACCATTGGCCGGCAAGATGTCAACGCCAGCAGCCGTAGTCAACAGTGCATCCGCCAGTACTGCCTCGCCCATAAGCACTTCATAAATCGACAAGGACAGATCACCCTTGTTGATTCCGCTTCCCATCGTTGCATTGCCTTGCGGATCAAGATCTATCAGCAGAGTACGTCGTTTCGTGGCGCGCAGTGAGGCGGCAAGATTGACGGAGGTTGTTGTTTTACCAACACCACCCTTCTGATTTGCAACTGCGATTACTTTGGCCAATTCGTCCTTACTCCGCGTTCTTTGCAAGCAGCTCAATGATGTGACGCTCACCGTCACAGCCAGGAACACTGACTTTTACCACTCTTCCGATCACTACGTTGTCTGGGAGCTGGGCGAGCTCCTCTGCTGGAAGCACGCCCTTCATTGCCAGAATTCTTGTCTGCACGTCCTGAGCTCCGCTCTTGAACAAATGCTGCGTGAGCTTCACCAGATCCACAAGGGAAGAAAACGCCCTGGTAACAATAGTGTCTATTGGAAGCGGCTCCTTGAAGTTCTCTATTCTAAGATTGCGCACTTCTACATTGGCAAGCCCCAGTTGCACCTTGGCTTGAAAGACAAACCGAGTCTTCTTTCCATTGCTGTCGAGAAGCACAAAGGTTTTTTCCGGGTAGCAAATTGCCAGTGGTATTCCCGGCAGGCCGGGCCCGGTGCCAACATCAAGAATACAGCGGCCGGTAATCATGGGAACAAGCGTCAGGCTGTCCAGCAGATGCCTGGATAGCATGCTGGAAGAATCCTTGATTCCAGAAAGATTGAACGTCTTGTTCCATTTGAGCAGCAATTCAAGATAGTCAACGAGCTGATTGACCTGATGATCGCTCAACGAAAGCCCTATGGCATTCATACCGCTGCGTAGTTCCGCTCGGTTATGTGATCCAGTCTCTTCCATGAAGATGCGACCCGCCTTGTTCAAGCCGACTTCTTGCGAATTGCGTCGTACTTTTTGAGGTAGATCAGCAACAAGGAAATGGCAGCGGGAGTCATTCCAGGAATTCTAGTCGCCCTGGCTATGGTTTCTGGCCTTGCCTTGAGCAACTTCTGCTTGAGTTCATTCGACAAACCCTGCATCTGAGCATAATCAAAATCTTCGGGCAGAATGGTGTTGTCCTGTCGCTTCAGCTTCTTGATGTCTTCTTCCTGCCGGTCAATATAGCCTTGGTATTTTATGTGGATCTCTACCTGCTCATTGATCTGTCTGGCGACTTCGGGCTCTTCTGTGCCGTTTCTATCTTTTTCAGAAATCGCATTCAGCAGATTTTCGTAGCGCACTTCCGGCCTGGCGAGCAAATCAGCAAGGCTGTATTCTCTTGAAATTGGCTTCTCTATCATTTCATTGATTTTAAAAGCTTTTTCAGTGTCTGGCTGGATCCAGACTGTACGCAATCTTGCCAATTCAGCGTCAATCGCATCACGCTTGCGATTGAAAAGTATCCAGCGCTTGTCATCCACAAGTCCAAGATCTCGACCAATACTGGTAAGTCGCAGATCAGCGTTGTCTTCTCGCAACAGCAAACGATATTCCGCACGGCTGGTAAACATTCTGTAAGGTTCGTTGGTGCCAAGACTGATCAGGTCGTCAACCAGAACTCCGATATAGGCCTCATCCCTGCGAGGACACCAGGGTTCCTTGCCTTGCGCTGCCAGCCCAGCATTCAGTCCTGCAAGCAAACCCTGTGCTGCTGCCTCTTCGTAGCCAGTGGTGCCATTTATCTGACCTGCAAAGTAAAGGCCCTCAATGAATCTGGTTTCCAGTGAATAATGCAGATCGCGAGGGTCAAAGAAGTCGTACTCAATCGCATAACCTGGCCTGGTTATGTGGGCATTCTCGAAGCCTTTGATTTCTCTTACCAATGCCAGCTGAACATCAAACGGAAGGCTGGTCGAAATACCATTGGGATAGAGCTCGTGCGTACCGAGCCCCTCAGGTTCGACAAATATCTGGTGGGATGTCTTGTCGGCAAAGCGCATTACCTTGTCTTCTATTGATGGGCAGTAGCGTGGCCCCAGCCCTTCTATGACACCTGTATACATTGGTGATCTGTCCAACCCACCGCGAATTATGTCGTGGCAGCGCTCATTGGTACTGGTGATGTAGCAATTGATCTGGCGTGGGTGCTCTTCAACACTCCCTAGATAGGACATTACTGGAGTCGGTGTGTCGCCGGGCTGTTTCTCCATGACAGAAAAATCCACAGATCTCGCATCGATTCGAGGTGGTGTCCCTGTTTTGAGTCGTCCGACATTGAAAGGCAGCTCTCGAAGTCTTCTTGCAAGCGCAATGGAAGGGGGGTCACCTGCACGGCCGCCCGCACTGTTTTCCAGTCCGATATGGATCTTGCCGCCCAGGAATGTGCCTGTTGTGAGAACAACCCGCCCAGCCATGAAACGTAATCCCATCTGTGTCACTACACCAGCCACTTTGCCTTGATTCACAATAAGGTCATCGACCGCTTGCTGGAAAATGTCAAGATTCTGCTGATTTTCCAGAATGCTTCTGACAGCCGACTTGTACAAGGCACGATCAGCCTGTGCTCGTGTAGCGCGAACGGCAGGACCTTTGCTGCTGTTGAGAATTCTGAATTGTATTCCCGCACGGTCCGTGGCTCGTGCCATCGCGCCACCTAGAGCGTCAATCTCTTTGACAAGGTGAGTCTTGCCGATACCGCCAATTGCAGGATTACAGGACATCTGACCCAGTGTTTCGATATTGTGAGTAATCAGCAAGGTACGAACACCCATGCGGGCAGCAGCAAGTGCTGCCTCAGTGCCGGCATGTCCGCCACCGACCACGATGACGTCGTATTCTTTCGAAAAGATCATGAGTTACCCGGTGAATGAGCCAAGGATCGAGGGTCGGACAGTATAAGCCCTCAAATTGAAATTTGAAGCTATAAAAAACAGGCTGTTGCAGTTATACAAACAAACAAAAATATATCTCTAAATATTGAGATTGAAGACAAATACTTAATGATGTTACTGATTATGGCAAGCAGGCTATCTGTTGAAAAGTGATTTTTTTTTATAAAAATCAATTTGTTGTGGATTTATAAGTCGGTTGACTAATGCGGTTTAAGCTCTTTGCAAGCCGTTTATTACCTGTGTTCAAAGAGAACCTTTATACATTCGAGATTTTTCTTGAATTTTGATCCACCGGTTATAGATATGTTTTCCCACTGTTAATCACAGCTTGATCCACAGAACTATTTTCCAATACAGAAACTGGAAAATATTCTGCCAAGCAGATCATCAGCGGTAAATTCTCCGGTTATCTCTCCAAGATACCGGTGCGCCAAGCGCAGATCTTCTGCAACCAGCTCGGAGGATCTTTGGTATGAAAGCTGATCATGTGCCCTGTGAAGATGGTTACGCGAGGACTCCAACGCCTGAAGGTGCCTTCGCCTGGCTGTAAAACTACCTTCTTCGGACGCCTGAAAGCCCATGCAGGATTTCAGATGCTGTTGCAGGATATCGATACCTTTCTTGTGCTTTGCCGACAAGTAAACGGAGGTTATTGACTGATTCTCGGCAATTGGATGGGATTCCAAAGCAGGTGCTTTCATCTGCAGATCAATTTTGTTTCGAATGATGGTTATCCGTGCTGGATCCAGACGGGTAGTCTTGAAGAAGGGTTCCATGTTTTCGAGGTACTCCTGAATGCACGAAGCCTCCAGAGAGTCATTCACAGAATCTACAACAAGCAGAATCCGATCGGCTTGGTCAATCGCGCTCAAGGCCCGTCTTATGCCTTCTCGTTCTACAGGATCGTTGCTTTCTCGCAATCCTGCCGTATCTGTAACATGCAGCGGCATGCCATCAATGTTCAAGTGCTCAAGAAGGGTGTCACGAGTTGTCCCCGCAATTTCGGTGACTATCGCCGTATTTTTACCAGCAAGAGCATTCAACAAGCTGGATTTTCCAGCGTTTGGCTTTCCAGCAATAACGACAGACATACCTTCACGGAGAATGCTGCCTTGCTTGGCGCGGCTGAAAATATCGTCTAGAGATGCAATGATCTCACTTAGTCTTGTTACCGTTCGACCTTGTGTAAGGAAGTCGATTTCTTCATCGGCAAAGTCAATTGCAGCTTCAATGAATACTCGCAATTCAACAATTGACTCTGACAGCGAGTAAATCAGTTTTGAAAAATCACCCTGTAAAGTGCGAACGGCGCTTCTTGCTGCAGCGGAGCTGCTGGATTCGATAAGATCAGCAATCGCTTCAGCTTGTGCCAGATCTATTTTTCCGTTAAGGAAAGCACGTTCTGAAAACTCACCAGGTCTGGCAATTCTTGCTCCATACTTGAGGACTTCCTTCACTAACAAGTCAAGGATGAAGTAACCACCATGACCCTGGAGTTCCAATATGTCTTCGCCCGTAAAGGAATTCGGTGACGCAAAAAAGAGAGCAATACCTTTATCTACCGGCTCCCCATGCTGGTCAAGAAACGCGGAGTAATGTGCATAACGAGGGACTGGAGAAAAACCGAGAATTCCCTCTGCTATGTGCAAGCAAAGGGGACCAGAAACTCGGACTACACCGACGCCACTTTTTCCCGGCGGTGTAGTGATTGCGCAGATGGTGTCGCTGTCTATTGATAACGACATGGCAGTATCAGGCTTTCTTGGCCTCGTACTCCTTGTCGATTTTCCGCGTGATGTACCACTGTTGCATGATTCCGAGGACGCTGTTTGCAAGCCAGTAAAGTACAAGTCCGGCTGGGAACCACAAGAAGAAAACCGTCATTACGACAGGCATGAATCGCATGATCTTTGCCTGCATGGGATCTGCAGGAACCGGGCTGAGAAGAGATTGTGCATACATGGATATCCCCATCAGCAAGGGCAGTACAAAGAAGGGATCCATTACTGAAAGGTCATTGATCCAGAGAATAAAAGGCGCCTGTCGTAACTCAACACTTTCCATCAATACCCAATACAAAGCGATGAATACAGGCATTTGTACCAGCATGGGCAGGCAACCACCGAAAGGATTGATCTTTTCCTTTTGGTAGAGCTCCATCGTCGCTTTCTGCAATTTCATTTTATCATCGCCGTAACGCTCCTTGAGTTGGACCATCTTGGGCATGACGCGACGCATGTTCGCCATTGAGCGATAGCTAGTTGCAGATAATTTGTAGAACAGCCCTTTGACTGTGACTGTCAAAAGGAGAATGGCCCACCCGTAGTTTCCGACCAGCGCATTGATTTTTGTCAGCAACCAGTAAATAGGCGACGCGACAAACCAAAGCCACCCGTAGTCTATCGTCAGATCGAGATTTGGTGAAATTTCCTTGAGGACGTATTGATCCTTTGGGCCTGCATAAAAGGACACTTGCTGGGTCAATTCAGTACCGGGCGCTACGGTAAATTCAGGACCGGTAAACCCTGCTATGTATTCGCTGGGGTTTTGTGGGCTTCTGCGCATGGAAAAAGTATTAAGTGCATCAATGGACGGAATCCAGGCCGACAGAAAATAATGCTGGCTCATGGCGATCCACCCGCCAGTCAGCTCATGTGGTGATATGCCGTTGTCGACATCGCCAAAATCTACTTTGTAGTAGGGGTCATTGAGTGCGGTTGCGGCGAAACCCATGAATGATGACATCCCTATCCCACCAGCGCTGCTGGGGTCTGGAAATGTTGTTCTATTGATCTGACCGAACAAATTGGCCTGCCAGACACTGTTTGTCGTGTTGTTTACGATGTAACTGAGTTTGACAAGATAACTGCCTCGCTCAAATGTAAATCGCTTGGTTATTTGCACCCCGTTGGAAGCAACATGAAGCAAGTCGATGTCGATGGACTCAGCTGAGTCACTCAATGTAAAACTGTCTGACGGTGCGGAGTAAAGAGCGCGTGAAGTATTGTCGATGCCGTTGCGTCCGACCAGGCCACTCTTGGCGACATATGTTCTTTGAGCGTTGCTTTCGAGGAGAATGAACGGGTCATTCTCAACGTCAATCTGGCGCCTGTACTGTGGTAAAGATATTTCGAGAATATCTCCACCGTTTCTGTCCAAAGTTACGTGCAACACGTCAGTTGAAACGACGACGCGAGTGTCTCCGACCTGCGGAGGCGGCGAAGTGCTGGGTGAAGAAACATTCGGTACGTCTGAACTGGAAACGGCGACAGTTGATGCTGGCGCAGTCGGCGTGTCAATGGCTGCAGACGCGACTTGCTCGGAAACAGGTTCAGAGAGTGCAACCCTTGGATAATCTTCCTGCCAGGCAAGCAGAAGCATATAGGACACGACCGCGAGGCCACCGATGATGAGGTATTTTAAGGATTCCATTTTCTTTGAATGCTATCTCGGTGAGCTGGAGGATTTTCGTGAATGACAAATGTCTGGAACGAGATCTATACCGCCTTCATGCCAAGGATGACACTTTAGAATTCGTTTCGTTCCCAGTTGTATACCGCGAGCGAGGCCATGTTTCTCAATGGCCTCCTGAGTGTAGTGAGAACACGAAGGGTAGAAGCGGCATTGACGACCGATCAACAAACTCAAAGTGAGCTGGTAGACAGTAATCAGCTTGATGACCAGTTTACTCAACATCTAGTTCGCCTCGTGTGACAAGGGGCGTCCGGATTTCTGTATCAAGTCCTGCCAGAGTTTCTCGATCTTTGATCGAATGACATCTTTGCCCAGGGAGCCGATTCCGCTGCGCGCTAGGATAACGATGTCTACAGCAGGGAGCAAACCTTGATTGTGCCTGAAGGACTCTCGAAGTATGCGTTTGACTCGGTTTCGGTCAACTGCTCTTGAGATGTTCTTCTTGGCGATCACCAGTCCCAGTCGAGGGCAGAGAAGATTGCCAGATACCGCCAGCACGAGTAGGTGCTGGCAGGAGACCTTGAAGCGAGCATTCTTGAAAACAGGTTGAAAGTCCGAAGCGCCAAGTAGACGTCGCTTTTTGCCGAATCTGAATTCAGACACAGGATCTACTTGTGTGAGTGCTGTCGACTTAAGGATTGAATCGTTTACGCTGTGAGTTTCGCACGGCCACAAGCACGGCGTCTCTTGATTACAAGTCGGCCGCCTTTGGTCGCCATACGAGCACGAAAACCATGAGTACGTGCGCGCTTCAATAGACTTGGCTGAAAGGTTCTTTTCATGATGAATTCCAATGTGATCTTTAAAGATAAGTCGGTTTCAAACCGAGCGCAAATTCTAGTCGTTTAGAGGGGGCATTGCAAATGCAAAGCCTGGAGAAAGCACAGTAATCCAGTTTGGCCTGCAGTTTCCCGTGATTCCTTGAGTCCGTTGAGCTATACGTGGTTGATAACAAGTTATCCACAGGTAATTAAGAATTTTGGATCAGGGCGAAATTTGCAGAATTTTCAGTGTCAAGCCCGCCTATCAAACTGTAACAACATGATATTTATAATAAAAAAATTGAAAGGAATAGTGGTTTAACTTAGACTTGTTTGTGGATAAGTACCTTCTCACGCGCTAGAATCCGTTTCCAATCTAGTACAAGAAGATCCACGAAGGGTAAGTAAAGAGTGAATTCGGTAAACTGGCAAACCTGTGTCAATTGTCTCAAAAGTGAGCTTCCCTCCCAGCAGTTCAACACCTGGATCCGGCCTCTGCAAGCAGAGGCCAGTTCAAATGAGCTTCGACTCTATGCCCCCAACAGATTCATTCTGGATTGGGTAAGAGACAAGTTTCTGGTCAGGATCAAGGAGCTTCTCAAGGAGCATTCTCCTGATCGGTCGGTAGAGTTGATCTTTGAAGTTGGGGACAAGTGTCAAATCGAGCGCTCTGAGTCTTCGCCCATGGAGGTTAAGTCCCTCAATGCGCAAGGTTTGGCGATTGAGCGCAACGAGTCGATTCTCGTGTCTCGGATCGAGAGCCGGGATGGAGCCGTTATTGTCCCCCCGCCAAGCTCTCCTGTTTCCAAGACCTCTTTGATTCGCCGGACTTCTCGCAATATGGAAGTCATTATTGATGGAAAGCTCCGACACAAGGGAAGTTTGAATCCAGAGAATACCTTCGACAATTTCATTGAGGGGAAATCAAATCAACTTGCGCGAGCTGCAGCGATGCAGGTTGCCGAGAATCCGGGAGGCGCATACAACCCTCTGTTTATTTACGGTGGAGTCGGACTGGGCAAGACACACTTGATGCATGCCATAGGCAATTATCTTGTGGAGCGAAAGCCCGATGCAAAAGTAGTCTATTTGCATTCGGAAACTTTCGTGGCGACGATGGTCACCGCTCTTCAGTTGAATGCCATTAATGAGTTCAAACGATACTACCGTTCGGTTGATGCGTTATTGATTGACGATATCCAGTTCTTCGCGGGCAAAGAGCGATCGCAGGAAGAGTTTTTCCATACTTTCAATGCGCTTTTGGAAGGTGGTCAGCAGATTATTCTTACGAGCGACAAATACCACAAGGAAATCAATGGGTTGGAAGAGAGGCTCAAGTCGCGTTTTGGCTGGGGGCTTTCTGTGGCGGTCGAGCCGCCAGAGCTTGAAACGAGAGCAGCCATCCTTATCAACAAAGCAGAGCAAAGCAATGTTGATTTGCCGGCAGATGCGGCAATGTTCATCGCACAGCGCTTGCGTTCTCATGTTCGAGAACTTGAGGGCGCTTTGAAGAAAGTCATCGTGCATGCCAAGTTTGTAGGACGCCCCATAGATCTTGAGCTTGTAAAAGAAGCGTTGAAGGATCTTTTTGCACTGCACGACAAACTCGTTACCATAGACAATATTCAGCGTTCTGTTGCTGAGTACTACAAGATCAAGATGTCTGACATGCTTTCCAAGCGACGCAATCGCTCAGTTGCGCGTCCACGCCAGATGGCTATGTGTCTTTCCAAGGAGCTGACGAACCATAGTCTTCCAGAGATTGGTGATGCGTTTGGTGGTCGAGATCATACGACTGTGTTGCATGCCTGCAAGCAAGTGAAGAATCTCAGAAGCATCTCTCTCGACTTCTCGGAAGACTACAACAATCTGCTCAGAGCGCTGGCAACCTGAAGCCAAATGCAATAGATTTCGCAGGGTTACAGGCCACCGACAACTACATTAGGATAGAGTGCAAAAGCATGTATTTTTCAACCTCAAGGGAAGCAATTCTCAAACCTCTTCAACTGGTTACAGGTGTTGTGGAGCGTCGACAAACCTTGCCGGTTCTGTCCAATGTTTTGTTGTCACTGGACGCGAATTCCCAACTATCCATTACTGGTACCGACCTTGAGGTGGAGCTTCTTGGAAAGATAGTAGTCTCCGGCCCGTCTCGACCGGGAGATATCACTGTTCCAGCAAGAAAGCTTGTGGATATTTGCAAGTCACTTTCAGAGGATTCTGTGCTGGAGTTCTCTGTCGAAGACAACAAGATGGTTATCAAGTCAGGGCGCAGTCGGTTTAGTTTGGCTACACTCCCAGCGACCGAGTTTCCTGTCACCGAAGAAGAGCCCGGCACTTGCGAATTGACTCTTTCTCAAAGTGCTCTCAAAGCTCTTCTCGATGGCACTTCATTTGCTATCGCCCAGCAGGATGTTCGTTATTACCTGAATGGAATGCTCTTCGAGTTGTCGGCCGGTTATCTTCGTGTCGTTGCGACAGATGGACATCGACTCGCAATGCAAACTATGCAGTCTGAGGCGCAAATTGATACTCCGATCCAGGTGATTCTCCCCCGCAAGGGTGTCATTGAACTTGGTAGGCTGCTTACTGGTGACCAAGAGAATGTTTCGGTGGTATTCGGGCGTAATCACGTCAAGGCAAAAACACAAGATTTTACCTTCACTTCGAAACTTGTGGACGGCAAGTTTCCTGACTATAACCGAGTGCTTCCCAAGGGCGGGGACAAACACGTAATTGGCGATCGACAAGAGCTTAAGCAGGCGTTTTCGCGGGCATCTATTCTCTCGAACGAAAAGTACAGGGGCGTTCGATTGCTGCTTTCAAACGGCGAGATTCGAATACTTGCAAACAATCCGGATCAGGAAGAGGCAGAAGAGTCGGTATCTGTAGACTATCGTGGAGAGTCCTTGGAGATAGGCTTCAATGTCAGCTATCTCGTCGATGTGCTTACTGTACTGGCGGCTGAGAAGGTAAAGATCACTCTTCATGATTCCAATAGCAGCGCCTTGCTCGAGGCCTCTGATGGGAAGGCTGATGCCTTGTATGTCGTAATGCCCATGCGCCTTTGATCGAGGCGCGCATCTGCGGTGACTATGACTGCTATTCGACGGATTGATGTACTCGGTTTACGCAATCTTTCGAATGTTCAGGTGCTACCCGGACAGGGTGTCAATGTCTTCTTTGGCCCTAATGGTAGTGGCAAAACCAGCCTTTTGGAGGCAATTTACTACATGGGGCTTGGGCGCTCCTTTCGCAGTCAGCGTGTCGAGTCAGTTATACAGTCCGGTCTAGATGAAATTACTGTTTTTTCCGAGTTATTCTCTGGAGCTACGATTGGCATTACAAAAAGTCGATCGGGTAATCACATTCTAAAGTTAATGGGTGAGCGACAAAGCAATTGGCTGCCTACTGCCCGACAACTTCCCCTCCAACTTCTCAATTCCGATAGTTTTGATCTTCTTGAGGGTAGCTCAAAGATTCGGCGCAAGTTTCTCGATTGGGGCGTGTTCCACGTGGAACATGACTTCTCCGGAGACTGGAGAGGTGCTGCAAAGTGCATCGCGCAACGGAACTTGCTTTTAAAAGAGCGAACTCTAGATAAGCAACAATTGGAGGCTTGGGGAGCGGAACTTTGCACATATGCGACCAGGATAGATTGTGCTCGCAAAAGATACATTGCGCTGTTTCTTCCGGCTCTCGAAAAAACTCTTTCCAGCCTGATAGGCATTCAAGGCTTGGCGGTCAAGTATTTTCGAGGCTGGGAAGATGGGGTTGAGCTTAAAGATATTCTCAACGCCTCTCTGGAAAGAGATGTGCGTTATGGCGCCACACAGACAGGCCCCCACAGGGCCGACCTGCAAATCAGAGTTGGCAAAAGCCGCGCGGACGAAATACTTTCACGAGGTCAGCAAAAGCTCGTGGTAATCGCAATGAAGATAGCGCAAGGAGTTTTGCTGTCTGAATTGACCGGGACAAAGGTTTTGTTTCTTGTGGATGATCTCCCATCTGAGTTGGACAAAAACAACAGAAAGCTTGTTTGTGAGCTCCTCTGCAAACTTGAAAGCCAGGTATTCTTGACCTGCGTCGACGCCTCGGACCTCGATGACGCCTGGCCTTCAAGCATATGCCCAAGAAAGTTCCACGTGGAACATGGTAAAATAACACCTGTTTGAAGCGAGCCTCACAAGCATGACTTGAAAGGCTTCTAGCCCAAAAACCGAGAAATAACTGGAGTCGCAAAGCGAAAGTTTTGCAATTACCAAAAGCACAGGAGAACACGCATGGCTCAGGACTCTACGTATAATTCATCCAGTATTAAAGTCCTGAAAGGGCTAGATGCTGTACGGAAACGCCCGGGCATGTACATCGGTGATACGGATGATGGGACTGGTCTGCACCACATGGTGTTCGAATTGGTAGACAATTCCATTGACGAAGCGCTGGCAGGGTACTGTGACGACATAAGAGTCACGATCCACGTAGGGGAAACAGTAAGTGTGTCAGACAATGGTCGAGGCATACCGACTGACATGCATTCAGAAGGCGTCTCTGCCGCAGAAGTGATCATGACGGTATTGCATGCCGGTGGTAAGTTTGACGATAACAGCTACAAAGTTTCTGGTGGCCTGCACGGCGTAGGTGTGTCTGTTGTAAATGCACTTTCAGAAGAGCTCAAGCTTACAATCCGTCGTAGTGGGAAGGTGCACGAGCAAAACTATGTGCATGGTGTCCCGCAAGCGCCACTTGCCGTTGTCGGCGAAACAGATGTAACCGGCACTGAGTGTCACTTCAAACCATCAAAAGAGACTTTCTCCAATATCGAATTCCACTACGAAATTCTGGCCAAGAAACTTCGCGAACTGGCTTTCTTGAACGCCGGCGTTTCCATCCAGCTAAAGGACGAACGATCTGGAAAAAGCGAGTTGTTCAGGTATGAGGGTGGACTGAAGGCGTTTGTAAACTACTTGAATACAAACAAAGCGCCAGTGAACAAGATATTCCACTTCAACGCTGAGCGGATAGAAGATGGCATTTCCGTGGAGATTGCATTGCAGTGGAATGATACTTATCAGGAAAATATCTATCCCTATACGAATAATATCCCGCAGAAAGATGGAGGAA
The DNA here is from genome assembly GCA_945877175.1 of Klebsiella pneumoniae. GTDB lineage: Bacteria > Pseudomonadota > Gammaproteobacteria > Pseudomonadales > Pseudohongiellaceae > UBA5078. The sequence goes on along the minus strand of CAMCRC010000009.1, from coordinate 15,746 downwards.
CCCATCTCGCGGGCTTTCGCGCTGCATTGACCAGAGTGCTGAACACCTACATCGACAAGGAAATGGCCGCAAAGAAAAACAAAGAAGTTGCTACAACTGGAGATGATGCCCGCGAAGGTCTGACCGCAATCATTTCGGTCAAAGTGCCCGATCCCAAGTTTTCTTCGCAGACAAAAGACAAGTTGGTGTCCTCAGAGGTGAAAGTCGTTGTTGAGCAGGAAATGGCTAGTCACTTCACAGACTACCTGATGGAAAACCCACTGGAAGCCAAAGCTATCGTCAACAAAATGCTCGATGCAGCACGAGCGAGAGAGGCCGCGCGGAAAGCCCGGGAAATGACCCGACGAAAAGGTGCACTCGACATCGCGGGGCTACCAGGCAAGTTGGCTGACTGCCAGGAGAAAGATCCTGCACTTTCGGAAATTTACATCGTCGAGGGTGACTCTGCAGGAGGTTCTGCGAAACAAGGGCGAAACAGAAAAAATCAGGCCATTCTTCCGCTCAAAGGTAAAATTCTTAACGTAGAGAAAGCACGCTTTGACAAGATGCTGAGCTCAGCTGAGATCGGGACATTGATCAAAGCCCTGGGTTGCGGAATCGGGAATGAGGAGTTTTCGCCAGCGAACCTGCGTTATCACAGCATCATCATCATGACCGATGCGGATGTGGATGGATCTCATATTCGAACATTGTTGCTGACGTTCTTCTTTCGGCAGATGCGTGAACTGGTAGATCGAGGCCATATCTTCATTGCGCAGCCGCCTCTTTACAAGATTCGCAAAGGCAAGCACGAGCAATATCTCAAGGACGATGACGAGCTTGGCCGATACCAGACGCATATCGCTCTCGAAGGTGCAAGTCTGTACGTCAACGCTGAGGCGCCGCCAATCAGCGGCGACGCCCTGGATATGATCGTCAAGCAATACAACAGCACCTACGCCATCGTGCGCCGCCTGAATCGCTTGTATCCCAGCGAAGTGCTGGAGGCAATGATCTTCACACGAGAGTTGAACATTACTGATCTCAATGAGGAATCCGTCACTCGATGGGTTTCAGAGCTGACCGCGACAATGTTGCGTGTCCACCCCAAAACGAGCACCGGATACCAACTCTCGGCCAATAGAGACAGAGAGCGCAATATCTATCTTCCTCATGTTCGACAGTCATTCCATGGCTTGACCAAGGACTATCAATTCAACATGGATTTCTTCAACTCTGGAGAATACAAGGCAATCGTCAAACTCGGCAGCACGCTGGCCGGCCTGATCGAAGAAGGGGCCTATGTACAGCGCGGCGAGAAAAAGCAGGAAATAAGCAGTTTTGCGGAAGCGCTGACATGGCTTACGGCTGACGCCATGAAAGGCCATTACCTGCAGCGCTACAAAGGATTGGGCGAGATGAACCCCGAGCAGCTTTGGGAGACAACAATGGATCCAGAGAGCAGGCGGATGCTCCAGGTCACCATTGAAGATGCTATCGCCGCTGACCAGCTCTTTACTACATTGATGGGGGATCAAGTCGATCCGCGTCGTGAATTTATAGAAGCTAACGCCCTTGCTGCACAAAATCTTGATATATAACAAATAGTTATATTTTCAAATGAGCTTGTGGGCGTCGTCGTTGATGACGTCCATATTGTCTCTCACCCAATCTGAAAAAGCGTTGGTGACGGCAGTTGAATCTTTGTCCTGCACCTCAATCAGCTTGCCGAAGCGTACGTGAATGATGCCCGGCTTTTTCAAGATCGTATGTGCTGGCCAGCAATAGCCAGCATTGTGGATCACTGGCAGGACGGGCGTATTTGCGGTAACGGCCAGCTTGGCCCCACCACGTGAAAATGGTTTCAACTCCCCTGCCGCACTTCGCGTGCCCTCCGGAAAAATTACGACCGACAATCCATCCTGAAGACGCTGTCGTCCCTGCGTGAGCAAGGATCTCCCCGCCTCCCGGGGCTTGCTTCGATCTATTGCGATTGGCTTTTGCAGGCGCATGGCCCAGCCCCAGAACGGTATACTCAATAGCTCCTTTTTCAGGATAGGACAAACAGGGGAGACGGCATAATACAAGTAGATGGTTTCCCACGCGCTTTGGTGTGTAGACAGCACAACGACAGGATGCGTTGGAATGTTCTCAAGTCCTTCGAGCTTGTAACGAACTCCACAGGTCAGTCTCAACCAGAACAGGACGAATCGGCACCATAATGAGTAAACGATGAACCGCTTCTTCAACGGAATAAACCAGAAAATTATCATGCAGGTGATGGAAGTAAGCACAGTCGCAATGAAGTAACCGGCGTAGAACACCAATGAGCGAAGATAATTCAGCATGATTGGCCCAGCAGAGCATCCTTGAAGGCATTCAAATCGGGATGTACATCAACGCCGGCAAGTTCGCTGTCGCTACACACCAGTTGGGTCGCAGCTCCCTTGCCGGTCAGTACCAGGACAGGCCGGCAACCCGCCAGCCTCGCAGCCAATAAATCCTTGTCGCTGTCACCTACAAAAGGGGCATCGGTGACAGATGTTCCAAACTCGCTTTCAATCTGTTTTAGCAGGCCGATGCCAGGTTTGCGACATTCGCAACCGTCGTCTGGGCCATGAGGGCAAAAAAATACACCAGCAATTTCCCCGCCCTGCTCTTCCACCAGATCACACATCTTCTGATGCATGGCAGCCAAGTCAAATTCATCGAACAGATGGCGGGAGATTCCGGATTGATTGGTTGCAACGGCGATTGTGTAACCCGCCTTGCTGAGCGCTGCAATGGCCTCTATGCTGCCGGCGATGGGCACCCACTCCTCAGCCGACTTGATGTAATCGTCGGAGTCTTCGTTGATGACACCATCCCGGTCGAGAATGATCAGCTTCACGTCACACTCAACTGGTTTGCAGACAAGATATATCAGCGACCTCTAGGAACAGGCTTCGAAGCTCGCCGAGGATGTTGATTCTGTTTTGACGTACGCTCAGGTCTTCGTCCATGACCAGCACACTATCGAAGAATGAATCGATGGGAACCTTGGAGCTCGCCAGAATTTCCAGACCCTCTGCATACTTGCGCACAGCAAACAGCGGTTTGGTTGCGTTGCGGCAACGCTCCAGAGTGCGCACAAGTTCCGCTTCCGCCGGGTGATTGAACAAAGCGGGGTTGATGGCTCTCGAGCCGACTCCACTACCCTGCTTTTGAAGAATATTGGAGACCCGCTTGTTCGCCGAAGCCAGAGACTGCGCCTCTGGAAGCTGACTGAAGCGATGAACAGCATGTACGCGCAGATTGAAATCCAACGGCTTGGTCGGCTTGACCGCCAGAACAGCTTGAAACACCTCTGCGCTGATTCCTTCGGACTGATACCACGCCTTGAAGCGCTCCAACAGGAATTCGAACACCTGCATGTCCAGGCCGTCTTTCAGCGTGAGCTTGCTGTACTGCGAGCTTGCTACGTGAATAGTTTTCAGCAGATCCAGATTCAGCTCTTTCTCGACGATGATCCGCAGGATGCCAAGTGCGGCGCGACGCAATGCAAACGGATCCTTGGAGCCAGTAGGCGGCTGACCAATCGCGAACAGTCCGACGATTGTGTCCAGTTTGTCGGCGATCGCCAGCACACTTCCTGTCAGGGTAGCTGGCAACTTGTCACCGGAAAATCGCGGCATATATTGCTCGTTCAAGGCAAGCGCCACTTCATCTGACTCGCCATCGTGCAAGGCGTAGTAGTATCCGGCAATGCCCTGCAACTCGGCAAACTCCGATACCAGATTGGTAACCAGATCCGCTTTACCCAGCAACGCTGCGCGTTCGCACATGCCAGCATCCGCATTCAGTTCAGACGCTATGGCGATGCACAGATGCGATACTCTCTGTGATTTTTCGTAAACCGTGCCAAGCTCTTGTTGAAACACGATGGTTTTCAGTTGTGCTGTCCGCGCATCGAGCGTGGTCTTTCGATCAGTATCAAAGAAGAACTTGGCATCCGAGAGTCGCGGACGAATGACGCGTTCATTTCCGGCAATCACCTGCGCGGGATCAGTACTTTCGATATTGCTGACCGTGATGAAATTTGGCAGCAATGCGCCAGTACTGTCCAGAAGATAGAAACATTTCTGGTGAGACTTCATCGAGGAGATAAGCGCCTCGCTGGGCACCTCCAGGAAGTGTTTTTCGAAACGGCCCGTCAGTGCTACTGGCCATTCGACCAGGCTCGTAACCTCTTCCAGAAGATCATCTTCAATGACAACAGAGGCATGCAGTCGAGCACCTTCCGCTTCGACCAAGGTTCGGATGAGCGCTTTGCGCTCCTCGTAATTCACCAGAACTTTGGCTGCCCGCAGAGTTGCTTCATAGTCAGCAGCTACAAGGACTGGCACTGGCGAAGGGTGCATGAAGCGATGACCACGTGAGACATTCCCAGTGCTGATACCCAGAATTTGCGCAGGAATTACATGTCCACCGAAAATCATGACAACCCAGTGAACCGGACGCACAAACTCCTCTCGACTTGCTCCCCAGCGCATTTTCTTGGGTATTGGCAGGTTGGCCAAGGCTTTTGCGATGATCTCCGGAATCAGTGCTCGAGTGTCGTTGCCCTTCACGAGACTGCGGAATACTAACTTCAGCACCCCGTCCCTCTCGGCGCGTTCGAGCTGATCAACGGTAGTGCCGCATGAGCGGGCAAATCCAGCAGCCGCGGGTGTGAGGTTTCCGTCCTTGTCAAAGGCGGAGGCAACGGCTGGCCCGGTTTTTTCTACCGTTTTGTCAGGCTGCGACTCCATGAGTCCCATGGCACGTATTGCCAGCCTCCGCGGTGTCGCAAAGCCTTCGATAGAATCGAACGCCAGCCCGGCGTTTTCGAATGCTGCGCGCGTATTGGCAAGGAACGCTTCGGACAACAGTCTCAGCGCCTTTGGTGGGAGCTCCCCCGTGCCTATCTCTACCAGAAAATCATTTTTTGTCATGGTGTGCTGTGGGCTCTCAATCCAGATACTGTTTGCGCAATTCAGCCGGTGCCAACGGGAATCCCAATGCCTTTCTGCTTTCGAAGTATGCTTCTGCCACCAGCCGTGACAAAGTCCGAACGCGCAGGATATAGCGCTGGCGCTCGGTCACTGAAATGGCATGTCGCGCGTCGAGCAAATTGAAATAGTGCGAAGCCTTGAGCACCTGCTCGTAGGCTGGCAGCGCCAGACCTTTCTCAATGAGACGCTGACACTGCTGTTCGCAATCCGTGAAGTTGCGGAACAGGATATCCACATCAGCGTGTTCGAAATTGTAAGCTGACATTTCCACTTCGTTCTGCTTGAACACGTCGCCGTACGTCACTATCCCATTGGGGCCATTGGTCCACACGATGTCATAGATGCTGTCCACACCCTGCAGGTACATTGCTATGCGCTCGATACCGTATGTGATTTCGCCGCTGACCGGATGGCACTCAAGCCCGCCAACCTGCTGAAAGTAAGTGAACTGGGTTACTTCCATGCCATTCAGCCAAACCTCCCAGCCGAGGCCCCAGGCGCCGAGTGTTGGAGATTCCCAATTGTCTTCGACAAAACGAATATCATGGACAAGCGTATCGATTCCCAGGCTGGCAAGTGATTCGAGGTAGAGCTCCTGAATATTGGAAGGAGATGGTTTCAGAATGACTTGAAACTGGTAGTAATGCTGCAGACGGTTGGGGTTTTCCCCATAACGACCATCTGTAGGTCGGCGACTTGGCTGAACATAAGCCGTGTTCCAACTCTCCGGCCCGATGGCGCGCAGAAATGTTGCCGGGTGGAAGGTGCCAGCCCCTACCTCCATGTCAAGAGGTTGCATGAGCACACAGCCCTGATTAGCCCAGAACTGCTGTAGCGCAAGAATCAAGCCTTGAAAGGTTCTCACATCAGGTTGTGTGTCGTTGGCAGACAAGAAAAAGCTCCGGAGCGTATTTTGAGAAGGTCGCGATTATCCTTGATTCTTCAATCAATATCCATACTTACGCCAGCCAGCACAGTCAATGCTGTTTTGCTGCCGAGCAGTGCCTGGGGTAGAATTTCCGCCCGTTTGCGCCATCTGTGGCGAGAATCGATTTCAAATTTGCCACTTGGACCACAAGCTCAGGAGTTACCAAATCCAAACCGCCAAGGTCTTGCTGATCAAAGCCGCACTGCACTTCAGCGCGCTGCTGCCGCTGCGGTGGGCCCATGCGATTGCGACGCCCATAGCGTCTATTGTCTGGGCGCTTTCATCGGATTCCAGACGAATCACCCGCTGCAACCTCGCGCTCTGCTTTCCACAATTGACGGAGCGGGAGCGAGAAAAGCTGGCGCGCGCCAGTGCTCTTGAAACCACGAAATTTGCCTGTGAGTTGGGCCGAGTCTGGTTGCGTTCGGTGGACGAAGTGCTTGCCAGCATAGTGTCCGTTAGCGGGCAAGAAGTGCTGGAGATTGCTTTGGCCCGGGGGAAAGGCGTCATCGTGCTCGCGCCCCACATAGGCAACTGGGAGCTTTGTGGACTGTACCTGGATCGTCGCGCACAGACGACTTATCTGTACAAGCCACCCAAGCTGGTCGGGTTTGAAGACGCTATCGTGTCATACCGAGGGCGCGCTGGTGCCCGGCTTGCGCCCACATCTCGAAAAGGAATTGCCATGCTCGTAAAGGCCCTGGAGCGCGGGGAGATCGTTGGTATCCTCCCCGACCAGGAGCCTGCGCTGGACAGTGGCGTTTTCGCCCCCTTCTTCGGCGTTCCTGCACTGACCATGACGCTGGTAGCAAAGCTGGCGGCAAGGACGCAAGCGGCAGTGATCGTGATGTATGCGGAACGACTCCCGCAAGGAAAGGGGTTTGCAATCAGGATCACAGAGGCAGACGTCGGTGTCGCCGCAGAAGATCTGGAAACTGCAGGAGCGGAATTGAACCGGCAAGTAGAACGCTGTGTGCGTGAAGTGCCTGTTCAGTATCAATGGGAGTACCGGCGTTTCAAACATCAACCGGACAACAGCAAGAATGCACTTTATCGCTAGCGTCGCCAGAACATTGGAAGGAACAGCACCAGCAGGGTAAATATTTCGAGTCGTCCGAGCAACATTGCGAAACAAAGAATCCATTTTGCCTGGTCGGACAGCAGACTGTAATTTTGTGAGACGCCTTCCAGCCCAGCGCCAAGATTGTTTATGGCCGCACCAACCGCACTGAACGCCGTTATGACGTCAAGACCTGTTGCAAGCAATGCCAGCAGCAGCGCCAGAAACACCATTACGTATACTGCAAAGAAACCCCACACCGCTTCTATGACACGATCTGGAACGAGTGTATTCCCCAGCTTTATCGGAATGATCGCATTGGGGTGAATGAGTCGTTGCACTTCCCGCAAACCCTGTTTCAAGATCAGAAGAATGCGGATGACCTTCATGCCGCCTCCCGTCGACCCTGCGCAGGCGCCAATGATCGATGCATAGATCAACATGTAAGGAAGAAAGGAGGGCCACTGACTGAAGTCAGCAGTAACAAAACCTGTTGTAGTGGCGATCGAGACGCTCTGGAAGACGCCGTGAATGATCGAGTCGAAGCCGCTGTAGGTGGCGGTGCTGTACAACACTACGCTCGTTGCCACCGAAAGTACGAGCAGAAATATCAGGTAGAATTTGAATTCAGGGTCACGCAGATACTGTCGCAGACTTTGCATGCGCCATGCGGTGAAATGCAGTGCAAAATTGACCCCGGCGAGCAGCATGAATACCGTCGCAATCATATTGATGAGCGAGCTGTCAAAATATCCAAGACTGGCATCGTGGGTTGAGAATCCCCCAATCGCCACCGTTGCAAAGCTGTGACAAATCGCGTCGAAGAAAGTCATTCCGGCTGCCCAGAAGGCAAATGTGCAACTGGCTGTCAACGCCAGGTAGATATACCAGAGTGCCTTCGCAGTTTCTGCCAGTCGCGGCACAAGATTGTCGTTCTTGACCGGTCCTGGACTTTCTGCTCTGTACAATTGCATGCCGCCGATTCCGAGCATCGGCAACACAGCCACAGCAAGCGCCACGATTCCCATTCCGCCCAGCCACTGCAGTTGAGCACGATAGAACAGCAGGGATTTTGGTACTTCTTCAAGGCCGACGATGACAGTTGCACCGGTAGTGCTCAGTCCGGAAATGGATTCGAACACTGCATCCGTAATTGAAAGAGGCAATTCGAAAGAAAAATAGAAGGGAAGAGCCCCGAACGTTCCAAGGACGGTCCAGAAAAGAGTGACGATAAGAAAGCCATCTCGCGTCCTCAACTCCTTGGCGGACCTCCAGGTCATCAACCACAGAAGGAAGCCGGTACTGAACGTGATGAAAAGCGCGGTTGTGAAAGAAGACAACTCCCCATCACTATAAAAGAGCGACACCAGGATGGACGGCAGATTCGCCAGTATGCTGAACAACATCAGCAGCAAGCCCAGAATTTTTGAAACGACGCTTAGATGCATAGTGGCTTCAAAAGAAAGTCAGTCCCACCTGGAAGAGTCGTTCCACTTCAGGAATTCGCTTCTTGTCGACAAGGAACAGGATTACGTGGTCTCCCGATTGTATGACTATGTTGTCATGGGCAATCAACACTTCTTCGTCCCGCACGATGGCTCCGATTGTTGTCCCGGGCGGAAGTTCAATGTCTTCGATCGCCTTGCCAACGACTTTCGACGAGTGACTGTCACCATGGGCAATGGCTTCCAGTGCTTCTGCGGCACCGCGTCGCAGCGAGTGGACGTTCACAATGTCGCCACGCCGCACATGAGTCAGAAGGCTGCCGATGGTGGCAAGCTGGGGTGAGATGGCGATATCAATTTCGCCTCCTTGAACCAGATCAACATAGGCAGGGTTGTTGATCAAGGTCATCACCTTGCGTGCGCCAAGTCGCTTGGCGAGCATCGAAGACATGATGTTTGCTTCATCGTCATTGGTCAGCGCAAGAAATACATCTGTGTCCTCAATGCTCTCTTCCAGCAGGAGTTCCTTGTCGGAAGACAGTCCATTCAGGATGATGGTCTTGTTCAGGCGCTCGGAAAGATAGGCGCAGCGCTGCGGATTGTGCTCGATGATTTTGGTCTGGTAGCGCTTCTCGACAGCCTCTGCGAGTCGCGAACCGATATTGCCGCCTCCCGCAATGATGAGGCGCTTGTAAGGCTTGTCCAGCCGGCGCAGCTCTCCCATGACCGCGCGAATATTGCGTTGCGCCGCGATGAAGAAGACCTCGTCATCGGCTTCAATCACTGTGGATCCTTCCGGCATTATCGCGGTATCACGCCTGAATATTGCGGCCACTCGGGTATCCACATTCGGCATGTGCTCGCGCAGGAAGCGAATCTCCTGTCCTACCAGAGGCCCGCCGTAGTAGGCCTTTACAGCAACGAGCTGGGCCTTGCCGTCGGCGAAGTCCAGAACCTGCAATGAACCTGGCAGATCGATCAGCCGCTCAATGTAGTGCGAAACGAGCTGTTCCGGACTGATCACCACATCGGCTGCAATGGCGCCGGGGCCGAACAGGCCTTCCGCGGACATGTAGGAGGCCGAACGCAGACGGCAGATCTTTTTGGGAGTCTTGAACAGGACGTGCGCTATCTGACAGGCGATGAGGTTGACCTCATCGTTCTCGGTCACCGCAATCAGCATGTCGGCGTCATCACCTCCCGCCATGCGCAGCACGTCCGGATAGGACGGCTGCCCTACCGCCGTGCCGATATCGATTCGGTCCTTGAGCTCGCGCAGCTTCTCGGCATCAGGGTCGACAATCGTAATGTCATTGGCTTCGCTGGCAAGGTTTTCGGCGAGCGAAATGGCAACGTGGTTAGCTCCCAAAATAATGATTTTCATCTAGCAGGCAATCTCCGGATTCATATCTTTTGCGCTGGTCCCGCGAAGGAGTCGCAGTCAAAGTGGTGCTTTGCGCAATCTCGCAAAATAGAAACCATCCTGTCCCTGGGCGCTTGGCAGCAACTGCCTGCCCTGCGGGCATTCTACTCCCCATTCCGCTGGGATTTCTTCGAGTTTCGCTTCTTCCGTACAGGCAATGAATGCGCCGATGGTGTCGGAGTTCTCTTCTGGCAGGACTGAGCAGGTGGAGTACAAGAGAAGGCCGCCAGGAGTCAAACAGGTCCAGAGTGACTTCAGCAAGGTGAGCTGTACCTTCTGAAGTGCGAGAACATGATCCGGAAGGCGCAATAGTTTGATATCCGGATGCCGGCGAATGATGCCAGTCGCAGAGCAAGGCGCGTCCAGAAGTATGCGATCGAACTGATTGCCGTCCCACCACTGTGCTGTTTGTCCGGCGTCGCCGCAGATCACGTCCGCCTGAAGTTGCAGGCGCTGCAGATTCTGCTGCACACGCTCAAGTCGGCGGGCATCGTTGTCGAGAGCAACCAGGCGGCTGAAAGCAAAACCGCTTTCCAGCAAATGGCAGGTCTTGCCTCCAGGTGCTGCACAGGCATCCAGGATCGCGAGGCCTGACTGCAACTCCAGAAGTCCGGGAATCAGCTGCGAGGCTTCGTCCTGTACGCTGATGAGCCCCTCCTCGAAGCCGGGAAGGGCAGTCACTGGACAAGCAGCCTCAAGGTAGATACTCGACGCGCAGAGGTTGCCAGCGCGGGCAGTGATGCCTGCCTCCAGCAAGGCGGTCAGATACGCTGGACGAGACATTCGACCAAGATTGACGCGCAGGGTCATTGGCGGATGCTCGTTGTTGGCTTCCAGCAGCCCCTGCCAATGCTCAGGCCATGCTGCTTTCATGCGGCTGACGAACCATTGTGGGTGTGCGAAACGACCTGGTTCCTTGAGCAGTGCTCGCGAGGCGATCTCATCCTTGTCTCGCAGATAGGATCGCAGGATGGCATTCACAAATCCTTTCGCCCATTGCTTCTTCAGTACCAGCGTCGCCGCGACTGTCTCGTTCACGACGGCATATTCCGGCACCCTGAGATAGTGAAGCTGATAGAGCCCGGTCATAAGCAGGCAGCGCACGTCCAGATCTTTCGGCTTGAGCGGCTTTTCCAGAAGCTGAGCCAGCATGGCATCCAGCTGAAAGTACCACCGGCAGGTTCCGAAGCAAATTTCCTGCAAAAGGGGAAACTCCTGCGCATCGACAGATGGCCTTTCCAGCAATGTAGCAAGCGAGCCTTGTTGTTGAAGAAGTTTGCTCAGGATGGTGGCGGCCAGGGCCCGCAGCTGTCCTGGCTTCATGGCACCAATACAGCGCTGGTGTCAAAACGTGAGCCTTGTGCGAAGAAGTCCTTGCGGGAATTGACGAATTCTCGCATCGACACGGGATTTTTACCTGGTAACTGGATGACGGTTATGTTCAGGACAGACTCTCCACAGGCCACTTGAAGTCCCTCTTTGTCTGCTTGAATGATGACGCCTGCGATTTCTGGAACCCGGGCCACCAGAACTGATGCTTTGAGGAATCGGATCCGCTCGCCATTGTACTCACTGTATGCGGGATTGCGGCCAACGCCAGCGCGAATCAGTCGATCGATTGCAGAGGCATCCAGCTTCCAGTCTACCAGGGCCTCCGATTTCTCAAGCTTGTTGGCATAGGTGCTGGTGCTGTGATCCTGCGGCTCTGCTTGTGCCATGAATTGGTCAATATTGTGAAGGGCTTCAAAAAGCGCTTTCGTGCCGGCAACTTCAAGTTTGCGTTCCAGGCTTAGTCGATCGTCTTCTTCAAATATTTCAACTTCCTCTTTGCAAAGCATTGCGCCAGTGTCCAGACCCCTCTCCATCTGCATGATGGTCACGCCAGTGCGAGTGTCGCCAGCCATCAACGCGCGTTCAATCGGGGCAGCGCCTCTCCAGCGCGGCAGCAGCGAAGCGTGAACATTGATGCAGCCAAGGCGAGGGGTGTCGAGAATTCCCTGCGGCAGGATCAGCCCATACGCCACAACGACCATGAGATCGGCACCCAGCCTTGCCAATGCTTCTTGCTCGCTCTCAGCTCGCAGGCTGACTGGCTGGAACACGGGAATACCATTCGCAAGTGCAACCTGCTTGACCGCACTAGCCTGCAGTTGCTTGCCCCGACCGGCCGGCCGATCTGGTTGTGTGTAGACGCCGACAATTTCATGTTGGGCGTTCAGAAGCGCCTCCAGAATGTGCGCAGCAAAAGAGGGGGTTCCCGCGAATACGATTCTCAATGCAGTCATTCAAGTTCCCAAGTCGGGGGGGTCTGTGCGAGTCGTGAAAGTAAGTAGCACGCGGGTAATCAGGCCGATTCCTTGTGCGCCAGCTCGAGCTTCTTGCGAATTCGCTCGCGCTTGAGCGTGCTCAGGTAATCGACAAACAATTTGCCGTTGAGATGGTCCAATTCGTGCTGAATGCAGGTTGCCAGCAGACCGTCGGTTTCCATGACCAAAGGCTCTCCAGTTCGGTCAAGCGCACTGATCCGCACCACCCGAGGCCTCGACACCGTTTCATAAAAACCGGGAACTGAAAGGCAGCCTTCATCATAGTCTTCAAGCGTCTGGTCTATAATCTCGATGCGGGGATTGATGAACACGAGAGGGGCATCTTTATTGTCGGATATATCAATCACTATCAGCTGCTTGTGGATATTGACCTGTGTAGCAGCCAGCCCGATTCCTGGCGCGGCGTACATCGTCTCGAACATGTCGTCGATGATTCTCGACAACTCTGGTGTGAAGTCTGTAACGGGCGTAGCTTTCCGACGCAGCCTCAGGTCGGGAAACTCCAGGATATTCAATATGGCCATATGCAACAATTACCAAGAAAGCCCGTAACTTAGGGTAGAAAATTAATTTCAGTACTGTGAACTGCTTCTAGTGATCAGTATACCTTATTGCTAAGATACCGAACCTCGCCCAACAAAGCCGGATTGTAAATATGAACGTGCCAAGACTGAAGAGGCTGATCGTATTCTGCGTGTTTGGCGTTCTTACCGTGTTTCCCTTCGTTTCTACATATTCACAAATCCTGTCTTTGGCGCCTGGGTCTCCCGATTCCTATGTCGTAAAAGAAGGTGACACGCTCTGGGATATTGCATCCATATTTCTTGAAGAGCCCTGGCGCTGGCCCGAAATCTGGGAAGGCAATCCAGAGGTGCAGGATCCGGATCTCATCTACCCGGGAGATATTCTGCGCCTTGTGGCCTCAGCAAACGGACCTCGCATCGTCATGGAGAGAGGAGACCGTCAGACTGTAAGACTGAGCCCGACAGTACGTGAAACCCCGCTTTTGAACCCTATTCCCGTGATTCCGCGCCAGGCACTGGAGGGCTTCCTGATCGAGAATCGCATTGTCGAGGCGGAAAGCTTTGAAGCGTCGCCTTACATAATTTCCAGCGCATCTGGAAATTTGATTATGGGTGCCGGTCACGAAGTGATTGTCCGAGGTGAATGGGCAAGCGATGCGACTGGTTATGAAATTTTTCGGCTTGGCGCCACCTACGTGGGCGCAGAGGGCGAAGTCCTTGGCCAGGAAGCCATCAAGCTCGGCGCGCTGAACGTAGTGTCTGACGAGGGAGAAGGACTCAAGCGGGCACTGATCGTTCAGAGCAGTGAAGAACTCAAGGCGGGTGACCACTTGCTGCCACAGGAAACGGCCCGGATCAACATTGACTACTTTCCGACGACTCCGGACGCAGCGCTGCAAGGGAGCATCATCGGCTTGCTCAACAACGAGAGTCAGGCCGCGCAATTCGAATCGACAGTGCTCAATCTGGGCGGAAATGATGGACTCACCGAAGGCGATGTACTGTCAATTTTCCGCGAAGGAGACGAAGTTTCTGATCCCGTCACGCGCAAGGATGTACGTCTGCCTTCGACGGAGATCGGCATGCTTCTGGTCTACAGAGTGTTCGACCGGATGAGCTATGGTGTCATCCTGTCCCTGACCCAACCTTCTGCTGTTGGAGATACCGTCCGCACTCCCTGAGTGTTACCCGCAAAGTCCTTTGGATCATGGAAGATCAAAGAGAATGAATGACTCCGAGCTGCTTGACTGGCTGACGCTGTTTCACGCAGAAAACATCACTGTTGCATTGCTACGCAAGCTGATGCTGAATCGAGATTTTCCGGTAAAGGGTGATACTTTTTCGGAATGTTCTTCAGCGAATCTGGAAGACGCTGCATCGCGCATCTCAGTTGCCATGCGCTCCGCAGAAGCACGATGGCTCGCAGAGGCTTCAATTGCATGGTCCCGGTTGTCTGACAATACAATCATCACGCTAAGAGATTCGACCTATCCTCCCCTGCTGCGCGAGATTGCAGACCCCCCTCCTCTTCTTTTTGTGCGTGGAAACGCCAGAGCCCTTTCGATTCCTCAGATCGCGATCGTAGGTAGCCGACGCTGCAGTGTTGATGGGCGGGAGATTACAGACTTGTTTGCAACAGGGATCGTCGGGCAAGGACTTGGAGTTTGCAGTGGTCTCGCTACGGGTATCGATACGGCAGCGCACAAGGCGGCTGTAGATAGTGGCGGAATTACCGTCAGCGTAGTCGCGACCGGAGTTGACCACATATATCCACGGAGCAACGCGCACCTTGCCTCAAGAATTCTCGAGAATGGCGCTCTGGTTTCAGAATTTCCACTGGGTTACCGTCCGCTACCTGCCAATTTCCCGCGCCGTAATCGTATCATCAGCGGATTGAGCATCGGCGTCCTCGTCGTCGAGGCTGCATTGCAAAGCGGATCTCTCATCACGGCCAGAATGGCGATGGAGCAGAACCGCGAGGTCTTTGCCGTCCCAGGCTCCATACGCAACGCGCTCAGCAGAGGCTGTCACAAGTTGATCAGAGAGGGGGCGACTTTGGCGGAAACGCCTCAGGATCTATGGAATCAACTGGACGGGCTACTGACACTTGCACTGGAGCCTGGAGCCCCCGACCTCAAGAACTCAAGAAGTACAGTCAACGCGAAAGTCCCGGGGATAGCGCCTACTGTGAATCAGCAAAAAATTATTGAGGCCATGGGATTCGATCCGATTTCATTTGACAGTATTGCTGCTCGGACAAACCTGAGCGTCTTTGATCTGCAAACGGAACTCCTGTCCCTGGAACTCGCAGGAGCGATAACAGTGGTGTCCGGGCGCTATACCTTGCTCCGGCAGGCGCCCTTGCAAGGCTATTGAGAGTCCTGTAATTTCACCCGCTCTATTTTTCGTGTGGAGAGATGCAGAATGTCCCGACCTTTTGTTGCGATTCTCATGGGTTCTGAGTCAGACCTTCCTGTGATGCAGGGAGCCAGTGATGTTCTGGGAATCCTTGGTGTTCAATGCGAAATGAAAATTACGTCTGCTCACCGCACACCAGCGGCTACACAGCTTTACATAAGTGATGCCGAAGCAAGAGGCTGCGGAGTGTTCATCGCCGGCGCCGGACTTGCAGCTCACCTGGCCGGTGCTGTCGCGGCCCACACCTTGAAGCCGGTAATCGGCGTACCAATTGATTCCGGCCCCATGCAGGGCATGGACTCCCTGTTGTCTACAGTGCAGATGCCCGCTGGAATTCCCGTAGCCACTGTCGCAATTGGCAAGACAGGCGCCAGGAATGCTGGCTATCTCGCTGCTCAGATTCTTGCGTTGCAGGATTCTGATCTCGCCAAACGAGTTCGTTCAGAGCGAGAGCAGAAAGCGGCAAATGTCCAAGCGCAGGATCGTGCGCTGCAGGACTCACGCAAGTAGCGCCCTGGAACGATACTGTGCAATCCGGTCAGTGGAAAATTCGTCAAGCTGCATTGCAGTTGCTGGATGGCAAAGTACTGGCCTACCCTGCCGAGGCAA